>DATHIT010000334.1:0-2542 GCA_035489915.1 Pseudonocardia sp. | reverse complement strand
CGGGCACTCCAGCCGGTCAAGTCCCGGCATCCCTCATGGTGGAAGTCCGGCACCCACTGATCCGCCTGGGCGCGTAACTTGGCCATCGCCTCGTCATAGGTAGCCGGCGCGCCGGACGGGCCTTTGTTGAACGGGCTCAAGGTCGCGGTGAACGAGGCGCTACGGCGAACCGATCGGCCACACACGGGACACTTCCCCGATTTGGTGCGCCGCGTGATGAGTTCCTCAAACTGGATGGTCACCCGCTGGTATCCCCGGGGCATAGCAGTCTCCTCAGTCGTCCTGGGCGAGTCGATCGATGGTGTCGCCGAGCTGGCGGTGCAGGATGCGCAGCTCGGCCACCGCCACGTCATGCTCCGAGGTGGTCTGATCCGCGCCGGCCGGCACCGGGAGCACCACGCTGGGCATGCCGTGCTGCACCTTGAGCCGCCCCCACGCCTGCAGGTACTTCAGTGCGTTGTAGGCCGTCGAGTCGCTCACTCCGCACTCGTCCCGGATGGTTTCCACGGCGGCGATGTGCGTACCCACCGGGTACGCCTCGGTGCCCAGCTTGCGGGCGAATTCCTCGGCGGCCTGGCGCGCCCGAGGCTTGAATCTCCTAGGTGTCTCGGTCATCTCGGGCCCGATCGTGTTGGTCATCAGGGTCCACTCCCCACTCTTCTGGATCACACGGGTCCGGTTCGTCGATGTCCGGTAGCAGCCAGCCGCGCATCACTGCTCCCGGGCCTGCTCGAGCCGAGCACGGATCGCGTCACCGATGTGCTCCGGCGAGCAGGCATAGACGTCGTGCACGGTTTCCCCGCCGCCATAGACGTGGAGCACGCTCTTGACGTGCACCCCCACCGGCGGGGCGTCATGCTTGCTGGCCTGGATACCGGATCTGGTGCAGCCCGGCGCATCGCAGGTGTAGCGCTTCACTGTGTCGATCATGGCGCGGTGTCCTCGAGTCGCTCGGCCAGCCACCGCATGGCCCGGATCTGGGTTCGGCGATCCAGCGGGCCCAGCACGCTCAGTGCGGTGTCCAGGGCGAGCACTTCACGGTCTAGCGGTGGCACCAAGAACGACGGCTCAGCGACGGCTTGGGCCTCCGCTTCCCGCAGCTTGCGGATCGCCCCCTCGAGCTCGGCCACCTTCCGCGCAGCGGCGCGCAGATGGATGGTCCGCTCGGACAGCGCGGCGGACAGTCGCTGCCCATCGCGGATCAGCATGTCCAGGCTGTAGTCATCCGGGTGGGCAGTTGCGGCACGCAGGAACGTTTGGCGGGCCGCGTTGATCGCGGACTCAGTGCGGTCCGCCGGGCCCAGTTCGGTCTCTTCAGTGCTCACTACTCCTCCTCATCACAGTTCAGGTACCAAGGCGCCAGGGCCATGCCCACCAGCACCGCCACGGCGACAGACAGCACGGTGGACAGCCAGCCGCCGGCGCCGGGAACGCCTAGCGCCCGGGTGATGACGTTGAGCCCCCAGGACAGCACCAGCGAGATGAAGATGACCACGGCAGCGCGGCCCCAGCGGATCGGGCGGCGGGCGTGACGGGCCATTACCGCCGTCCCCTTCGCCACACTCGCCGAGCCGCTGACTTACCGGCCCGGCCGGCATTCGCCGCCCGCTCCAGCCAGATCCCGCCGATCAGCCCCAGGGCCAGGCCGAGGAAGAAACCCACCAGGATCGGATCGGTGATGCTCACCGGACACCGCCCCGGTTCGTGGTTCCGACGCCGGCGGCCAGCAGCCCGGTCTGCGCCACCAACGCGATGGCCTGGTTCACCCCGGCCCGGTACGCCGCCGTCTCGTGCGCGGTGTGTGCGCCTTTGGGTCCGGCGTCGCGAACTCGCTCCAGTTCCATGGTGATCAGGAATAGCGCCTCGGCGAGCTCGTCCACGGCGGCGGACACGGTGGCCGAGCCGAACTTGCGCGGGGCCGTCGGTGGGTGATCGCTGAGCAGCTGGTCCACCCAGTTCTGATCAATCACCCCGGCCGGGGTCGGCTCGTCTGGATCCGCTTCGCACGGCGGCGCGGTGGTGGCTGTTCGGTGCGCCTTGCGCACCGGCACGGTGGTCAGCCAGATAGCCGGCACCCATTCCCGCGAGGGGACCTCGGTGTGTGGTGCGTTGTAATGCTGGCGCCACTGCACCAGCTCGGCGGGACGGCCGAACCGATGGGACGGCCGGACGCTCAGCTCAAACGGGGAGGGCCGTAGTACCGCGCCGATCCCCGGGTCCGGGACGCCGAGGCAGCAGCCGGCCACACAGCGCACGATGGTGCCGGGTTTGCGCGGCGCCGGCCGGGGCGCGGGTTGCGGCTGGCGGCCGGCTCGATGGTTGGTCATGACTCTCCTAGTTGATCAGTTAGCCGCAGATCCCACTCAGCGCGCCGGTGCCGATCAGCGCCACGTGCACGACGGTTTCCACCGCCACCACGAACGAGCCGCCGAGGGTGCCGGCCAGAATGGCGGTGGTGGTTCGGGCGAGCGGAGACATGCCGGTCCAGTAGCGGGTGAGGGTCGGGGCGGTGGGGTACATACACACCACTCTACACGGTCTT
>DATHIT010000333.1:0-2281 GCA_035489915.1 Pseudonocardia sp. | reverse complement strand
ACGGGTGCACAACGTCCTCGGCGGCGTCCAGCAGGGCGAGCACGTTCAGGCCGGTGTTGATGCCGAGCCGGTCGAACACCGCGGCCAGCAGCTCGGTCGGCGTGTTCCCGGCGCCGGCGCCCAGCGCGCACAGCGAGCCGTCGATGTAGCGCACGCCCGCTTCGTAGGCGAGCACCGAGTTGGCCACGCCCAGGCTGAGGTTCTGGTGACCGTGGTAGCCCACCCACGCCTGGTCGCCCACCTCGGCCACCAGCGCCTCGAACCGGACCTTGGCCTCGTGCATCAGCAACGCGCCGGCCGAGTCGGTGACGTACGGGGCCTGGCAGCCGGCGTCCACCATGATCCGGGCCTGCTTGGCCAGGTTCTCCGGCGGCGTGCGGTGCGCCATCATCAGGAACCCGACGGTCTCCATGCCCAGGTCCCGGGCCGCCGCGAAGTGCTGCGGGGACACGTCAGCCTCGGTGCAGTGGGTGGCCACCCGGACCATGTCCGCGCCGGCGTCGCGGGCCCGCTTGAGATCCTCGACGGTGCCGATACCGGGCACCAGCAGCACGGCGATCTTGGCCTGGCTGGCCTCCTCGCGCGCGGCGGCGATCAGCGTCATCTCGTCGGTGTGCGAGAAGCCGTAGTTGAACGAGCTGCCGCCCAGGCCGTCGCCGTGGGTCACCTCGATCACCTCGACGCCGGCCGCGTCCAGCGCGCGCACCGTGTCCCGCACCTGGGCCTCGGTGAACTGGTGCGCCATGGCGTGGCTGCCATCGCGCAGCGTGGTATCGGTGATCTGCACGTCGTGCCGCAGCGCGGGCCGCGTTGAACTTGATGATTCGCTCATGCCGCCACCTCCCGCTTGCTGGCCGCGATCAGCTCGCCGACCTGTGCGGCCGCCGCGGTCATGATGTCCAGGTTGCCGGCGTACGGCGGCAGGTAGTCGCCATTGCCCTTGACCTCGAGAAATACCGCGACCCGGGCGTTGTTCCGCCAATCCGGGCGAGGCTCGTCGAACTGCGGCTCGGCGCGCAGCGTGTAGCCGGGCACGTAGCCCTGCACCTGCGCCACCATGTCGTGGATGGACCGGATGATCGCGCCCCGGTCGGTCTCCGCGCCGACCATGCAGAACACCGTGTCGCGCATGATCATCGGCGGCTCCACCGGGTTCAGCACGATGATCGCTTTGCCGCGCTCGGCACCACCCACCTCTTCCACCGCGCGGGCGGTGGTCTGGGTGAACTCGTCGATGTTCGCGCGAGTGCCCGGCCCGGCGCTGCGCGAGGCGACCGACGCGACTATCTCCGCGTAGGGCACCGGCGTCACCCGGGACACCGCGTGCACCATCGGGATGGTGGCCTGGCCGCCGCAGGTGATCATCGAGACATTGGCCGCGGCCAGGTGCTCGCGCAGGTTGACCGGCGGGCAGACCATCGGGCCCAGGTGCGCCGGCGTCAGGTCGACGGCCTGGATGCCGGCCTCGGCGTAGCGCGGGGCGTTGGCCACGTGCGCGGCGGCCGAGGTCGCCTCGAAGACGATCTCCGGCAGCGGGTCCTGGCGGAGTAGCCAGTCCACTCCTTCGGCGCTCGCCGCGACGCCCTGGTTACGGGCGCGGGCCAGCCCTTCGGACTCCACCACGCCGACCATGTAGCCGACCTCGATCGCGTCGCTGCCGCGCAGCTTCGCCAGCAGATCGGTGCCGATGTTTCCCGGGCCGACGATCGCGGCCACGACTCTCCTCGGTGCCATGCCTGGAGCCTCACACCGGCCGGACTCGGCACGGAAGATGGGCGTTCCGCTGAGTGGAACTGTGCGCGAAGATGGGCTGGTGGCGCAGACAGCTGACACACCGCCCAAGTCGGTGCTGGGGCGCGCGTTCACCCTGCTCACCGCGTTCCGACCGGGGGATGCTGAGCTGAGCCTGGCCGAGCTGTGCCGGCGCACCGGCCTGGCCAAGGGCACCGCACACCGGCTGCTTGCCGAGTTGGCCGCGTGGGACGTGGTGGAGCGCACCCCGACCGGGCTTCGCCTGGGCATGCGGCTGTTCGAGCTGGGTCAACTGGCACCCCGGCAGCGCGGCCTGCGGGAAGCCGCCGCGCCGTTCCTGGCCGACCTGTTCGAGGCCACCCACGAGACCGTGCACCTGGCCATCCTTGACCCCGGTTCGGACGCCCACGCCGTGCCCGAGGTCGTTTACCTGCACAAACTCGACGCCACCTCGGGTCCGAAGGTGCCGTCCCGGATCGGCGGCCGGATGCCGATGTACTGCACCGGGGTGGGCAAGGCGATGCTCGCG
>DATHIT010000332.1:0-4892 GCA_035489915.1 Pseudonocardia sp. | reverse complement strand
CGCCGCTCGCACCGATCCGGTCTGCCATCTGTCGCCTGACCACGGGATCGTCGAGCGGGTGGTGCGGGCCGCCAACGACGAGGGGACGCCGACCGAGCGAGCACTCATCCCCCGCGACCGCATCAGGGCCGCCCGAGCAACGGCCCGTTCGTTCGGAGGTTGACCTGACTAGCCTCCAAACACCCTTGGCAGCACGATCGCCGCACTGATGGGGGTGCGCGAACTACGTATCGACGGTGACCCCGCGGGCTTGTTCGATCGGAGCGCGATGTGGGGACTAGCGGAGTCGGTGGCGCGGTCGGCCCTGGATGGAGTCCGGGACGGGGTCTGCGTATGTGCCGACGAGTGGACGATCCGTTACCTCAACCCGGCGGCGGCCAGGTTGATGGGCCGGTCGGTGGATGAGCTGACCGGGAAGAACATCTGGACAGAGTTTCCGGACGCGGTTGGTTCCGCGCACGAGACGTGGCGAGTCGACGATCAGGTGATCGTCGTCTTCGCCCGGGCCGACGAACCGGGGGCCGAGCGGCAACGGCTGACGACCCAGATTCACGACGCATTGGCCCGCAGCCAGATGCTGCTGGCCGCGAGTGAGGCCTTCACCGCCGCCACCACGTTGACCGACATCTCGGTGGCCGTCGCCAACCTGGTCAGCGGCCAGCCTCGGTCCCCCGCATACGTGGACATCGCGCTGCTCGAGCCCGACAAGCGGCACCTCGTCCGACTGCGGGACGACGTGCTGCCCATCGAGATCCGGCACCGGTACCAGCGGATCCCGGTGGCCGCCGACCAGCCCGCGGCGGAGTGCGTACGCACCGGGCGGCCGGTGTTCGTGGAGAACCTCGAGCAGTTGGCCGAACGCTATCCGCGGCTGCAGGTTGACTGGGCGGCCCCGGATCGGCAGGCCACCGCGTGTGCACCGGTGCCAGGTCCGAACGGCCCGCTGGGCGCATTGGTGTTCGTGTGGGCACGCCCGCAGACCATCGACGTCGCCGAGCAGGCGATCATCACCGCCATCGCCGGTTACGCCGGCCACGCCGTATCGCGGGTAAGGGCGATGGAGCAACGGATGGCCGAGGTGCGGGTCCAGTACGAGGACACCCGGGCGGCGATGTTGCTCATGCAACGCACCCTGCTGCCGAACGCGCTACCTGTGCTGCCGGGCCTGCATCTCGCCGCCCACTACCGAGCGGCCGACAGCGAGCACACCGCGGGCGGCGACTGGTTCGACGCCATCCCGGTCGGGCAGGGACAGCTCGCGCTGGCCGTCGGTGATGTGGTTGGGCACGGGGCAGCGGCGGCCGCGGTGATGGGTCAGCTGCGCGCGGTACTGGCCGGTTTCCTGGTCGAGGGCGCGGACGCCGGTGAAGCGCTGGCCAGGCTCGACCGCTTCGTCGCCAGGGTGCCCGGAGCGCGGGGCGCCACCGCATGGGTCGGGGTGCTCGACTCGCGGCAGCGGCTACTCCGCTCCGCCAGTTGCGGACATCCCTCGCCGATGGTGATCGCCATGGACGGCCGGCACCGGAACTTGCCGCTCACCGTCGGCGGCCCGCTCGGCTTACCCGGCCCGGCGCACCAGATCACCGAAACCTCACTCGTATCCGGTGACCTGCTGCTGTGCTACTCCGACGGACTCGTCGAGCGCAGCGGCCGCGGTCTTGATCACGGCTTCTCCGCGCTGGGCAAAGCCGCCGCGGCCGCCCGGCGCCGGTACCGCGATGCGCAGCCCACGTCACGGGCGCTCGACCTGGTGTGCGAGCTGACGGTGAACACTGTGACCCGTGCGGGCCAGCGTGACGACGCGACCCTGCTCGCGGTCGAAGTGACCGACTCCTCGCCCGCCCCGATCTGCATCGAGATCGCCAGTGACCGCCCCGAGCTGTCCCGGCTCCGGGGTGAGCTGGCGGCCTGGTTGGGCTCGGCCGGGGCCAGCGCGCAGGACGTGCGGGCCGTCAGCCTGGCGGTCGGCGAGGCCGTGGAGAACTCGATCGAGCACGGCTACCGCGACTCGAGCGGCACCGTCCGGGTCGAAGGCGTGGTCAGTGAGGACGGGCGGGCATCCTTCACGGTCACGGATCGTGGCCGGTGGCGTACGCCTCCGGCCGACCCGAAGCATCGGGGACGCGGCAGGGTCATGATGCGTCAGTGGGTGGACAACCTCGAGATGGAGGACCTCGCCCCCGGCACCATGGTTTCCTTCGACCACGAGCTGCGCCGGGCGCCGGTGTTCGGCTCCACCCCGGCCGATCGATATGAGGCCGCCGACCCCGCGACAGAACTGCGAATCACGGTGGCACAGACGGGAGACCGCCCACGCCTGGTGGTCAGCGGCCCGGTCGACATGACCACCGCTGGGCCACTACGACGTCGCCTCCGCGACATCAGCCGAGGCGGGCTGCTCCCCATGTCGGTCGACCTGACCGCGGTCACCCACCTGGGCAGCGTCGGGATCGAGCTGCTGTACGAGATTGCCGAAGAGACCCTGCACCGAGGACACCGGCTCAGGCTGCTCGCCCCCGACGGCTCGCCCGGGGCGCAAGCTGTGCGGCTCACCGGCCTGGACACCGTCGCCACGCTCCTCGATGAAGGAACACCCGAGGTCGACGGGGATGTTGATCGCGTATCCGCGGTGTGACCGAATGGCGTGTCCGGCTCTAGTCATAATCGTTATCCTGCGCCTGTAGCAGTGAGTGCAATTTGCCCATCCCGGCGCGAATCCGTGACTTTGCGGTACCAAGCGGAATTTCCTCGATGTCGGCGATCTCGCGCGCGGTCATGCCGTGCACCGCGGCCATCACAACGGCGCGAGCTTGCTCGGCGGGCAGTCCGGCGAGCGAGCGACGCAGTTGGGCGCGGCCCTCCCCGGCAAGGGCAAGCCGTTCTGGGCCCGGGGTGAGGGTGACGACGAGCCGGTCCATCTCGTTCAGGTCCACGGGGATGGTGCGGCGCATACGAATCGCGTCCACGGCCAGGTTGTGGGCGATACGCATCAGCCAGGTCCGCACCGCGCCACGTCGCACGTCGTAGGAATCGGCGAACCGCCAAGCGTGTTCGAACGCCTGTTGAGCGATGTCTTCGGCCATCGCGGGGTCGCTGACCAGACGGAACGCTGTGCCGAACACCGCCCGCTGGAAACGGCGCACGAATGCCACGGCGAGCTGCGGGTCCTTAGCGCCGAACCCGGCCAGCAGCAGGCTGTCCGATATGCCCTCACCCACGAGGTCCACCTGAACTACACGGACCGATCGGGCGCACGGATCAGAGATTGGGATCACGATTTAGTCACGCTCCAGAGATCACCCATACTGGCATTCCCGTGCGCACGCCATCACAATTGGCCTCGGCGCTTGCGTCGGGGAATGTTGCGTGATCGAGCGGGCGCAACAGCTTCATGGGGAAAGAGCTTTTAATCAGCGCCGGTTGGCCTCGCCGTCGAAAAGCATGGTCTCGATGACCGCGCGGTACTCGATGAAGATCTGCCGATAGCGGGCCACCGCGGCGGCCTGGTCGTCAGCCTCGAGGTGGGTGAGGATCTCCCGGTAGCCGTTCACCCATACCTGCCAGGCCTCGTCGGTCTTGGCGCGTGCGAACAGTCGCTTGATGCGCGCGATGACCAGGTCGACGTGGGTCTGCAACTCCCGGTTCCCGCTGGCCAGCGTCACGATCGTGGTGAAGTCGGCGCCGGCGCCGCCGGCGGCGGTCATGTTGCCGGCGCGCAGGTTGGACACGAGCTCGTCCAGCCGCTCGCGCATCTGCGCCAGGTCCGATTCGGAGAGATTGTCGACTCCCCACCCGAACCCCGCGCAGGCCAGCACGCCCAACACGTCGATCAGCTCGAGCGCGTTCTTCTGTGTCACCTGGGTGACGTGCCGGGTGCGGTTGGGGGCGATATCGATGAGCCCCTCGGCGGCCAGGTGGGCGATCGCCTCCCGGACCGGGGTGATGCTCACTCCCAGTCGGGCCGCCACTTCGGCGTCCTTGATCAAAGTGCCGGACGGCAGTACGCCGCGCACGATCTCCTGTCGCAGCTGGTTCAGTACCGCTTCGCGGCGGGTCAGCGGGTTGACATAGGCCACGTTGATGGACTCGGACATGCTTCCTCCGGACAGCGACCCGGTCTGGTCGCCGGCAAGACGCCCTTGACCTGCATCAACACAGTAGAATGCATCCTGCATCCGGGTCAACGCTCTCCAGGAACTTTTTCGTTAGGCTAGCTAGTGAGTTACCTCAGCTCGTTCTCGCCGGCGCCGGCGTAGCGTGCTTCGTCACCGAGCGCCGCGCCGCCGTCCGGGAACCCGCCGCCCCTTCGACTTCGCATACCTGAGGCACACTTCGCACCCCGCCCGCGGTATGCGAAGTGTGCGTTGGGCATGCGAAGTGGCGGTTCGGACCACTCCGGTCAGCCTCGCGCTCGTCGCCTGAGCAGCAGCCCGGACTGCACCAGCAGCGCGATGCCGGCGATAACCAGAACCAGCCCGATCACCAGCCACCGGGGCGAACCTGTCATGAAGCTGCCACCCCACAGGTTCAGACCCTGCAGGGTCCAGACCGCGCCGAAGCGCAGCAGCGCAAGACCTAGCACCACATACAGCACAATCTGAATCCATCGCATCATGAATGAATAATGCGCCCGAGATGGAAAAGGCGCGTGACGGGTTCTGAGAAACATCGGAGAGTACGCCGATGCCAATCGGAAAGAAAGGATTCCTCAGATCGTAATATTCTCTGGCGTCAGTTCATCGAGCGCGATGTTCCCAGCTGCTTAGCTTCTCGATCGCGTTCGGTGACGAGGGACGGGAGGTGGACGAGGGGGGCTTCGCCGCGTTTGCCGGCGCGGTACCAGCGTTGTGCGGTGTCATAGTGTCGACGGGCCGCGCGAGCGACGGTGATCT
>DATHIT010000331.1:0-16359 GCA_035489915.1 Pseudonocardia sp. | reverse complement strand
GCGGTGGCGATCGCGATGCCCTTGGTGATGGCCTTGGTGGTGTTGCCCACCGCGTCCAGCTCGGTGAGGATGACCACGCCCTCGCCGGTCACGTCGCCGGACATCTCCGCGATGCCCTGCGCGTTGTCGCTCACCGGGCCGAAGGTGTCCATGGCCACGATCACACCGACCGTGGTGAGCAGGCCGGTACCGGCCAGCGCCACCGCGAACAGTGCGACGGTCACCGAGGCGCCGCCCAGCAGGAACGCCCCGAACACGGCCGCCGCGATCACCAGTGCGGTGTAGACGGCGGACTCGAAGCCGATCGAGATGCCGGACAGGATGACGGTGGCCGCACCGGTGCGGGCGGAGTCGCCGACGTCCTTGACCGGCTTGTGCTCGGTGCCGGTGTAGTAGCCGGTCAGCCACAGGATGATGCCGGCCAGCACGATGCCGATGATCACCGCGACGGACGCGATCACCTGCGGGTTCGCGCCGGCGGCGTCGGTGACCACGGTGGAGTCGGTCGGGCCGGAGAGCTTGTCGAAGCTGTTCGGCAGGTAGAGGAACGCCGCGGCCACACAGAACACCGCGGAGAACACCGCCGAGATGTAGAAGCTGCGGTTGATCGCCTTCAGGCCGCCCTCACCGGGCTTCGCCCGGGTGATGTACACGCCGAGCACCGCGGTGACCACACCGATGGCCGGCACGATCAGCGGGAACAGCAGGCCCTGCAGGCCGAACGCCGCCGAGCCCAGGATCAGCGCGGCGACCAGCATGACGGCGTAGGACTCGAACAGGTCGGCGGCCATACCGGCGCAGTCACCCACGTTGTCCCCGACGTTGTCGGCGATGGTCGCGGCGTTGCGCGGGTCGTCCTCCGGGATGCCCTGCTCGACCTTGCCGACCAGGTCGGCGCCCACGTCGGCGGCCTTGGTGAAGATTCCGCCGCCGACCCTCATGAACATGGCCAGCAGCGCGGCGCCGAAGCCGAAGCCTTCCAGCACCTTGGGCGCCTGGCCGGCGTAGACCATGACCACCAGCGCGGCGCCGAACAGCCCGAGGCCGACGGTGAACATGCCCACCGCGCCGCCGGTGCGGAACGCGACCCGCATGGCCTTCTCCCGGCCGCCCTCCTCGCGTGCGGCGGCAGCGACCCGGATGTTCGCCCGGGTGGCCAACCACATGCCGAGATAGCCGATGGTGGCCGAGAACAGCGCGCCGATGACGAAGAAGATTGATCGGCCGATCCGCTCGCCCATGGTGTCCGCCGGCAGGACGAACAGCAGGACGAACACGATCACGACAAATATGCCGAGCGTGCGGAACTGTCGGTTGAGATAAGCAGCGGCACCCTCCTGCACCGCGCGACCGATCTCCTGCATGCGCTCGGTGCCCTGGCCAGCGGCCAGCACCTCCTTGCGCAAGAAGAAACCGATCACCAGCGCAATAAGGGCGACCACGGCGACCACACCGACCACGGTGCGGTCACTCGAGGAGAGCTCAAGGCCCTCCGCGAGAATGAGCCGGGACATCCGTCCTCCTGGTTGAAATCGCATTCGTCAACGGGGGGACGGCGAGATCAGTACTGACCTTGGACCGATCCTCACGTTGTTCATGACGGTGCCGCTAGTCAGCGAACCCCGATGTGGGCGCAGTGTATGGGGGCCCTCGCGGGCTGCTGAGAACGGGTATAGGCATCCCTGGCAAAACGTGTCGAGCATCATTCTCAGCTCAGCCAGAATTCACCCAAGTTGGTGGCATTAGTGGTGGGCTCGCCATGCGCAACACCCGATGCGGAACGCGATCGTTTGATATTGCATCTCACCGGCGCGCCCAGTCCTTGCCCAGTTCCCGGCCCTAGTCCTCGCCGGGTCCGGCCCGGTTCGCGGCCCTAGTCCTTCCCTGGTCCGGGCCGGTTCGCGGACCAGCTGACCGCGGCTCCCCTCCGGGGATTCAGGTGTCCTCCAGGTCCGGGCCGAGGGCGGCGAGCCTGCTCGGGGCGGGCGGCCGACTCATGTTGTCGGTCCGGCGGGTCACAATGAGACCGATGCCCGCTCTCCCCGGTTCCTACCCCGGTGCGTCGACCGACGCTCCGCCCCTTGATCCTCGCGCGGAACCCGTCGCGCCGAGGGTGCCGCCCGCGCCGCCAGCAATCGCTGGACAGCCCCGACCGGGAGGCCTGCTGGGTCGGGTACTGGCCGGCGTCCCCGCCGGCGAATCCCCGCTGACCCACGTGGCCCAGCTGCCCGCGCGCCCCGCCGAGGAGGCCGACTGGCCGGGCTGGGCACATCCGCGCGCGGTGGCCGCGCTGGGCGAGCTCGGCGTGCGCCGCCCCTGGTCGCACCAGGTCGCGGCGGCATCGTTGGCGCACACCGGGCGGCACGTGGTGATCGCCACCGGAACCGCGTCCGGGAAGTCGCTGGCCTACCAGCTGCCTGTGCTGACCGGGCTGCTCGAGGATCCGAAGGCCACCGCGCTGTACCTGTCACCCACCAAGGCGCTCGGCGCTGACCAACTGGGCGCGGTGCTGGCCTGCGAGTTCGACGAGCTGCGCGCCGCGTGCTTCGACGGAGACACCGCCCTGGAGGAGCGGGACTGGGTGCGCGCGCACTCCCGGTGGGTGTTCAGCAACCCGGACATGCTGCACCGCACGATCCTGCCCCGGCACGCGAAGTGGGCCAGCTTCCTGCGCCGACTGCGCTACGTGGTGATCGACGAATGCCACGCCTACCGAGGCGTGTTCGGATCCCACGTGGCCCTGCTGCTGCGCCGGCTGCGTCGGCTGTGTGCGCGCTACGGTGCCGCGCCGACGTTCGTGCTGGCCTCGGCCACGGTCGCCCAGCCAGCGGAGTCGGCGTCGCGGTTGGTCGGCGTCCCGGTCACCGCGGTCACCGAGGACGGGTCGCCGCGCGGGCCGCGCACCGTCGCGCTCTGGGAACCGCCGCTGTTGGAGGAGCTGACCGGTGAGAACGGCGCCCCGGTGCGGCGGTCGGCGGGTGCGGAGGCCGGCCGGATGCTGGCCGATCTGGTCGTCGAGGGGGCGCGCACGCTGGCGTTCGTGCGATCCAGGCGCGGCGCCGAGGTGACCGCGCTGCGGGCCGCCCGCGACCTGGCCGAGGTGGATCCGGCCCTGGCCGCGCGGGTGTCGGCGTACCGGGCCGGGTTTCTGCCCGAGGAGCGGCGCGCCTTGGAGGCCGCGCTGGACTCCGGCGAGTTGCTCGGGGTGGCCTCGACGAACGCGCTGGAGTTGGGCATCGACATCGTCGGGCTGGATGCGGTCCTGGTCGCCGGGTTCCCGGGCACCCGGGCGTCGTTCTGGCAGCAGGCCGGCCGGGCCGGTCGGGCTGGCCGGGAGGCGCTGGTCGTGCTGGTGGCCAGGGACGACCCGCTGGACACCTATCTGGTGCACCACCCTGAGGCGCTGCTCGGCCGGCCGGTGGAGACCTGTGTACTGGATCCGACGAACCCGTACGTGCTGGCCCCGCAACTGGCCTGCGCGGCCGCCGAATCCCCGGTGACCGATGCCGAGGTGATGTCGGTGTTCGGTGGCGCCAAGGCGCGCGCGGTGCTGGATGCGCTGGTTGAGGACGGGGTGTTGCGGCGGCGGCCGGCCGGCTGGTTCTGGCCGCTGCCCTCCGAGCGGCCGGCCGCTCAGGTGGACATCCGGGGTTCCGGGGCCGGCCAGGTGGTCGTGGTGGAGGCGGACACCGGTCGGATGCTGGGCACGGTGGACGCGGCGACGGCGCCGGCCACGCTGCATCCGGGCGCGGTGTACCTGCATCGGGGCGCCAGCTTCGTGGTCGACGAGCTGAACCTCGATGACGGGCTCGCGCTCGTGCACGCCGAGGAGCCGGACTGGTCCACGTCGGCCCGCAGCGTCGTCGACGTCGCGGTGGTCGAGCCCGACGTCGCCGCGGCCACGGGCCCCACGTCCCTACCGCCACCGGGGGTGACCGTCCGGCTGGGGGATGTCACGGTGACCTCGCAGGTGGTGTCCTACCTGCGGCGGCGCCCGAGCGGCGAAGTGATCGAGACAGTGGCGCTGGACATGCCACCGCGGACCCTGCACACCCGAGCGGTCTGGTACACCATCGAGGAGTCCTTGCTACTCGCCGCCGGGCTGGACGCCTCTCGGATCCCCGGTTCGCTGCACGCCGCCGAACACGCCGCGATCGGGCTGCTACCGCTGTTCGCGGTGTGCGACCGGTGGGACATCGGCGGGATGTCCACCGCACTGCACCCAGACACCGGCGCACCGACGGTATTCGTCCACGACGGCCACCCGGGTGGCGCCGGGTTCGCCGAGCGGGGCTACCAGGAGCTCGGCCCCTGGCTGGCCGCGACCCGCAACGCCATAGCCGGGTGCGAGTGCCCAGCCGGCTGCCCGTCCTGCGTGCAGTCACCCAAGTGCGGCAATGGCAACAGCCCGCTGGACAAGGACGGCGCGGTGATCGTGCTCGACATCGTGCTGGAAGCGCTCAGTCGGGGCGACCGGACCCGGGATCGGCACAACGTGCCCGCCGCGGCCGGCTGATCCGCAGGCCGGGCCCGGGCTGTGCGCGGCTCAGGACCGAACGCCGGTACCCACGGAACCGAGCCCGGTGTCCGCCTGCGCGACCGGCGGGCGCTGGGCCAGCACCTCCAGCAGCGCCACCTGCAGATCGCACGGGTCGGGCAAGTTCCACCCGCAGGCCGGTGGCGGGACCCGCCAGTGCACCACGCCCTGCGGCCCTTCCGACGGCGGCGCCGCCACCCACGATCCCCGGCTGTGCAGAATCACGTCCGGGCGTGAGGCGAGCTCCGGGCGCAGCGCCTCGCCGGCACGGACCGCGAACCACCAGCGCCCGGTCGGCGTGGCCGCTACCGGAACCACCAGGTCAGTCTCCCGGAGCCTCGCGCACACGCGGCGCCCGACCAGCGCGGACACCTCGATGGCGTCGACCACGAAACCGGTCGCCAGTAGCACCGAGTAAGGCCGCTCCGACCACCAGGTGTCGACCTCTGCCGCATCCCGGCTGGCCGCCAATTCATCGACGTCCAGCGGGGCAAGACCGGTTACCGAAGCACCCTCCGCTCCAACCCACCGGTCGGCTTGCCAGTAGTTGCCGCGAAGTACCGGCCAACCGTGATCCGCCAGCTCGAATGCGCTGGCCTTCAGCTCGGCGCGGTACACCGCGCGATAGCTGTCCCACCACGACATTGCCGTGTCCTCCGTCGTCCATACGTGCGGCACTCGCCACGGCGATACCGCGCAACCACAGTCAAAGGGCCGAGGGGAAGCCGCGCCAGCTCATGTCGCCGATCGGCGCGGTGTCTACGACGAGCGCCGCCCTTGGGACGGCTCAGCGGGTGAACGCGTGATCAAGAGGCAGGGGCTGCCAAAAAGCCCCGGTCCCGCCGCTCGCCGAGACTTGCCAACCACTTACCGCCTTTCCTTAACGATTCCGCTACGGCACCTCGACGCACCGGGTGCCGGTCATCCCGGGGATGGCCCGGCTCGGGCCCGACCGAGGGCAACTCCCGACCCACCGAGGGACAGCGGCGACCTGACCTCCACCTCGACCCTCGCTTCCCACCCGGAGAGCCGGCAGCTGACCAGCCGCGCGGACATCCCTTCCGTCACCCGCGCGCCATGCGCACAGGCGGCGATGTCCCCGTCCGCGGCGTGGCTGGCGGCGGCCAACGCGGCCAGATCGGCGGCCGCCTCGGCCCGATGCCGACTACCGATGGCCGCCCCGAGGTTGACCCCGACCGCGGTGAGCGCGAGTACCACCGCCATGCCACCCGCGGCCCACACCGTGGCGAGTCCACAATCCCGCTCGTCGATGCGGCCGGCGGCCCGCCAGGCCGAACTCACGGCGGCCCGCTCGGAAGCCGCGACTCCGTCTCCGGTGGACCACCGATGAGCACCCCCGGCTCCAGCACACCCAGCGCCCGTCCGGAGACGCTCAGGCCGGGCAGTTGGTCGACGCCCCTGGACACCTGCACAGTCACCTCGTCGCCGACGATTCGGATGTCCACCCGGGCGCCGCCAGGCGCGATTGCCTCGGCGGCATGACGGGCGCGGTCAGGTTCCCCGCGAGCCACCAGCCTGGCGGCCTCCCTGGCGGCGTCCATGCAGCGCAGCTGGGCGCCGGCGGCCGCGACCGCTCCGATGGCCAACGCCAGCACCAGCACCAACGAACACAGCGCGAGAGCGGCCTCGACCGTCACGGCGCCCCGATCGTTGGCGCGGGCGCATCGGCTGGGCCGGCCTAGAAGTTCACCGACAGCGCCCGCTGCACGATGGAGGTGAGCGCGCTTACCACCGTGTCGCCTTTGACCACCGCGTAGAGGACCGCGGCGAACGCCGCCGCGGCGATGGTGCCGATTGCGTACTCGGCCGTGCTCATCCCGTCGTCCCCGGCCAGCGCCGCCCGGACTCGCACCGTCAGCCACAACCGCATATGACGCATGATCTTCTCCCTGTTTAGGTTTGGACCGCGCCGTTGGAGCCGACGCGGTTGACCTCGAGCCGGTCGGCCCGAGGTGGCTCACGATGTTCACCAGGCCACCGCCAGGCCGCTTGCCAGGCCAAGCACCACCGGGACCACGCCCATGGCGAGGAACGCCGGCAGGAAGCACAGCCCGAGCGGACCGGTAATGAGCACACCGGCGCGTTGACCTCGGGCCGCCGCCAGGTCCAGCGCCGCGCCACGTACCTCGGCGGCCGCGGCCTCTGCCACGGTGGCCAGGCTGGCGCCGCTGCGCGCGGAGCGGCGGGCGGCCCGGGCGAGCTTGTGGATCGGTGAGGTTTCCGGCACATCCCACGCGGTGCCAGGATCGGCCCCGAGAGCCAGCCGGTCGGCGATGGTGCCCAACTCAGCCGCCGCGGCGCCCGGCATGTGCTGGGCGATCGCGCGGACGGCGAGCGGGACCGGCAGACCTGACCGCAGGCAGGCGGCCAACAGATCCCAGCCACCGGCGAGGCGGAGTGGATCCAACTCTGGTGGACGCTCGCGGCCGAGTAACCGCCGGCACACCAGAGCGGAGCCGACCCCCAGCGGAGCGGCAAGCACCGGGCCCAGCACGCCGCCCAGCGTGGTGAGGAGGAGCAACCCGATCGCCACCCCGGACACGGCCGGCAAGACCGTGCGGCCGGGCCGCCAAGGAGGCCGGTCCGGGGCGCTCTCAGCCTGCCGGAGCCTGATCAACCGGGCCCGGCCCGGTGACCACGAGGGCGCCACAAGCAATGCGGCCGCCAGTAGCAGCAGCGAAGTCACTGGGGCACCGCCTTGCCGGTGATCCGCCCGCTCCAGAGCATCCCGGCGCAGACCAACCCGGTCCCCACCACCAGGAGGACCTGGCCGACCGGCGTGCCGGTCAACACCTGCCACGGGTTGGCACCGATCCCCTGGCCCAACGCCACGCCCAGCACCGGCAGGCCGGCCAGCACCGCCGAGGAAGCCCGGGGACCGGCCAGCTGCGCCTTGATCTGCCCGGCCAGTCGAACCCGCGCCTCCAGATCGGCGCGCACGGCGTCCATCAGCTCGGCAAGCGTGGCACCGTGGCGTTCGGCCAACGCCCAGGCCGCTGCCATTCGCCTCAGCTCATCAGCGATGGCTGGTTCATTGCTGGCGTGCCGCTCGAGCAGGGCGGGAACCTGGGCGCCCAGCTGAGCACCCGCCGCCACCGAGGTGAGCACCCGGTGCACCACTCCGGCGCCGGCGGCGGCCGAGGCCGCGGCGCCAGCCGGATGCGCGCCCGCCCGCAACTCGGCCGTCATCACCGCGACCGCGTCAAGCAACGCCGCGACCTCAGTTGAGTGCCCTCGGCGCACCGCTCCGGCGCGCCATCGGTGGTAACCGACGCCCGACGCGATGGCCGCGGCGAGCGCGCCGCCGACGCCCGCCAGCAGCCCGCCGCCCAGCGCCGAAACCACCAGGACCACCACGCCTCGGTGTGGGTCCACCGCAATCCAGCCGGCGAGGTGACCGAGGCGCCCGCCGGGTCCTCGCGCGGGCGCCAGCAGGGCGACCAGCCGACTCCGCGCCGGGGAGGCAGGCCAGCACGCGATCGCGGCGGCCAAACTGAGCGCGACGGCCACCCAGGACCAGCGCGGGTCGTGCGGCGGGGTCACCACGGCGGCTCGACCCCGCGCTCCCGCAGCAGGGCGTCCAGCGCTCGGCGACCCCGGCCGTCGCCCCAGCCCCGGCCCAGTTCCCACACCGGTTCGGCGACCAACCCGCCGTCGGTGCGTTCCAGTACCGCGACCGCGGCCAGCCGACGCGCGCCACACTCCGCCCGCACCACGTGCAGCAGCACCTGGACGGCCGCGGCCAGCTGACTGTGCAGGGCGTCCCTGGACATACCGCCGAGCGCGGCGAGCGCCTCCATCCGCGCGGGGACCTCCCTTGTCGAGTTGGCGTGCACCGTGCCCGCGCCGCCCTCGTGCCCGGTGTTCAGCGCGGCGAGCAGATCGCAGACCTCGGCGCCCCGGACCTCACCGACGATCAGCCGATCCGGCCGCATGCGCAGGGCTTGGCGGACCAGATCGCGCAGCACCACCTCGCCGGCCCCCTCGATGTTGGGCGGCCGGGCGACCAGCCGGACGACGTGCGGGTGCGCCGGGCGCAACTCCTCCGCGTCCTCCACGCTGACCACCCGCTCGTCATGCGGTACGCAGCCGATCAGCGCGGACAACAGGGTGGTCTTCCCCGAGGCGGTGCCGCCGGAAATCAGGAAGGCCAACCGGGCGGCCACGATCGCGCGGAGCAGCCGCCAACCGGTGTCATCGACGGTGCCGAGCCGTCGCAGGGTGGCCAGATCGTGGGCCGCCGGGCGCAGCGTGCGCAGCGACAGGCAGGTGCCGTCCGCCGCGATCGGGGCGAGCACCGCATGCAGCCGGACCCCGCTGCCCGGCAGGAGAGCATCGACGTAGGGGCTGGCGTCGTCCAGCCGGCGCCCGGCGGCGAGCGCGAGACGCTGGGCCAGCCGGCGCACCGAGGCCTCATCGGTGAAGCGCACATCGGCGCGGACCAGCCCGTCGCCCCGGTCCACCCACACCGAGTCGGGCGCGGTGACCAGCACATCGGTGGTGCCAGGGTCGCGCAGCAAGGGCTCGAGCGGGCCGGCGCCGGTGAACTCCTGCTGGAGCATCCGCAGGGCGGACAACACGTCGACATCGGAGACGACGCCACCGGCCTCCGCCCTGACCGCCGCCGCGACCACCGCCGCGCTGATCTCGCCGCCGGCGCTCGCTAGCCGCTCGCGCACCCTGTCGACCAGCGCCGGGGCGGTCACGCGGACACCTCGCCGAGCGCGGCTCCGCCAGCTCGGCTATGCAGTTCGTCGAGCACCGCTCGAGCCGCGACGGCCAGCGGGCCGCGCCGGGTACCGGGCGGCGCGCCCCGGTCCAACGCGCGGGCCAGGCCAGGCTGTGGGCGCATGGCATGTAGCAGCGGCAAGCCGAGTGCGGCGGCCACGTCCCTCGCGGACAACCCGCCGGGTGCCGGCCCACGCACCACCAGCTGGACGGAGGATCCGCGCTGTCGCAGCACACCGGCAACCCGCGCGGCGGCGGCCGTGGAACGCACCTCGGCCGGCACCAGCAGAACCGTCAGGTCGGCTCCGTCGAGCGCGGCCAGCGCGGCCTCGGTCGGGTACCGGGGGACGTCACACACCACGGTTTCACCGGCCCGCCGCCCGGCATCCAGCACGGAGGCAACCGCTCCGGGCCGTGGCCCCGCACCGCCACGATCGCAGGACAACACGGTGAGCTCACCAGGGCCGCCGCCCAGGGCAGGTCTGGGCAACGCGGCTCGCAGCGACGCCGAAGCCACCCGGCCTTCGGACAACGTCAGATCCGGCCAACGCAGGCCCTGCGCGTCCTCCGCGCCGAGCAGCAAATCCAGCCCGCCGCCCAGCGGGTCGCAGTCCACCAACATGACCCGCTCGCCGTCAGCCATCCCCGCGATGGCGACCGCCGTGGCGAGCACCGACGCGCCGGCCCCACCGCGGCCACCGACCACCGCGACCACCCGTCCTCGACGGCTCGCCCCCTCCGCCGCGTCGGCCAACGCGGCGACCAGCCAGCTCTCCCCCTCGGGCAGGGCAATCACGTGCTCCGCGCCGACCGCGACCGCGTGCTGCCACAGGCCGCCAGGCGGTTCCCCTCGAGACACCACGACAACCCGCTGGCGGCGCCCCAAGCCGGCTCGCGCGCAACCGAGGGCGGCGGCTTCGTCGAGCAGCACGAGCGGTGCCGAGGACCAGCGCAGCCGCGCGGCCGAAGGATCGGGCACCCGCTCGAGCTCGCAGCCGGCCGCGGCGGCCAGCCGCAGTACGTCGTCGAGCAGCTCATCGTCCTCGATGAGTACCAACGTCCGCTGTTGATCCATGCCCGTGCCCTCCCGGCTCGGCTCGAGGCGACGCCGGATCGGTCGGCTCGCCAGAGGTGTCTCCACCGTCTGCCGAACTGGCGAACATGGGTAGCGGCTTTGATCAACATGTGGATAACCCACCGCCCTGTGGATAACTCAGGCGGCTCAGCGCCCATCCGCGCGGAACTGTCGGCGCGGCGCGAGACGCTAGTAAGTGGGGGTCCCCCACGCGCGGGAGGCACGGCTTGCACGGCGTGGCGGCGGGCTCCCGTGAGGCCCGGGCGACGCACGGGCACGACGTTGGGACGCTACGGAAGAGGCGGAGGGGAGCACAGAGGCTGGAGCCGCCCGACGCGGACTGCGAGCGGGCAGTGACGCGCGGTGACTGCGATATCGCTGCTCATGAACGGAATGTGGCTTTCACGTTTCAATGCCGGAAAAATATCGTCTCCGTGGCCTCGAATAGTGCCCGAAGCGCGGATGCAGGGCATGCTAGGAGCGAGCTGTGAGTCAGCATCTCAGGCCCGCCAGCGCCGCCGGCAAACCCGCAAGGCCCCGGGCACCGAAATGGCAGCCCACGAGCTAGATACCGAGCGCACCCGCAACTTGTCCCGAAATGTGGACGACCCCCGCCAGGGGGGAAGGCGGGGGTCGTCGTACGGTTCAGCTCCGGGGGGTCGAGCTGAACCTGTCCGGCCGGAGCCAGACCTACGTACTGTAGCGCCATCTGGGCCAACTCGCCCGAAATCTTGTGGGTAGATACAGATCCGTACCCGGCGGACCGCAACGGAACCGGGATCTCCTTCTCTATGCTCGCCGACGTGTACGGTCGCACCCCATCGTCCAGCCCGGGCACCTCGGTGGAGGCGCACGCGCCACCCCCCGCCGGCGCCGTGACTACTGACGCCCACGCCGACGGCCACGCCCCAAACGCCGACGGCCGTGTCGCGGATGCCGACAGCCGTCCCGCGAGCGCGGACGGCACGACGGCGGGCGTCCCCGCCACCCCGGTCGCGGCGTTCTTCGACCTGGACAAGACGATCATCGCCGGGTCCAGCACGCTGGCCTTCAGTGGCCCGCTGCGCGACCGGGGGCTGATCGGCCGCCGTGCCCTGGTGCGCAGCGGGTATGCCCAGCTGCTGCTGATGGTGGCCGGCGCGGACGCCGACTTCATGGAGCGCATGCGTGAGCGGATCAGCGCGCTGTGCGCCGGCTGGGAGGTGGCCGAGGTCCGCGCGGTGATCGAGCAGGCGCTCGGCGAGATCCTGCACCCGATGATCTATGCGGAGGCCGCCGCGCTGATCGAGGACCATCACCGGCGCGGCCACCACGTGGTGGTCGTGTCCGCGTCCGGCGAGGAGATGGTGCAGCCGATCGCCGCGGCGCTCGGCGCGGAGCATTCCGCGGCCACCCGGATGGCCGTGCTCGACGGCCGGTACACCGGCGAGATCGACTTCTACTGCTACGGCGAAGGCAAGGCGATAGCCGCCCGGGCGCTGGCCGATCAGCACGGCTATCAGCTGGCCGAGTGCTACGCCTACTCCGACTCCATCACCGACCTTCCGCTGTTGGAGCTGGTCGGTCATCCGCACGCGGTCAACCCGGACCGGGCGCTCCGCCGGATCGCCCGGGCGCACGGCTGGCCGGTGGTCAACTTCGTCGCGCCGATCCCGCTCTACGTCCGACTCAGCTCCCGGGTCCGCTCGCTGCTGCCTACCGGAGCCCTCTCGTTCGCGTTCGCGGTCGGCGGACTCGCCGTCATCGCCATGCTCGGTGCGCGCTGGTTCGGCCGCCAAACCCCCGTCGGACTCGGCAATCCCGGTCCAGGCCGGCAAACCCCCGTCTGAGCTATCCAGCTCGACTCGCGGGTGAGCCGAGGCAACGAGTTGACGACTCCCCGTTGACGGCCATGCCGCAAGGCCCTGAACGGATGACTACTCCTCGGTCGGGTCACTTCCGCACTACACCGAGAGTGTCTGAAACGGTGCACTTGGCGCAGGCCCTTGATGTGACCGCCACCACCCAGTAGGAATGAAGGCACGGACCTCTGGTCGGCCAGGGGCGAGACGGCAGAGAAGCCTCGTCCACCCCAGCCAGGGCTCCGGGTATGAATACCGGGCACTCCACGCACAGCACGCCGCGGGAGGCATGTCGTCGTGGGCCTGCGTACTGGGACGCCGGACGCCGAGGCCATGAGCACGACACGTAGTGCACGCCTGGAACCCGAATATTCATACGCGTCGGGCGGTGTCCCTCCGGGGGCGCCGCCCGACTCATGTCTGGGCGCTGGCCGCCTCGGCGATCGTTTCCGCCTCCCGAGCACCCAGCTCCCAGGCCGCACAACAGTGCAGCAGCCAGCGGGTGAGCGCCTCGCTGGTCCCGGAGGCGAACCCGGCGGCCGCCTCCCGGTACTCCCCGGACCGCCGTAGGTGCCCGACCTCCGGCACCGCGAGGCCCTTCGGGTCCAGGCCGGTGCTCAGTCCGGTCAAGCGCGCCGCTGCCCTGGCCACCACCCCGTTCGCCTCGGAGAACGGCGCCACCGCGAGCAGCTCGCCGTGCACCACCGCGACCAACACCGGTCCGGGCGCGGAGCTCGTGCTGACCAACCGACCGAGCAGCTCCAACCGCTCGGTCACCCCCGCCACGCGCCGGGGGCGACCCAGGACGGCGTCCCGCTCATCGGCCGGCACCAGGTCGGTCGCGGCCAGCACATGCAGCCGGGCCAGCGCCTGCAGCGGCGCCCGCCGCCACACCGGCAGCAACCGGCCGAGCTCCTCGGCGACCCGCAGCGCACCGGCCAGCACCGGGTCGTCCACCACACCGTCGGGCGGCAGCTCGGCCCGGCCGCCGTCCAGTGCCGCCGAGGCCCGCGCCGCCCGGACGCTGGCCTCCGCCGCGGTGGCCGGCCAGCCGCGCCGGTTCGCCGGATGCGCGTGCGCCCGGGAGACCGCGTCCCGCACCCGCGCCACCGCGTCCGCCACCCCAGGCAACGCGACGAGCGGGGCCAGCGGGTCGGCGGCAGCGGTGGAGCTCACCCGGCGATCCTGCCAAACCCGGGCCAGCCGCCCGCTGGCCCACCCACCGCCGTGGTCGCCGCCCCGGGGACCGCCGCCGAGCAGGTCATTTCTTGCTCCAGGTCAATCGGCCGCCCGGTATCTGCTCCGCTACGGTCAGACACTAGGTTTCCCATCCGCGAGCCGCGGCTATCCGTATGGCTGACCGCCGGGTGCGTGAGAACTGGGCCACATCACAGACGAGCACCACAACCAGGAGGAACGGGTGACCGACTCCAGCCAGACCCTGAGCAATCTATCCACCGAGACGCGCAGTTTCCCCCCGTCCGCCGAGTTCGCCGCGCAGGCGAACGCAACCGAGGAGATGTACGCCCACGCGGACGCCGACCGGGAGGCGTTCTGGGCCGAGCAGGCCGACCGCCTGGTCTGGGAGAAGCGCTGGGACCAGGTGCTGGACTGGACGGGCGCGCCGTTCGCCAAGTGGTTCGTGGGCGGCAAGCTGAACGTCGCCTACAACTGCGTGGACCGCCACGTCGAGGACGGCCACGGCGACCAGGTCGCCTACCACTGGGAGGGCGAGCCGGGCGACACCCGGACCATCACCTACGCCGACCTGCAGCGCGAGGTGTCCAAGACCGCGAACGCGCTCACCGAGCTGGGCGTCGGCGCCGGCGATCGGGTGGCGATCCAGCTGCCGATGATCCCGGAGGCGGTGTTCTCCATCCTGGCCTGCGCCCGGGTGGGCGCGATGCACAGCGTGGTGTTCGGCGGGTTCTCCCCGGGCGCGCTGCGCTCGCGGGTGCAGGACGCCGAGGCCAAGCTGGTGATCACCTCCGACGGGCAGTTCCGCCGGGGCAAGCCGGCGCCGATGAAGGAGAACATCGACGAGGCGCTGACCGACACGCCCAGCGTCGAGCACGTGATCGTGGTCCGGCGCACCGAGACCGACGTGCCGATGACCGAGGGCCGGGACCTGTGGTGGCACGAGCTGGTCGAGGGCCAGTCCGACAAGCACAGCCCGGAGGCGTTCGACGCCGAGCACCCGCTGTTCATCCTCTACACCTCGGGCACCACCGGTAAGCCGAAGGGCGTGGTGCACACCTCGGGCGGCTACCTGACCCAGGCCGCGTACACCCACCGCAACGTGTTCGACCTCAAGCCGGACGCCGACGTGTTCTGGTGCACCGCCGACATCGGCTGGGTCACCGGGCACAGCTACATCGTGTACGGGCCGCTGGCCAACCGGGCCACCTCGGTGATGTACGAGGGCACCCCGAACACCCCGCACGAGGGCCGGCACTGGGAGATCGTGCAGAAGTACGGGGTGTCGATCTACTACACCGCGCCCACGCTGATCCGCACCTTCATGAAGTGGGGCGCGGAGATCCCGGACAAGTACGACCTGTCCAGCTTGCGTGTGCTCGGCAGCGTGGGCGAGCCGATCAACCCCGAGGCGTGGATGTGGTACCGCGAGCACATCGGCCACAACAACTGCCCGATCGAGGACACCTGGTGGCAGACCGAGACCGGCGCGATCATGATCGCTCCGCTGCCCGGGGTGACCGCCGCCAAACCCGGTTCGGCGATGCGCCCGCTGCCCGGTATCTCGGCGGCGATCGTCGACGACGAGGGCAATCCGGTGGGCAACGGCCAGGGCGGCTTCCTGGTGTTGGACAAGCCGTGGCCGTCGATGCTGCGCGGGGTGTGGGGCGACGAGGAGCGGTTCAAGGACACGTACTGGTCGCGGTTCGCCAAGCAGGGCTACTACTTCGCCGGCGACGGCGCCAAGTACGACGACGACGGATCCATCTGGATGCTCGGTCGGGTTGACGACATCATGCTCGTATCCGGCCACAACATCTCAACTACCGAGGTGGAGTCCGCGCTGGTCAGCCACCCGACCGTCGCCGAGGCGGCGGTGGTGGGCGCGTCCGACCCGACCACCGGGCAGGGCATCGTGGCGTTCGTGATCCTGCGCGGCAACGTGGTCAAGTCCGAAGCTGACACAGCCAAGGGCAAAGAAATGATCAAGGCCCTGCGTGACCACGTCTCCAAGGAGATCGGTCCGATCGCCAAGCCCCGCCAGATCATGGTGGTGGACGAGCTGCCCAAGACCCGGTCCGGGAAGATCATGCGCCGGCTGCTCAAGGACGTCGCGGAGAACCGGCAGATCGGCGACGTCACCACGCTGGCCGACTCCAACGTGATGGACCTGATCTCCACCGGTCTGGCTGAGGGCAAGGGCGAAGACTGACCGGGCCGAGCACCGAACGCGGGGCCGGGCACAGCGACAACCCGAGAGGGATCGCCGTGCCCGGCCCCGAGCCGTTCGTGCTCCCCGAAAGGGAACTGCGCTGGCGGTTCTCCCGCTCGTCGGGCCCCGGCGGGCAAGGGGTGAACACCACCGACTCGCGGGTGGAGCTGTCGGTGGATCTGGCCAACTCCCCGTCGGTACCGGACTCGCTGCGCGAGCGGCTGCTCCGCCGGCTGAGCGGTCGGCTCACCGACGGAGTGATCACCGTGGTGGCCTCCGAGCACCGCTCCCAGCTGCGCAATCGGGAGGCCGCCAGGGACCGCCTGGCCGGCCTGCTGGCCAGGGCGCTCGCCCCGGACCCACCGAAGCGCCGCCCGACCCGCCCGTCGAAACGGGCCAAACAGCGCCGGATGGACGAGAAGACCAAGCGGGGCCGGCTCAAGCGGCTGCGCGGTCGCCCGGACGACTGATCCGCACTCGCCGCCGCCGGGTAGGTTGGCGGACGGTGTGCCGGGAAGCCTGGTCGGCGGTAACTCAAGCGACCGCTGACCACCAGGAGCCGCCCGTGCGCCACATCCGCCGCCCCGCCCGCGCGGCCAGAAACTCGGTCACCGGAACCGCCGCCGAGTTCGCCCGCTACCTGCGCACCGAGACGATCGGGGGCATGGTCCTGCTCGCGGCCGCGGTCGTCGCCCTGACCTGGGCGAACTCTCCGGTCAGGGACAGCTACCAGGCGATGCGCGAGACC
>DATHIT010000330.1:0-5980 GCA_035489915.1 Pseudonocardia sp. | reverse complement strand
CGGCTGACCAGGGTGCGCAGCGCGGCGAGCAGCCGGTCGATGTCCTCGGCCGTGGTGCCCAACCCGATGCTCGCCCGGAGTGCCTCGCCGCCACGGCAGAGCCGCTGCAGCAGCGGGTGCGCGCAGAACTTCCCGTCGCGCAGGCCGATGCCGTGCTCGGCGGACAGGTACGCGGCGACGTAGCCGGCCGGGCGGTCGGCCACCACGAAGCTCAGCACCGCGATCCGGTCCGGGCTGTCCGGCCAGATGCGCAGCACCTCGACGCCGGGCAGTGCGGCCAGCCCGGTCTCCAGCCGGTCCAGCAGCTCCCGCTCGTGCGCGGCGGCCGCGCCGTCCAGCACCGGGGCCAGCGTCCGGCAGGCCTGGGCGAGCGCGGCGGCGCCGAGCACGTTCGGCGTGCCACCCTCGTGCCGGTGCGGGGCGGCCGCCCACACCGTGGCGGTCGGGGTGACCGCGCGTACCGCGCCGCCGCCGGCCAGATGCGGCTGGCCGGCGTCCAGCCAGTCGCGGCGGCCGATCAGCGCGCCGGCGCCGTAGGGCGCGTACAGCTTGTGGCCGGACAGCGCCAGGTAGTCGACGCCGTTGGCGGTCAGATCGATCCGGCGGTGCGGGGCGAGCTGGGCGGCGTCCAGCACCACCCGCGCTCCGGCTGCATGCGCGATCGCCACCACCCGGTCCAGCGGCAGCACCTCACCGGTGACGTTGGACGCCCCGGTGATGGCCAGCAGCGCGGTCGGCGTGGCGGCCAGGGCGGCGGCCAGGTCCTCCAGGGTGCGCTCCACCGTGCTGGCGGCCCGCAACGCCCGGTGCGGGCCGACGCGCCAGGGCAGCAGGTTGGCGTGGTGCTCGATGTCCAGGCACAGCACCGCGCCCGGTACGCAGCCGGCGAGCAGGTTGAGCGCGTCGGTGGTGTTCCGGGTGAAGATCACCACATCGTCGTCGCGAGCGCCGACGAACTCGCCCACCGTCTCCCTGGCCCGCTCCAGCAACCCGGTGCAGACCTGCGAGGCGTAGCCGGCGCCCCGGTGCACGCTGGCGTAGTAGGGCAGCACCCGCTCCACGTGCTCGGCGACCTCGCGCAGCGCCGGCGCGCTCGCCGCGTAGTCCAGGTTGGCGTAGCGGGTCCACCCGCCGGTCACCAGCGGAACGCGTAGGTCGGCGCCGGTCACGGCGGGCAGCTTGGGCTGGGTGAGCGCGGTTGGGCAAGGTCGATCGAGGGTGACGGTCATGATGAGTCCTGTCGTGGTCCTGGGACCCGAAAGGCATGTGACGGGTCCGCGCTTGCCGACATGACTGCATGCCGGCCAGGTCGTCACCCGGAGCACCCCGCCGCGGAGGAGGGTTGCCGGCCAGCGAGCCGGGGCTTGACGCTGGCGCTCTTGACCTAGTTGGGACGGTACGACGAGCGACCGAGGCTCGTCAACGCCGTTGTTCCGAGCGAGACCGGTGCCACACGGCACGCTCGCGGTCAGTCAGGCGTCACTGGTCGGCCGCGGTGGACCGGTGTCGGCGGCCGATCGGCACCACCATCGGCGTGCCCGCGACCGGGTCGTCGATCACCTGGGCCTCCAGGTCGAACACGGTGCGCAGCAGCTCGGCGGTGAGCACGTCCTTCGGTGAGCCGTCCGCGACGATCTGGCCGTCCCGCATGGCGATCAGCCGCTCGGCGTACCTGGCGGCCAGGTTCAGATCGTGCAGCACCATGACCACGGTCCGGCCCATCTCCCGGTGCAGCCGCTCGACCAGGTCCAACACGTCCACCTGATGGGCCAGGTCGAGGAACGTGGTCGGCTCGTCCAGCAGCAGGATGTCGGTGCCCTGGGCCAGCGCCATGGAGATCCACACCCGCTGGCGCTGACCGCCGGACAGGGTGTCCACGGTCCGCTCGGCGAACTCGGACATCCCGGTCCAGCGCAGCGCCTCGGCCACCGCCTGCTCGTCGTCCCCGGACCACTGCCGGTACCAGGCCTGGTGCGGGTGCCGGCCTCGGGAGACCAGGTCGGCCACGGTGAGCCCGTCCGGCGCGACCGGAGTCTGCGGCAGCACCCCGAGCACCTTGGCCACCTCGCGGGTCGGGTACCGGTCGATGCGCCTGCCGTCCAGCAGCACGTGGCCGGCCCGCGCGGGCAGCAGCCGGGACAGCGCGCGCAGCAGCGTCGACTTGCCGCAGCCGTTCGGCCCGATCACCGCGGTGACCGTGCCGTCCAGCACGTCCAGGTCCAGCCCGTCGATCACCACCGCGTCGCCGTAGCCCAGCCGCAGCTGCTCGGTGCGCAACCGCACGCCGGCCGGCTCCCGGGGGTCGTCGGTCATAACCTCACCCCACGGTTGCGCCGGCCGAGCAGGTAGAGCAGATACGGCGCCCCGAGGACGGCGGTGACGATGCCCACCGGCAGTTCGGCGGGCAGCGCGGTGCGCGCGATCAGGTCGGCCGAGACGGTGAGCAGCGCACCGTAGACGGCGGAGGTCACCAGCGGGGGCGCGGAGCCGCCGACCAGCCGCTGGCAGATCTGCGGTACCACCAGCGCGACGAACCCGATCGGCCCGGCGCTCGCGGTGGCCACCGCCGCGAGCGTCAGCGCGACCAGCCCCAGCGCCACCCGGTACCGGTTCACCCGCACGCCGAGCGCGCTCGCCGTGTCGTCGCCCAGCGCCAGCGCGCCGAGGCCGAACGACAGCCGCAGCCCGGTCGGCACCAGCAGCGCCAGCGCCACCGCCACCGGGACCACGTGCGCCCAGTCCCGACCGTCGAGTGAGCCGGTCAGCCAGACCGTGGCCTGGGTCGCCTGGTTGATGTCGGCCACCACCAGCAGCCAGGAGGTGATCGCCACCGCCACCGCGTTCACCCCGACCCCGACCAGCACCAGTCGGTCGCTCACCACACCGCGCCGGTAGGCCAGGCCGTACACCAGCACCGCGGCCAGCAGCCCGCCGAGCAATGCGGCGATGGGCAGCCCGACCTGGGCGAGCACGCCGACCACGACGCCGGAGCCGCCGCCGAACGCGATCACCGCCACCGCCGCGGTACCCGCCGCGCCGGTCACCCCGAGCAGGTCCGGGCTGGCCAGCGGGTTGCGCGTGATGGCCTGGGTGATCGCTCCGGCCATGCCCAGCGCGGCGCCGACGAGCAGCCCGGTCAGCGTCCGGGGCAGCCGCAGCTGCAGCACGATGAACCGCTGCGCGCGATCGCCGCCGCCCACCAGTGCACCCAGTACGTCGCCGACCGAGATGGGGAACTCGCCCCGGCCGATGTTGACCGCCGCGACCAGTACCAGCAGCCCGACGCCGACCAGGGTGACCGTGACCAGCCTCGGGCGCCACACCCCGGAGAAGCCGCCCGCGCGAACCGGCGGCCGACCGGGGACGGCGAGCCCGGTACCGGTCATAGCCGCACCATCCGGCGCCGCCGGACCAGAAAGACGAAGAACGGCGCCCCGACCAAGGCCAGCACGATGCCGACCTGCAGTTCACCGGGGCGGGCCACCACCCGGCCGATCACATCGGCGGCCAGCAGCAGCACCGCGCCGGCCAGTCCAGCGGTGGGCAACAGCCACCGGTAGTCCGGGCCGGTGAAGAACCGCGCCAGGTGCGCCACGACCAGCCCGACGAATGCGATCGGCCCGCACGCGGCGACCGCCGCGCCGGTCAACAGGGTGACCGCCGCCAGCCCGGTGCACCGGGTCAGCAAAACGTGCTGGCCGAGGCCCCTGGCCATGTCCTCGCCGAGCGCCAGCAGGTTCAGCCCCGGCGCGTTGGCGGCCGCCAGCACCAACCCGACCAGCAGGAAAGGGGTGATCTGGGCGGCGATCGAGGCGTCCCGCCCGGCCAGCGAGCCCACGTCCCAGAACCGGTAGGCATCCAGCGTCGCCTGGTCGGCGAGCACGATCGCCGAGGTCAGCGCGCGGAGCAGGTAGCTCACCGCCACCCCGGCGAGCGCCAGGGTGACCGGGGTCGGCCCACCCCGGCCCAGCGAGCCGAGCAGGAAGACCACAACGCTGGCCACGAACGCCCCGGCGAAGGCGAACCACACGTAGCCGAACAGGCTGGTCACGCCGAACGTGAAGATGCCCAGCACGACGAAGAAGCCGGCGCCGAAACTCACCCCGAGCAGCCCGGGCTCGGCCAGCGGGTTGCGGGTGTGGCCCTGCATGAGCGCGCCGGCCACCCCCAGCGCGATGCCGACCTCGATGCCGAGCGCGGTGCGGGGCAGGCGCAGCGTGCGCACCACGATGTCGTTCTCGCCGCCGACCGGCGACCACAGCGCGTCCCAGACGGAGCCGAGCGGGATGGGCCGTGCGCCCACCGCGATGCTGGCCAGCCCGACGAGCACCAGCAGCAACAGCAGCACCACCAGGAATCCGATCCGCCGAGATCGCTGGGCGCCGATGTCGGTGCGCCCCGGGCGCCGGGCCGGTCTGCCCGACCCGGTGATCGCCGTGGTCAACGCGTGTCGTCTCCTGAGCTGCTGGGCTGCCTCAATTTAGGAGAGCCTAAGCGACACGGTCAATGTGGCGACCACCTCGGGTTGTTGTTACCCAGCTGCACAGGAGGCAGGTCTTGGGCGCGCTGGAGCTGCCGGGTGTGCAGTCGGGTAACCCCAGGACTGGCGGGTTGCCGCGGGTGGCCGGGTGGCCGGGTCGGCGGGTCGGCGGGTGCGCAGGGCGACGGCACTGGGCGCACGGTCACGCCACAGACGGTGCACGGTCTGTGGCGCGGCCGGCGGGTTGTGGACGCGTGCCGCTAGGATCAGGCCGCCCGGTGACGCGCGGCCGGGTCCGGCCGGGTCGGAGCGGCGGCGGGAATTTCCTCCGCGCCACGGTCCAGAGCCATCGGGGTGCGCCGAGGCAGCCCGGCCCGCAGCGGTCCCGGTTGGAACTCGGACGGCCTGGTGATCAGGATGAGCACGATCAGGCCGAGCCCCGCGACGACCAGCAGGTGCGAGCCGACTCGGGCCGGATCGACATTGCCGCTGATCAGGTCCAGCGCGCTGACCAGGGACAACACCAGGACGAAGCTGCCCAGGACGGGCAGCGTGCCGGCCAGGTGTCGGGTCCACCCGGCGCCGACCAGGAAGGCCACCCCGAGCGCGAGGTTCCACGCCGCCGACTCGTGCGACATGTGAGCCAGGTCCGCGCCCAGGATCGAGGTGTGTCCGTCGGCGGCCATGCCCATCATCGCCGCGTGCCCGCCCATCGCGGCGCCGGGGAAGGTCAGCGCGATGGCGCCCAGCGCCACCTGGCTGGCGCCGATCCCGCCGAGGGCCAGCCGGGCCAACCGGTGCCAGGTGGGCCGTCGCGGCGAGGGCGGGGGAGGTAGCTGAGCCAGCGCGTTGGCCAGCTGCTCCTCGGTCATGCCGGGGGCGGGGTCGGCCGGGGCGGTGCGGATCAGCCGGTTGACCATTGCCGCATCGGCGAACCAGCGCGCGCAGTCGCGGCACTCGTCCAGGTGCGCGCGGGCGGCCGGGAGCAGCGCCGGATCTGCCTCCCCGTCCAGGTCGGCGGACAGGTGCTCGCGGCAGCTGCTACAGCCCATGTTGGGGAAGTCGGTGCTGATCATGGAGTGGTTCCCGTCCGGCACAAAGTCGCCTCGGGCTCGTGGGCCTCAGCCGCTGTCAGCCGCTGTCCTACTGGCGGCCCGAGGCGGAGCCGCGCTGGTCCCGGTCGCGTCTCCGGTTGGCCGGGCGCTCCGGGTCGGCCGGATTACCCCGCTCCGCGAGGTGGGCGATCAGATCGTCACGGGCCCGGGCAACCCGGGAGCGGATGGTGCCCACCGGGCAGTCGCACACCTCGGCGGCCTCGTGATAGCTGAGCCCGAGCAGCTGGGTGAGCACGAACGCCAGGCGGCGGTCCGGATCCAGCGTGTCCAGAACGGCGTGCAAGGCCACCGCCTCGCTGAGATCGCCGCTCGCCGCGGTAGCCGGGGCGTTGTCCAGGGTGATGTCCGGATCGATCCTGGGACGGGCCCGCAGCGCGCGCACATG
>DATHIT010000329.1:0-17176 GCA_035489915.1 Pseudonocardia sp. | reverse complement strand
CCAGCAGCAGCGTCAACGGCACCGGGTAGCCGCCGGTGAGGTCCAGCAGCAGGCCCATCAGCAGCGGCGCCAGCCCGGCCAGCAGGTAGCCGAAGCCCATCGCCATGCCGCTGGCCGCCCCGGCGCTGGCCGCGTCCGGGAAGTGCCAGGCGATCACCGATAGCCCCAGCGGGAACCCGGCGCCCACCCCGATCGCCATCAGCACCACCCAGCCCCACGGCCCGACCACCGGCGGCTCGGGCAGCAACAGCGCCCCCGCCGTGCCGGCCAGCCCGCAGAGCACAGACAGCAGCGACCAGAACGCCCACTTCCGGCGCCGCTCGGCCAGCGCCGGGAACAGCAGCGCGGCGGGGATCTGCGCCACACTCCACAGCGCCTGCAGCAGCGCGGCGTGCTGGCTCGGCCAGCCGAGGTGCTGGTAGTACGGGGACAGCCAGGTCAGCCAGCCCCAGAACTGCACCGAGGTGGTCGCCATGAAGCAGGTGGCCAGCCAGGCGAACTCGGTGCGCCATGGCAACGCGGCGCTGCCCCGGTCCTCGGTCCGGGGGACGCGGCGGGCCACCGGCCACCACACCGCCACCGCGAGCAGGGCCGGCACCGCCCACACCGCCAGCGAGAACGACCAGCCGCCCAGCACGGTGGCCAACGGCACCGCCACCACGCTGGTCACCGTGGCACCGATCATCATGGACACCACGTAGCCGCCGGTCACCGTGCCGGCCCGGTCGGCCAGGTGGTGTTTGATCACGCCGGCGATCAGCACCCCGGCCACGCCGATGCCGAAGCCGACCAGCATGCTGCTCGCGATCAGCGCGGGGAACACCGGAATCAGCCGCGCCACGCTGCCGGCGCCGACCACGCCGACCGCCACGCCGAGCGCGCGCTCCCAGCCGAGCGGACCGGCCAGCCGGGGCGCCAGGAACGAACCGACGCCCATCATCATCACCGCGCTGGCCTGCACGAACCCCGCCGCGCCTGAGGAGATCCCCAGGTAGGCGCGCGCCGTTTCGAGCAGCGGTGGATACCCGGCCAGCGGGGTGCGCAGGTTGGCGGCCAGCAACAACACCCCGACCAGCACCAGGGCAGGCGAGAGGGGCGACCGGCGCGGCGTCGCGGTCCGATCGTGGTCGCCGGCGGCCCGGTAGCTCACCGGGCGGCGTGCAGCCGCTCCACCGCCTGGTCGATCCGCTCGTCGGTGGCGGTGACCGCCACCCGAACGTAGTTCGCGCCGGCCGGGCCGTAGAACTCACCAGGTGCCACCAGGACACCCTGCGCCGCCAGCCGCGCCACGGTCAACCGGCCGTGTTCGCCGGCGGTGGCCCACAGGTACAGGCCGGCCTCGGAGTGCTCGATCCGCAGCCCGAACGCGGTCAGCGCGGCGCGCATCCGCTCGCGGCGGGCCCGGTACCGCGCCCACTGCGCGTGCACGTGCTCGTCATCGCGCAGCGCGGCCGTCATCGCCGCCTGCACCGGCCGGGGCACCATCATCCCGGCGTGCTTGCGCACCTCGAGCAGCTCCGCGACCAGCCGAGGGTCGCCGGTGACAAAACCGGCGCGGTAGCCGGCCATGTTCGACGACTTGGACAGCGAGTGCACGGCGAGCAGGCCCTCGGTGGACCCGCCGGACACCTCCGGGTGCAGCACGGATACCGCCTCGACATCCGACAGCGCCAGGTAGCACTCGTCGGAGGCGACCACCGCGCCGCGCTCCCGCGCCCAGTCGACCACCTTGCGCAGGTGCTCGGGCGGCAGCACCCGACCGGTCGGGTTGGACGGCGAGTTGACCCACACCAGTCGAACCCGGCGCGGGCCCACCGCGACCACCGAGTCCGACCGTAGCCACTGGGCGCCGGCCAGCCGCGCGCCGACCTCGTAGGTGGGGTAGGCCAGCTCGGGCAGCACCACCAGGTCGTCAGGGCCCAGCCCGAGCAGCGTGGGCAGCCAGGCCACCAGCTCCTTGGACCCGATGGTGGGCAGCACCGCATCCGGGTTCAGCCCGGCCACCGCGTACCGGCGGGCCATCGCCGCCACGGTGGCCTCGCGCAACTCGGCGGTACCCCACGTGGTCGGGTAGCCGGGCGCCTGCGCCGGCTCGCTGGCCAACGCCGCCCTGATCACCGTGGGCACCTCGTCCACCGGTGTGCCCACGGACAGGTCGACGATGCCGCCCGGGTGGCTGGCCGCCGTCGCGGTTACCTCAGCCAGCGAGTCCCAGGGGAAGTCCGGCAGCCGGGCGCCGATGCTCGTGGCGGTCACCAATCAGTACTCGAGACGATGCCGTGCGGGAAGCTCACTCGTCGTGTTCCTGCGGCGGCAGGTCGGTGGCCGGCGGCACGTCCCGCTCGATCCGGCCGACCTTGGAGGCGCCACCCGGCGAGCCGAGCTCCTCGAAGAAGTCGACGTTCGCCTTGGTGTAGTCCTTCCACTGATCCGGAACGTCGTCCTCGTAGTAGATGGCTTCCACCGGGCAGACCGGCTCACAGGCACCACAGTCGACGCACTCGTCGGGGTGGATGTAGAGCATCCGACCGCCCTCGTAGATGCAGTCGACCGGACACTCCTCAATGCACGCCTTGTCCTGGAGGTCGACACAAGGCTCGGCGATTACATAGGTCACGGCGTTACTCCTGCAGTGGGGTGCGACGTTCTACGGGCCAGTATGTCTGCTCAGGTTCGGCCGCGCGCAGTGAGGTCGCCCGGAGAGAGGGACGAATCACGTCATCGCGTGAGATCCGGGCGTTGGGAACGCTTTCCTCGTCGCCCGGCCCCGCCCGGTCAGGCAGTATCACGGGGTGGGCACACCCAGGGGGGCGGCGGACCGGCTTCGCACACTGGTGGGGCGCCGCGTCGCGTTGCGACACCGGCTGCCCCCGGTGGACGGCACGGCGCTGCTCACCGATGCGGTCGGCGAGCTGGCCGACGACGGGCCGAGCGCGGTCCTGGTGCACACCCGGCGCGGAGTTGTGCGGGTGGCACGGGACGCCGTGGTGGCGGTGCGGGAGATTCCGCCGCCGATGCCCAGGCGGCCGTCCTGGGCGGCGGTGGCCCGACTGGAGCGGATCTGCGCGGACGCCTGGCCGCCGGTGGTGCAGCGCCCGCTCGGCCAGTGGCGGCTGCGCGCGGCCGGCGGATTCACCGGGCGGGCCAACTCGGCGCTGGTGGTGGGCGACCCCGGGATGCCGGTACCGGACGCGTTGGCGTCGGTGTGCGCGTTCGCCGCCGAGCACGGCGTGGCGCCGAGGGTGCAGGTGGCGATGGACTCGCCGTGGCAGCGGGCGATCACCGTGCACGGCTGGACCAGGGACGACGCCCACCCGGCCGGCGCGGACGTGGCGGTGCTGGTGGCCGAGCTGCCCGAGCTGGCCGCGCCGTCGGACCCCGGGGCGGCGGAGGACGGGCTGCCGGACGACGGGCTGCCAGGAGCCGGCCCGCCGGGGGCCGGGCTGGGCGACTCGGCGGACGGGCCGGGCGGCTCGACCTTCGCTGGGCCGGACGCCGCTGGTCCGCTCCTCGCTGGGTGGGCCGCCGCCACCGCGGCTGGGCCGGGTGCGCTGGGCGGCGTGCGGCTGACCATCGACGACCGGCCGGATCAGCACTGGTGGGCGTTCATCGGCGACCACCCGGTGACCGACGAACAGCGGCACGTGCTGACCGCGCCCGGGCTGCCGGACGTCGGCTACGGCCTGGCCCGGGACGGTGGCGCGGTGGTCGGCGCGGTGCGGTTGGCCGTGGTGGACGGGCACCTGCACGTGGCCCGGCTGGAGGTGGCCGCCGACTACCGCCGGCGCGGGCTCGGCCTGGCGATGATGCGCGCCGCCGCGCAATGGGCGATGACCAGGGCGGCGGCCAACTGGTGCGTGCTGCAGGTCGCCGAGCACAACACGGCGGCGCTGGCGCTGTACCGCCGGCTCGGTTTCCGGCTGCACCACCGCTATCAATATCTCCGACCGAACTGACGCTTCGAAACCGCGCTGTAATAACCGGGTCCTACCGTCCTAGTGTGTGAACCGAACGATTCATTAACTGGAGGTAGTCATGGACCTGGGCTCCGCATGCCTGGTGCCGCGCCGGGTGTCCTCGCCGGCCGAAGCGCGCGATGTGGTCGAGGCCGAGGGCGCCGCGGTGGTCGGCGGGATCGCCGACGAGGACGCGGCGATCGCGTTCGGCACCGCGATGCTGGGCGAGGAACTGGTCCGGATCGGCCGGCAGATCGAGGCGACCAAGCAGCGCGCCACCGAGGACGGGGCGGTCGTCGCGGCCCAACCGCCGGACGAGCGCGGGCGCAAGCGGTACATCTCCGGCGACACCTCATTGCCGATGCCGCCGCACAACGACGGTTTCGCCTTCGGCGACCGGGCGCCGGACCGGCTGTTCCTGTTCAGTGCCCGGCCGGCCGCCGAGGGCGGGGAGTCGTTCCTGATCGACGGGCTCGCGCTGCTGGACGCGCTGGCCCAAGACCCGGTGAACGCGGATCTGGTGGACTTCGTCCGGACCGTGGACATCGACCACTCCGAGCCGAACTTCCCGCAGCACACCTTCTCGCCCATCCTGCGCACCACGCCGGCCGGCCGCCCGCAGATCCGCCACCACCCCTACCTGGCACCGGTGCTGGGTGAGCAGGAGGCCGCCCAGTGGCCGTTGGTGCGGCGCTGGCTGGACGCCGTGGTCACCGCGCGCGACACCGGTCCCCGGTTCCGGCTGGCCGCCGGCGACATGGCCGTGGTGGACAACTACCGGGTGTTCCACGGCCGGCACGGCTACACCGACCCGGCGCGCCGGCTCTACTCGATCTGGGCGTGGAGCACCTCCGCCGTCGAAGTACCCACCGGCGCCCTGGACATCGTCAACCCCGTCCCGGTGCCCTAAAAGCCCAGCTCAAGACCCGTGAGTGGTAAGTGGTCCTATCAGACCACTTACCACTCACAGGGTCTGAGCTGCGGAAACGCGGTGGGCGAAGGCGCGGGCGGCGGCGGCGTGGGTGGCCGCGGCGGTGTCGGCGTCGCCGGTGGAGAGCAGGTCGAACTGCAGGCCCCGCCACAGCGCGACCAGTTCGCGGGCCAGCGAGGCGGCGGTCGCCGGGGGCACCCCGTCCGCGCGCAGGTAGCCGGCGACCTGGTTGACCCAGTCGTGCCCGACGCTGGCCAGGAACTCGTCGAACCGTCCCGGCTGGTGCGCGGCCACCCCGAACACCTCGAAGAACAGCCGGTGGAACGGGATGTTGTCCGGCGCCGCGATGCCCGCCCAGCAGGCGTTCAACCGGTCCACCAGCGGCTCAGGGCCGTCCAGCGCGGAGATCGCCGAGGACAGCGCGGGGAATCCGGTGGAAGCGAACAACAGGGCACGGGCGATCAACTGCTCCTTGGACCCGAAGTAGTAGAGCAGCATGCGGTTGTTGCTGCCGATCGCCGTGCTCAGCCTGCGCAGGGTGAGCCCGGCGATGCCGTGCTCGAGCACGTAGCCGGCGGTGAGCCGGAGCAGCCGGTCCGATTCCGGTTCCGGACCCCGCGCGCCCATCGGGCAACGGTACCGGGGTGGAAATACCAGTAACCGCACCGCGTCTGGTGCGCAACGTGGCAGCAACGTTGGCTTTCTAGCGTCGCGGCGGACGTGCACCATGGGGCTGCCGGACGTGCACCGTGGGGCAGCTACCTGGGGGAGTCGCTGACATGCCAGAACCTGCCGCTGGGGCGATCGAACTGAGCGGGATCGGCAAGGAGTTCCCGCTCCGGCGCGGCCGCTCGGTGCAGGCACTGGACGGATTCGACCTGACCGTCGAGCACGGCGAGTTCGTGGCCATCCTCGGCCCTTCCGGGTGCGGGAAGTCCACCGTGCTGCGGCTGGTCGCCGGGCTGGAGCAGGCCACCCTCGGCGAGGTGCGGGTGGAGGGCCGGCACCCGGGGGAGCTGATCCGCGAGCACCGGCTCGGCGTGGCCTTCCAGGAGCACGCGCTGCTGCCGTGGGCCAGCGCGCGGGCGAACGTGGCGCTGCCGTTCAAGGTGGCCGGCCGCCCGGTGGACCGGGAGCGGGTGGACGAACTGCTGGCCCTGGTCGGCTTGGAGGGCTTCGCCGACGCGCGGCCCCGTCAGCTCTCCGGCGGGATGCGCCAGCGGGTGGCGATCGCCCGCGCGCTGGCGCTGAAGCCGGACGTGCTGCTGCTGGACGAGCCGTTCGGCGCGCTGGACGCGGTGACCAGGCGTCGGATGAACCTGGAGTTGGCCAGGATCTGGCTGGCGCAGCGGATCACCACCTTGCTGGTGACCCACGACGTGGCCGAGGCGGTGCTGCTGGCCGACCGGGTGGTGGTGATGACCGGCCGTCCGGGGCGGGTGCGGCACGTGCAGCGGGTGGAGCTGCCCCGTCCGCGCGGCACCCAGGTCACCCGGGAACCGGCGTTCCACGCACTGGTCGACCGGCTCACCGGCCTGCTCGACGAGGCGGAGCAGCCGGGAACGGCGGCATGAACAGCGGCATCGGCGCGGGGCTGACCAACGGGCCCAGCGCGCGTGGCGTCCCGCTGGCCATCGCCGGAGTCGTGCTGCTGCTGGTAGTCGTCGAGCTGATCGGCCGCCTCGGGCTGGCCGGCCCCAGCTGGCCACCGCTGAGCGTGGTGCTGGAGTACCTGACCACGCCGTCCGCCCAGCGGGTGCTGGGCCGGGCGGTGACCGCCACCGCCTCGGCCGCGGTGCTCGGCTTTGTCCTCGGCACCCTGGTCGGCGTCGCGCTCGCGGTGCTGGGCAGCCTGCTCCCCGCGTTCGGCCCCGGCCTGGACCGGCTGGCCGCGGTGGTCAACGCCATCCCGCTGATCGCACTGGGCCCGCTGCTGATCAACACGGCGGGCCGGGCGGCCACCCCCACCCTGGTCGCCGCGCTGGCCGCCGGCTTCGCGGTGTTCGTCGCGGCCACCTCGGCGCTGGCCGCCGCGAGCGAGAGCCAGCGCGACGTGTTCACCGTGCTCGGCGCCGGTCGGCTGGCCACCCTGCTGCGGTTGCGGTTGCCCGCCGGGCTGCCGCTGATCGTGGACGGACTCACCCTGGCCGCCCCGGCGGCGGTACTCGGTGCGGTCATCGGGGAGTGGTTCGGCGCACCGCGCGGGATCGGTGTGCTGCTGGTCAGCGCGATGCAGAACTTCCAGGCGAACCTGCTGTGGTCAGCCGCGTTGAGCGCCTCGGTGCTCGCACTGGCCGGGTATCTGGTGTTGCTCGGGGTGCGCCGCGCTGTGGAGCGGAGGTTCACGTGACGCTGGCCGAGCCGTCCGGCCCGCCGGCCCCGTCCACCCTGCCAACGGCGGCCGAGCCCGAACCCGTCCGTTCACCCCGTTCGCCCCGGCCGACCAGGACACGGCGGGCTGACCGGGTGGCGCGTCGGCTGGTCCGGTGGCTGGGCGGGGCGGTGTCCCGGTACTGGACCGTCGTGGTGTTCGTGGTTGCCTGGCAGCTCTGGGCCCAGCTCAACGGCTACAACCAGATCGTGGTGCCGACCCCGGTGGCGGTGGTCGCGGACGTGGTAGGTCACCCGGGCGCCTATCTGGCCGACCTCGGGGTCACCCTGGGCATGGCGCTCGGCGGGCTGCTCATCGGCATGCTGCTGGGCGCCGGCATGGCCATCGCGGTGTGGGCGTCCGCGCTGGTGTCCGGGATGATGACGCCGGTGGCGCTGGCCATGCGCTCGGTGCCGGTGGTGGCGATGATCCCGGTGCTGGCCAGGGTGTTCGGCTACGGCTGGCCGACCGTCCTGGTGATCACCAGCATCGTGTCGTTCTTCCCGGCGTTCGTGTTCGTCGGTTCCCGGCTGCGCAACCCACCCAGCGGCGCGGTGGACCTGTTCGCCGTGCTCGGCGCGTCCCGGGCCGCCACCATGCGCCGACTGCTGCTGCCGCACGCGATACCCGGGCTGCTGGTGGCCTTCCGGCTGTCCGCGCCGACCGCCGTGCTGGCCGCCATGCTCGCCGAGTACCTGATGGGCGGGCGCGGACTGGGCAGCCTGTTCGCCAGGGCGGTCAGCTTCTACCAACCTGACCGGGCCTGGGGCGTCGCCCTGGTGGCCACCGTCGTCTCGGTGGGCTGCTTCGTGGCCGCCCGCGCGGTCGAGCGGCGCGGCCTGGCCCGCTTCACCTGAGCCTGAGTGCCACCCATCCAGAGGAGCTGCCACATGCCCGACTCCCCCGCCGCCTGGAGCCGCCGCCGGCTGCTGTACACCGCCGGGTTGGCCGGCCTCGGCCTGGTCGCCGGCCCGTCGCTGCTGGCCGCGTGCGGGGGGGCTGAATCCGGCTCGGACTCCGGGACCGCCGCGCCCCCCGCCGGCGGCACCCACCTGCGGGTCGCGCTCGGCTGGATCACCAACGTGGAGTTCGCCGGGTTCTGGATCGCCCAGGACCGCGGCTACTACCAGCAGGAGGGCCTGCAGGTGGAGTTCCTGCCCGGCGGGCCGAACGCGCCGACCAGCACCGCGACGCTGGCCAGCGGGGGCGCGGACATCGGCATCCCGGTCGCCCTGCAGGAGTTCATCAGCGCGGTCAACTCGGGCAACGACTTCGTCGTCTACGCCAGCCAGTTCCAGAACACCCCGGCCGGGTTCCTCTCGCTGGCCAAGAAACCGGTGCGCACCGCCGCCGACCTGGTGGACGCCACCGTGCTCGGCCAGCAGGGCGTGCAGCCCTACGTGGAGGCCGCGATGAAGCTGGCCAAGGTGCCGGTGCGGTACAAGTTCATCCCGGTCGGCTACGACCCGAGCCCGCTGCTGGACGGACAGGGTGACGTGTACACCTGCTTCGCCACCAACCAGCCGATCACCCTGGAGCAGCGCGGCCTGAAGTCCGGCACCGACTTCTTCGTGACCACCTACGAGCAGCTGGGCTTGGCGCAGTACACCAGCCTGCTGTGCAGCTCGCGGTCCTGGCTGGCCGCGAACCGGGCCACCGTGGTCAAGTTCATGCGAGCCAGTATCCGCGGCTGGCAGGACAACGCGGCCGATCCGAGCGTGGCCGCGAAGCTGGCGGTGGACAAGTACGGCGCCGACCTGGGCCTGGACCTGGCCCAGCAGACCCGGGAGAACCAGCTGCAGATCGGGTTCACCCAGAGCCCGACGACGCAGTCCAGCGGGCTCATGCGGATCGACCCGAAGCGCCTGTCCGGGCCGATGTACAGCGCCTTTGCCGCCGCCGGGGTGTCCCCGCTGCCGGACGTGGCCAAGGTGGTGGACACCACCGTGCTGGACGAGGTGTTCCAGGGCAAGGCCACGGTGTAGCGCGAGAATGGCACCCGTGCCCAGCTCCCCCAGCCGCGATCTCGCCGCCCTGCCCAAGGCCCACCTGCACCTGCACATGGAAGGCGCGATGCGCCCGGCCACCCTGACCGAGTTGGCCCGGCGGGCCGGGGTGGTCGCGCCACCGGTCGGCACCAGCAGCTCGTTCGCGGAGTTCCTGCTGCTCTACGCGGCGGCCTCGGCGCTGATCCGCACGCCGGACGACCTGCTCCGGCTGGTGCGCGAAGTGGTGGAGGACGCGGCGGCCGACGGCGCGGTCTGGGTCGAGCCGCACTTCTACCCGACCCGCTACGCCCAGGTGCTCGGAGCCACGCTGAGCAGCGAACAGGCGGTACTTGAGCTGGCCATCGAGGAGGCCACCCGGACCGCCGACCGGCTGGGCATCGGCTGCGGGATCATGGTTTCCGCGCTGCGCCACGACACCCCGGACGATGCGGTGCGGCTGGCCCGGCTGGCCGCCCGGTACGCCGGCTCAGGGGTGGTGTCCTTCGGGCTGGCCGCCGACGAGTCGAAGTTCCCGCCGGAGCCGTTCGCGCCGGCCTTCGCGGTGGCCAGGGACGCCGGGCTGATCAGCGCCCCGCACGCCGGCGAGCTGGCCGGCCCCGCCAGCGTGTACGGCGCGCTGGACGCCCTCGGCGCGAACCGGATCTGCCACGGGGTACGCGCGGTGGAGGATCCGGCGCTGGTCGAGCGGCTGGCCAACGACGGCGTGGTGCTGGACGTGTGCCCCACGTCCAACCTGCTGCTCCAGGTCGTCCCGTCGCTGGACGAGCACCCGCTGGCCCGCCTGCTCGACGCCGGGGTGCGCTGCACGCTCAACGGGGACGATCCACTGCTGTTCGGGCCGGGTGTGCTGGGCGAGTACGAGCTGGCCAGGGACAAGCTCGGGATCACCGACAAGCAGCTGGCCGGGATAGCCCGCACGTCGCTCGAGGCCTCCGGCGCCCCACCCGCCCTGGTCACCACCGCCCTCGTCGACATCGACAAGTGGCTAAGCCTGTGAGTGGCAAGTGGTCCTATAGGACCACTTGCCACTCACGGCTTTAGACGCGCTCCAGCCGGGTCGCCGAGCTCGCCGACCGACCGCGTCGCCTTGGCCTCGCGGTTGGCCCGGATCACCCGGCCCAGCACGAACGCGGCGGGCACCAGCCCGGCCACCACCAGCGCCAGCGTGGACCAGTCCCCCAGCAGCAGCACGTCCCCGCCGGGACCGGCCATGCCGAGCACCGCGACGGTGGCTATCCAGGCGATCAGCGGAGCGCTGGCCGCGACCGGGCCGGCCAGCTCGCCGGCCCTGCGCACCAGCCACGGCGTGCTCACCAGCGCCACCAGGGCGCTGATCGGTAGCGGGATCTGGCCCACCGCCAAGGTCAGGAAGAACAGCTCCATCATGGCCAGCAGCGCCGCGTCCACGGTCAGCAGCGCAACCACCGGCAGCGGCCTGGTCAGGTCCTCGGTCACGCCCTAGTCCTCGATCCCGTCGAACAGGTCGGTCTCCCGCACCGGCCGCACCGAGCCGGCCGCGCCGACCAGGGTGTAGCTCTCGGTACGCAGCACCGGCTGGGCTATCTCGTTGGTCAGCGCGTACGCCAGCTTCCCGGAGCCGGGCGGGCCGGCCCACACGGTCAGCTGGGTGGCGTGCGCGCGCAGCGCGGCGATCTTCGCGTCCAGGTGTGGCGCCACGTCCACCCTGGTGGTCACCGTGTCGTCCGGCACACAGGGCAACTCGTTCAGCGACGCCAGCCGCCAGGGCAGGCCGTGCTCGGCCGCGCCGGCCAGCTCGTCCAGGCCGGCGGACACGTCCGCCCTCGGCGCCACGGTCCAGTACACCTTCCGCACACCGGGCGCGGAAGCCGTCGCCGCCATGGTGATCTCGTGTGCCCGCACATGGTCAGGATGCCCGTACCCGCCGCTGGAGTCGTAGCCGACCACCACTTGTGGGGCCACCTCGGCCAGGATCTCGGCCAGCGCGGCGATCTGCTCGGCCCGCTGGCTGTCCGCGCAGAACGCCCTTGGGTGCAGCTGCTCGGGCGGCGGGGCGGCGGCGAGCACCCCCTCCAGCGTCACCATCCCGCTGTCCCGCCAACGCCCGGCCCCGCCGAGGAACCGTCGGTCGGTCAGCCCGAGCGCCCCGGCCGCCCCGGCCAGCTCGCCGATCCGGTACCCGCCGAGCTGGTCGGCCGCCTCGGCGGCCAGCCCGGCCAGCTCCGGCACCATCACCTCGCCCTGCTCGCCAAGGGTGCAGGTGACCAGCGTGACCGAGGTGTCCGGGTCCGCCGCGTAACGCGCGATCGTGCCGCCCGTGGTGAGCGTCTCGTCGTCCGGATGGGCATGCACCAGCAGCAGCCGGCGGCGGGCTCGGCGCGGTGGGGCTGGCACGCGGCCAAGGTAACCCGGCCCGCCCCGGCGCCCTCCACTCGGGTGATCCGGAGCCTTAAGCGGTGAGCGCGGAGGTGGGGGGCTCGGGGAAGTGGCAGGCGGCCAGGTGGCGGTCGGTGGTCTGCGGGAGCAGTGGCGGTTCCTCGGCGGCACAGATGTCCCGGGCCTTCCAGCAGCGGGTGCGGAACCGGCAGCCGGACGGCGGGTTCAGTGGGCTGGGCACGTCCCCGGTGAGCGTGATCCGCCGCCGGCGCCGCTCCACGATCGGATCCGGCACCGGGGCCGCGGACAGCAGCGCCTGGGTGTACGGGTGCCGAGCGCCGGCGTAGATCTCCTCCCGGGTGCCCGTCTCCACGATCTTGCCGAGGTACATCACCGCGACCCGGTCGGAGATGTGCCGCACCACCGACAGGTTGTGCGCGATGAACAGGTAGGCCACCCCGAGCCGCTCACGCAGCTCCTCCAGCAGGTTCACCACGCCGGCCTGCACTGAGACGTCCAGCGCGGACACCGGCTCGTCCAGCACCACCAGCCGGGGCCGCAGCGCCAGCGCGCGAGCGATGCCGATGCGTTGGCGCTGGCCGCCGGAGAACTCGTGCGGGTAGCGGTTGCGGTGCTCCGGGTTCAGCCCGACCGTCTCCAGCAGCTCGTCCACCCGGCCCTGGACGTCCTCCACGTCGTGGCCGTGGTGGATCTCGAACGGCTCGGTGACGATCTGGTTGACCGTCCAGCGCGGGTTCAGCGAGGCGTACGGATCCTGGAAGACGATCTGGATCTCCCGGCGCAGCGCCCGCATCCGGCGCTGGGAGGCGGTGGTCAGCTCCTCGCCGCCGAACCGCACCGACCCCGACGTCGGCTCGTGCAGCCGCAGCAGACACCGCCCGACGGTCGACTTCCCACAGCCGGACTCGCCGACCAGCCCGAGCGTCTCCCCGGCGCGCAGGTCCAGCGACACCCCGGCCACCGCCCGCACCTGCCCGACCGTCCTGGGGATGATCCCACCGCCGCGTACCGGGAAATCCTTGACCAGCTCACGCACCGAGAGCAGGGGTTGGGTGCTGGCGCCGTTCTCGCCGAAGCCGCTGTTCACTGTTCCTCCACCAGGTCAACCGCCGGTGCCTCGTGCAGCCCGATCTCGGCGCTGGAGAACATCAGCCGGGCGGACTGGTCTCCGATCAGCTCGCTCCACCGGTGACACCGCGTGGCGTGCGGCTCGTCCACACCGTCGACCGCTCCATCCCCGCTACCGCCGACCATGACCAGCTCCGGCTCGGTGATCATGCACGGGTCCTCCCGCACCAGCGGGCAGCGCGGGCCGAAGGTACAGCCCGGCGGCAGGTGCAGTGGAGACGGCGGCGCCCCGTGGATCGGGGTGAGCCGCCGGCCGACCATCTCCGGGTGCGGCACCGAGCCGAGCAGCCCGACCGTGTAGGGCATCCGGGGATGGGCGAACAGCTCCTCCACCCCGGCCGCTTCCACCACTGTGCCGCCGTACATGACCTGCACCCGGTCCGCCATGCCGGCCACCACGCCCAGGTCATGGGTGATCAGCATGATGGCCGCGCCGGCGTCGGTGGAGATCCGCACCAGGGTCTCCAGGATCTGCGCCTGCACGGTCACGTCCAGCGCGGTGGTCGGCTCGTCGGCGATGATCAGCCGCGGCTGGTTGATGATGGCCATGGCGATCATGGCGCGCTGTCGCATGCCGCCGGAGAACTCGTGCGGGTACTGGTGGGCCCGCCGGTCCGGCTGCGGGATGCCGACCTGATCGAGCGCCTCGACCGCCTTCGCCCTCGCCTGGCGGGCGGAGACCTTGTGGTGCGCCCGGTACGCCTCGGCCAGCTGCCAGCCCACGGTGTAGACCGGGTTCAGCGACGTCATCGGATCCTGGAAGATCATCGATACCCGGTTTCCGCGCAGCCCGCGCAGCACGCTGTCCGAGGCACACACCATCTCCTCGCCCTCGAACCGGATCGAGCCGCGCACGGTGGAGTTGCGCGGCAGCAGGCCCATGATCGCCGCGGCGGTCACCGACTTCCCGCAGCCGGACTCGCCCACGATGCCCAGCACCTCGCCGGGCGCCAGCTTGAAGCTCACCCCGCGCACCGCGCGCACCACGCCGTCGTCGGTGCCGAACTCCACCGAGAGGTCGTCCACCACCAACAGCGGCGGCCCACCCAAGCCCGCTCTCGGTTCCCGGCCGCTGTTCATGCCCGCACCCTCTTCTGCCTCGGGTCGAACGCGTCCCGCAGGCCGTCGCCCATGAAGTTGACCGACAGCGAGATCAGCACGATGAACACGAACGGGAACCAGAACAGCCAGGGCAAGGTGGCCAGCTCGTTCTTGTTCTCGTTGATCAACAGCCCGAGCGAGGCATCCGGCCGGTGCACGCCCAGCCCGATGAAGGACAGCGCGGACTCCAGCAGCACCGCCTGGGCCACCGTGACCGTGGCATTCACGATGATCACGTCCACGGTGTTCGGCAGGATGTGCCGGAACACGATCCGCGAGGTGGATGCGCCCAGCGCCCTGGCCGCCTCGACGAACTCCTTCTCCCGCAGCGAGAGCACCATGCCGCGCATGGTCCGGGCGATCGGGAACCACGAGGTGAACAGCGCCAGGATGAGCGCCACGGTCAGCCAGTTGCTGGCGTTCTGCGCCGACGGCGCCAGGGTGAAGCTGTGCCGGGCCAGCACCGCGGTGACCACCAGCGCCGGGATGCACAGCATCAGGTCGATGACCCGGCTGATCACCCCGTCCACCCAGCCGCGCAGGTAGCCGGACACCGCGCCCAGCACCACCCCCAGCACGGTGGCCACCAGCGCCACCACCAGCGCGATCTGCAGGGACAGCCGGGTACCGGAGATGACCGAGGCGAGCATGTCGTGCCCGATCCGGTCAGTGCCGAACGGGTGCCCGGGGCTGGGCGCCACCTTCGCCGTGCCGCCGGCGTCCAGGCTGGCCGTCCACACGAACGGGCCGACGAACGCGAACAGCAGCAGCAGGACGAACATCGCGAACCCGGCGACCGCCGCCCGGTGCCGCAGGAACCGGCGCAGCACGGTGCGCCACTCGGCACGCGCCTGGCTGTCCGCGAAGCCGGCGCCGGCCGCGGTCGGCGGGGAGCTGATGTCAACCAAGGCGGATCCTCGGGTCGAGGTAGGCGTAGACCAGGTCGGCGATCAGGTTGAACGCGATGATCACGATCGCGGTCACCATCATCCAGCCTTGCACCATCCAGGGCTCCCGTTTGGTGATCGCATCCACGATGAGCGCGCCCATGCCGCGCCAGCCGAACACCGTCTCGGTGATCACCGCGCCGCCGATCAGCAGGCTCAGGTCGAGCGCGAACACGGTCACCACCGGAATGAGCCCGTTGCGCAGCGCGTGCCGGATCACCACCCGCCCCGAACTGAGCCCCTTGGCCCGCGCGGTGCGCACGTAGTCGGCGTTCAGCGCATCCAGCATGGAGGCTCGCTGGTAGCGGCTGAACAGCGCGAACTGGATGGCGATCAGGGACAACACGGGCAGGATGAAGGCCCCGCTGTATTCGTAGAGCAGCTGCCCGAAGCCGCCGGAGAACCCGCCCTGCGGCGGCCCGGCGGTGATGATCCACCGCCCCAGCCCCAGGCTCTCCAGCCAGTTGTTCAGCTGGATCCCGCCGAACTTCAGGATCACCGCGACGCAGAACAGCGGCATGGAGAACATCACGAACGCCGCGCCGGTGGCCCCGTAGTCGAACCAGGAGTACTGGCGTACCGCCCCGAGCGCGCCGACCGCCATGCCGATCAGCAGCGCCAGCACCTCCGCGACGATCACCAGTTGCAGCGTCACGCCCAGCGCCCGGCCGATCTCGCCCCGTACGTCGAGGGTTCCGCTGCCCGGGGAGATGGTGGCGCCCCAGTCACCCTTGACGAACCCGCCCGCCCAGTCGAGGTAGCGCTCCGGCGGGGAGCGGTCCCAACCGATCCGGTGGTACTCCGAGGTGACCTCCGCCGGGGTGCGCGCGCGCAGGGTCTTCCACTCCGCCAGCGGGTCACCCATCGCGGTGGTCAGCGCGAAGGTCAGGATCGACGCGACGATCAGCAGCGGGATCGCGACGAGCACCCGCCGGACGATGTAGCGCAGCATCTACAGCGATTTCGTCCAGGCGAACACGTTCCACAGCGCGCCGCCGGTACTCAGATAGCTGATCGGTGAGTAGGACCGGTCCGCGCAGGAGAAGTCGGGCAGCTGGAACAGCGGCAGGCTGTGCATGTCCTTGGCCATGAGGTCGTCGGCCTGGTTGAAGGTGGCCAGGCGCTGGGTGAAGTCCAGCTGGGTGTTCGCCTTGGTCAGCAGGTCGTCCACCTGGGCGTTGCTGTAGTTGTTGTAGTTCGCATTGCCGCCCTTGGCCTTGCTGGTGTAGTTCGGCGTGAGAGTGGACTTGATCGAGGAGCCCACCCAGGCGAACAGCGCGGTGTCGAAGTCGCCGGCCGGCAACTGTTGGTCGTTGAACGCCTCGTTGCCCGCGTCGATCATCTCGATGCCGGCCGGCTTGCAGCTGGCCTGCATCAGCTGGACGGTCTGGCCGCGCCGGTCCACCAGCTTGTGCCCGACCCGGAAGCTGGCCCGCTGACCGTCCTTGGCGTAGATGCCGTCCGGGCCGAGCGTCCAGCCGGCGTCCTCCATCAGCTTCTTGGCTCCGGCCACGTCACCGGTGCCGACGCCGGCGTAGTGGTCCTGGTAGCCAGCCTCGTTCGGGTTGATCAGGAAGGCGCCCAACGGCTTGGCGTTCGGGTCGACGCTCTTGACCAGCTTGTCCACGATGTCCTGCCGGTTCACGCAGTCGGCGACCGCGTGGCGCAGCTCCGGATGGTCGCGGAATAGTGGCCGGCCCATGTTGAAGTCCAGGTGCTCGTAGGTCTGCCCGCCCCGGGCGAACACGCTGAAGTCGCCCCCGGCGCGGACCTGCTCGGCGACCGTCGAGTCCGCCTGCGGCGCGATGACCTGCACTTCCTTGTTCAGCAGCTGCTGCACCATGGCCTGCGAGTCGGTCACCGCGGTGGCAGTGATCTTGGCCGGCCCACCCGGGTTGGCCCACCACTTGGGATTGCGCACCAGCACGGCCCGCTGGTTGCGGGTGGAGCTCTGCAGGACGTATGGCCCGGCGGACAGGTCGTTCGTGGCGTCGAAGTCGCTCCAGCCCTTGGTGTAGAACTGCGCGGCCTTCTGTACGTCCGGGGTGTCCCGGTCCAGCGGGAGCTTGGTGACGTCCGGGATGCCGGTGCGCTGCTCCAGGATGTGCGCCGGGAGCAGCTGGCCACCGGACAGCCAAGCCGCCGACCACAGGCCCCGATAGTCCGCCAGCGGGGTGCTGAAGGTGGCTGTCACCGTCTTGCCGTCCGGGGAGCACTCGAGCTTGGAGATCTGGCTGTAGCCGGTCGGCGAGGAGTCGAACGCCTGCGAGCCGGCGGCGGTCTTGGCCGGGCTCACCGCGGCCAGGTAGAGCAGGTACATGTCCTTGCAGCCGACCGGGGCGCCGTCCGACCAGACC
>DATHIT010000328.1:0-7027 GCA_035489915.1 Pseudonocardia sp. | reverse complement strand
CCGAGGCATCTCCTGCTTCCTGGCTCCCGGCGTGGCCGAGGGACTGTCCTTCGGCAAGCCGGAGGAGAAGATGGGCCTACATGCCATCCCGACCACTTCCGCGTACTGGGATGGGGCGCTACTGGAATCCGACCGGCTGCTTGGCGCCGAGGGCCAGGGGCTGCCGATCGCCTTCGGCGCGCTGGACGCCGGCCGGCTGGGCATCGCGGCCTGCGCCACCGGCCTGGCCCAGGCCGCACTGGACACCGCCGTCGAGTACGCCAACCAGCGCACCGCGTTCGGCAAGAAGATCATCGACCATCAGGGGCTGGGCTTCCTGCTCGCCGATATGGCGGCCGCGGTCGGCTCGGCCAGGGCCACCTACCTGGACGCCGCGCGCCGCCGCGACGCCGGCCGCACGTACAGCCAACTGGCCAGCGTCGCCAAGCTGGTCGCCACGGACGCCGCGATGCGGGTGACCACGGATGCGGTCCAGGTGCTCGGCGGCTACGGCTACACCCGGGACTTCCCGGTGGAGCGGTACATGCGCGAAGCGAAGATCATGCAGATCTTCGAGGGCACCAATCAGATCCAGCGCCTGGTCATCTCCCGGGGCCTGGTCAGCCACTAGATCAACGATCAGGCCGCATCCAGGCCGTCAAGCATTGACCGATGCTGCGTCGCGGGGCGTGATCAGATTGTGCGTGGTGACCACATCTTGAGGAGATCGCGGAGATAGTTGTTGTAGCGCTGAGCGGTGAACTGGTCGGGCTGGGTCAGGATGAGTCGGACGGCATCTTCACCGACGGCAAGCAGTGTGCGGGCGAGGAGTTCGAGGTCCAGCTCGGCGAGCCCGGGGCGGTGGTGTCGGCCCCATTCGAGCAGGGCGCGTAGTTGTTGGAGGGCAAACTGTCGGCGGCCTTGAGCGTGTTGCTGGACCTCGGGTGGCGCGTCGTTGGCGGGCAGGATCAGCAGTTGCCAGGGCCCGGGGTGTGCGGTGACGGCATTGAGCAGGCTGGTGGCCGCTGCCAGGAGTGTGGTGTCGAAGTTGGTGTCGTCGGTGAAGGCGGGCATGGCTTCGGCGAGGTCGGTGATTGCGCGTTGTTGTTCGCGTTCCAGCAGTGCGAGCAGTAGCGGTCCGCGCCCGGGGTAGGCGGTGTAGACGCGTGGCTTGGCTAGTTGCGCCTCGCGGGCGATCGCTTCCATGGTGGCCGCCGGGTAGCCGTGCCGGAGGATCAACCGCAGTGCGGCGTCGAGGACCTGTTCCCGCCGCACCTCGATGGGCATTCTGGGTTGCCGCCGAGTGCGGGGCGGGGACGTGGGCGAGCTCATCCTCGCCAGGCTAGCCACTGTCAGTAGAGGTTCCATGATCCTTGCCGCATCCGCGGAGCCGGGACTTTCAGGGGCCCGTTGGCCAGCCACGCCCCAGCTGGCCAGATCACCGGTGCGAGTCGCGCGGCCACGGCGCGTCCGGTCCGCATGGCTGGAGTGGTGCCGCGCAGGATGCGCAGTCCTCGGGAGGAAATGTTTCGGTTGTGCAGGCCCCAGGCGCGGCGTTCGGTGGCGCAGCGTTGGATCACCCGGTCCGCGTCGGAGGGGCTTGTGCTGGCCAGGGCAGCGGCGATCGAGCGGGCAGCGTCGGTGGCGTCCATAACCCCGGAGTTGAGGCCGCGTCCTCCCCAGGGGGCGAACAGGTGCGCGGCTTCGCCGGCGAGCAGGACCCGGCGGTGGGGGTCGGTGAAGGAGTCGGCGACGACCTGGTGGAAGCGGTAGGTCGAGACCCACTGGATGTGCTCGGCGTACCAGGGGTCGACGACCTTGGCTAGCCATTCGCGCAGGCCTTGCGGGCTTGCCAGGTACTCGGCGTCGTCGGTGGGGAGGCATTGCAGGTCGATGCGCATGCCGGTGACAAATGGCATGTGCATGACGTTGCGCCCGTCCAGTTCCGGGGTGCGGTAGTGGAAATAGCCGGGCATGGCCGGGGTCGACCCGTCGGGGTGCTCATCGACATCGACGATGATGAACGGGGTGTCGTCAGTGTGGCCCTGCATCTTGACGCCGATCGCGCGTCGCACAGCGGAACGGGCACCGTCGGCGCCGATGACGTAGGGCGCGGTGATTTTTTCCCCGTTGGCCAGTTCGATCGTGGCGCCGCGTGGGCTGGTGTCCAGACTGGCTACTGGCGCGTCCCAGCGGAATTGGACTCCGTGCGCGACCGCCTCTTTCATGAGGATGTCCTCGGTCATTTTCTGCGGCAAGCTCCGGCCCAAGGACCGCAACGGCGGCTGCGGCTTCAGCCGGACGCTGAAGACGCGCCGGCCGCTGTAGTGAGCGTCGTAGCCGCTCAGGTTCACTCCAGCTCGCCCGATGGTCTCGCCCAGTCCGGGCATGACTTTCTCGTAGCGCAACAGGGTCGGTAGACCCAGTCCGATCGCGCGACTGCCCGGACGCTGCCGCCCCTCAGGCTCGGACTCCAACACGGTGACTGGCACACCCGTTCGCCGCAATGCCAACGCCGCGGTCAGACCAACCGGACCAGCACCCACCACCACACAAGGCTCACTGCCTACCGACATCCCCGCCACCTCCCCGTTAGGTACGACTAGGTAAGTACGTATGCGTAGGTACGGTAGCGTAACTATCTAGACTTGAGAAGTCCCCGAATGACCACCTCGTTTGAAGATCAGGCCGTACTCAGGCCGTGAAAGGGTCACCGACCGCGCTCAACCGCGATCAACGACATCCGGTGGAGCCCCGGGACCTGGCTAGCTGGGCGGCACAGCGTAGCCGCGCAGGAGTGGTAGCAGCACGAGATCGACGATCTCGACCACGACGGAGTCGGCAATCGGGGTGCCGCTGATGATGGCGTGTGTCCTGAGCATGTAGGGCCCGACTCCGGCCACACGGGGAGTGAGGGCCGTAACATGGACGTCCCCTCGGACCGCCGCGCGTCGCAGTACCTCCAGGATCGGCGGAATGACCGGGTCGTCCATATGGGGACGGATGGCCTGGGTCAGTTCCGGTGTCCGTACGAGCTCGGCGATCAGGTGCCGTACCGCGACACCCGTGGGGCTGTCGAGGTCACTGGCCACCTGGCGCAGTACTTCCAGTAGCTGTCCGCGCAGGTCTCCGTCGTCGTCGGGGATGTCGATCTGCGACATCGAGGACTCCACGGCGTCCACGACCAGTTCAATCTTGCTGGGCCAGTACCGGTAGAGCGTGGCCTTGCCGGTATGAGCCCGGGCCGCGACGGAATCCATGGTCAGCGCGGCGAAGCCGCGTTCCCGTAGCTCGTCGAGCACGGCCGTGTGGATTGCGGCGCGTAGCTCGTCGCCGCGCTTGCGGCGCCGCGTCGGCGCGGGGCCGCCTCCGGTTCCGCGTCGACGCGCGGAGGCATCGTTGTCGAGCACTTCCACACCCTAGCTCCGAGCGTAGGACGGAGTGACGTATCTAATAAAAGACGTTGACGTCTCCTATTGCGAACTCGTGGGCAGTGGATGCACCGTTAGGCCTTATGGAGACCGAGGTTGCCAACGGGCGGGTCTCGGCCGCGCCGAGCGACCGATCGCCGTCGCCGCCGTCGCCACCGCCGTCGCCGCCCGTGGCGAGGGGTTGGGGCCTGCCGCTGGCGGTCCTGATCGTCGGGATGTTCATGTCGATCCTGGACATCAGCATCGTCAACGTCGCGATGTCGGCGATGCGAAAAGACTTCGGGGCCGCCACCGAGAGCGTCCAGTGGATCAGCACCGTCTACAGCTTGACCGAGGGCATCGTGGTGCCCGCCAGCGCTTGGCTCGGGGCTCGGTACGGGCTCAAGCGGGTGTATATCTGGTCACTGGTCTTGTTCACCGTGGCTTCCGCGTTGTGCGCCATGGCGGGCAGCCTGGGTGCTTTGATTTTTTTCCGGGTCGTGCAGGCGATACCGGGCGGAATCATACCGGTGACCTGCCAGACAATACTCTATCGAATAGTGCCCAAGGAGAAACTGGGCACAGCGATGGGGCTGTACGGCGTGGGCGTCGTGGTCGCTCCCGCTATCGGCCCGGCATTGGGCGGCTTCCTTATCGAATACATCGGCTGGCGGGCGATCTTTTACATCAACGTGCCGGTCGGCATTGCGGGAGCGATCGCGGCTATGGCCCTGTTGACGAAATTTCCGGCCCAGCGGAACAGACCGTTCGATCTGGCTGGGTTCGTCTGCATCGCCGGCGCCCTGTTCGCACTGTTACTGGCCCTGGAGGAGGGCTCGAGCTGGGGCTGGACCAGTTATCCCGTTCTCCTGCTGTTCGCGGCGGCGATCAATCTGTTGATCCTGTTCGTCGTGGTTGAGCTGCAGGTCAAACATCCCATTCTGGATGTGGAGGTGTTCAAGAACTGGCCGTTTGTCAACTCGCTACTACTGATCAGTTCGATGATGTTGGGACTGTATGCGGTGATGTTCTACACCCCCATGTTCCTGCAAAACCTTCAAGGCTTGGGCGCGTTGGACGCCGGTCTGGTCTTGCTGCCGCAGGGAGTGGTAACGGCGGTGCTCATGCCAATCGCCGGCCGGCTCTACGACAGGTTCGGACCTCGCTGGCTGGCGATCATCGGGCTAACCCTCACCGGGTGCGGGATCCTGATGCTGTCGAGCGTTACGGTCCATACCCCTCGCGAGAACCTGATCTTGGGGACAGCCGTCATGGCGACTGGACTGGGTCTCGGCATGATGCCGATCATGACCGGTGGACTCTCCTCGGTTCCGAGTGCGTTCTCCGACGTCGGAAGCGCGGTCAATACGCTCATCCAGCGGGTGAGCGCCGCGCTCGGGTTGGCCGTGCTCAGCGCGCTGGTGACCGCGGACCGGGCTCAGTTCTGGAGTGACCGGACGGCGCTGATGAAGGGCATCGGCGCCGACCTCGACCCGCGCATTGTCGAGATGCAACAGCAAGGCGAATCCGGGCTGATCCAGCTGTGGCAACAACTCTCTAACCAGGTCCAGGCCCAGGCCTACAGCAACGCGTTCTTCGTTGCCGGATGCGCCGCCCTGGTCGGAGTCCCCCTGGCGTTCTTGCTCCGTTCCGGGCGCCCCGCGGCCGGCGCCGACAAACCGATGGTCCACTAGGCAGGTCAAACATGATCGAGACAGAACTGGCACCTACCGTCGCGCCGGCGCAGGACTCGGCCGGCCTCCTGAGCCGGGCTTCCCACCAACCGGATCCGCCGGCCAAGAGCGGGCTGAAGCGGTCGACGAAGATCGGTCTGATCGTCGTCGCGGTGTTGAGCCTGCTGGAGGTCGCGGGCTTCGCCGGGACCTACGTCCTGTACTCGCGACACCATGTGTCGACCGACAACGCCCAGGTCGACGGCGACCAGATCGTGATCAACGCCCCCGCGACCGGAAACGTCACCGACTGGTCGATCGGCGAGGGCTCGACGGTGCGGGACAACCAGGCGGTCGGCCGGATCCGGCCCGCGGGCAGCGGCGCCCAGCCCAAGCGCACCGTCCGGTCGCCGGGTATCGGCGCCATCGCGGTCAACACCGTGGTCGAGGGCCAGTACGTGACCGAGGGGACCACCTTGGCGATCGCCTACGACCCGAGGTCGATCTACATCACCGCGCGAGTGGGGGATAAGGACATCGCCGAGGTCCGCCTCGGGCAAGAGGTGGACATCTCCGTCGACGCCTACCCGGACGCGCACGTATCTGGGGTCGTCACCGGTATCCAAGGAGCGGCAGCCGGAAAGTTCACCATCTTTCCCAGCCTGGACGCCGACCCGACGAACCCGCGGAAGGTCGACCAATACATTCCGGTCAAGATCTCGATCAGCAACAGCGACGGCGCGCGACTCCTGCCAGGAATGAGCGTCGTCGCCAAGATCACCCGCTGAACTGGCACCGGGCACGTGCGGATTCGCACGTGCCCGGTCGGTTCAAGCCTGGTCTACCGGTTCAGCCGGCAAACGATCTAGAACCAGTCCTGGTCATCCCTGCCGCCGTGGCAGTAGAAGTGATGGCGGTTGCGGTCCCAGCTGTCGTGGCCGCCGGACCGGCGGCAGTGGTCGCGGTTGGTGTGGTGCCTGTTGTCGTTGTAGCCCCAGGTGGGGAGCGGGCTCGAGAACGCGGCGGTGGACAGCGCGGCGGGAGCTTCCGCGCTGGCCGGGGCCGCCAGTGCCGGCGTGCTCAGCGCACCGACAACGCCCATGGCCAGCACCATCGGCGCCGCGCCACGAGCAAGAATTCGAATTGCACGATTCATTGTTCAGGGTTCCTTCGGGGTGGGAAATCTGACCTCCATTTGATAGCAGCTGAGATTAACCTGTGCAAATCATCGGCCATCAGGCTTAGGAATTGTCTCAGCTTCTATAGACCTGACATTGACTTTTGGGGTGGCCTGTGCAACTCGCCGCCCTACCTCGACCACACACTCTCCCTGATCAGGGGTTTTACCTCGCCGGCGGCCTAAACCTGTGCGGCACCTATGAATCCTCACGCCTGACCTAATAGGAACTCAGTTAGAACTATAGTCGCGATGATCAATATGTGCCGCAATATCATTTTCGGGCTTCCTTATTGCAGCTGAGTCCCGCATTCCCGATGGCACTCAGATGCATCCTCATCGTCACCGCACGCCGCCACGCCAGTTAGTCGTGGCGCACGATGTTCACCACAGCGCCGCTCGGGGAACGGACGAAGAACCGCGTCACCCCCCACGGCTCCTCGGTCAGCGGATGAACGATCTCGTACCCGCGCCGCTGCGCCAGCTGGTAAGCCTCATGGACATCGGTCACGCCAACCGATACGTGAGAGTCCGTAGCCGCCGTCGCGTCCCTGGTGACCAGCTGAACCGAAGCCGCATCGTTGCCCGGCACGTGGAAGTTGACCACCCAGCCCAGGTCGAAACCGACGTCCATACCGAGAAAGTCGGTGTAGAAGGACCGGGCGGCGGCCATGTCGTCCACACCGAGATTGGCTGAAATTCGGGTTACCCGCATTGAGGCACCGTAGCTCCGAACGACGGCTCACCGGCCGGGGCAGTAGGCCCCCACCGAGTCACGCGCGAAGGCG
>DATHIT010000327.1:0-2697 GCA_035489915.1 Pseudonocardia sp. | reverse complement strand
GACCTGCCCTTCGAGCGGGTGGTGGACCTCCTCGACCCGCCCAGGGTGCTCGGCCGCACGCCGCTGTTCCAGACCATGGTGGTCTACGCCGACCAGAACCCGCCCGCGCTGCGGCTGCCCGAGCTGGTGGACACCCCGCTGTCCGCGCGCCTGGAGGCAGCCAAGTTCGACCTGAGCTTCACCCTGGTCGACGACGAGACCGCGGCGCCCAGTGCCACCGTCCGGTACAGCACGGCGCTGTTCGACCGGAGCACCGCCCAGCGGCTCGCCGACGAGCTGCGCCAACTCGCCGAGCAGCTGGCCGCCGACCCGAACCGGCCGCTGGCCCGCATCGAGCACCTGCCGCCGGCCGAGCGCACCCGGATCGTGCGGACCTGGAACGCCACCGAGGCGCCGGTCTCGGACACCACGCTGCCGGAGATGTTCGCCGCCCAGGTGGCGGACACCCCGGATGCGGTGGCCGCGGTGTGCGGCGAGACGGAGCTGACCTACCGCGAGCTGGACCGGTGGTCCGGGCAACTGGCCGCCGAGCTGCTGTCCCTGGGCGTCGGGCCGGAACGCACCGTCGGCATCCACCTGGAGCGGTCCCTGGAGATGGTGGTGGCACTGCTCGCCGTGCAGCGGGCCGGCGGGGTGTTCGTGCCGTTGGAGCCGTCCTGGCCCCGGCCGCGCATCCAGGACACCCTGGCCACCTCCCGTCCGGTGCTGGTGCTCTCCCACGATCCCGGCTCGCTGGCCTGGGCGGACGTGCCGGCGCTGGCGGTGTCGCCGGCTCGGGCCTGGGCCGCCGAGGCCCCGCTGCCCCGGCTGGATCCGGAGAACCTGGCCTACGTTATGTACACCTCCGGCTCCACCGGGCAGCCGAAGGGCGCGATGATCCGCCAGCGGGCGATCGCCAACCGGTTGCTCTGGCAGATCGGCCTGCTCGATTTCGGGCCGGACGACGCGGCGCTGTTCAAGGCCCCGCTGGGCTTCGACATCTCGATCAACGAGATCTTCCTGCCGCTGGTGTCCGGGGCGCGCCTGGTGATCTGCGAGCCGGGGCTGGAACGGGAGGTGGACGAGCTGGCCGGGCTGATCGACCGGCAGCGGGTCACGTTCACCTACCTCCCCTCCTCGATGCTGGAGCTGCTGCTCGGCACGATCGCCGCTACGCCGGGCCAGCTCGGCTGCCTGCGGCACGTGTGGTGCGGCGGCGAGCTGCTGAACCCCGAGCTGTATGCCCGGTTCCGGGCCCAGGTCGGCGCGACGCTCTACCACGGCTACGGGCCGGCCGAGGCGACCATCGGGGTCAGCCACGAGGTGTACCGCCCCGAGCGTCATCGGCGCGGGTCGACCATCGGCACGGCCAACCCCAACACCACGATCTACCTGCTGGACGGCCAGCTGCGCGCGGTGTCCACCGGCGTCCCCGGGGAGATCTACCTGGGCGGGTTGCCGCTGGCCCGGGGCTATGTGGGGGAGCCGAGGCGGACGGCGGAGCGGTTCGTCGCCGACCCGTTCGGCGGGCCCGGCTCCCGGCTGTACCGCACCGGTGACCTGGCCCGGTGGCGGTCCGACGGGGTGCTGGAGTTCCTCGGCCGGGCGGACAACCAGATCAAGATCCGGGGGATGCGGGTCGAGCTGGAGGAGATCGAGTCGGCGCTGGCCCGCCACCCGGGGGTCCGGCAGGCCGCCGTGCGCCTGCACGACGGTCCGGCCAAGCGGCTGGTCGGCTACCAGGTCCCGGACCCGGCCGCCGCGGTCGACGCCGACGCGCTGCGCGGCTGGCTGACCGGCCAGCTGCCGGCGCACATGGTGCCGGACAGCATCCTCACGCTGGCCGCGCTGCCCACGCTGCCTTCCGGCAAGATCGACCGGGGTGCGCTGCCCGCTCCGGATACCGCGCGGACCCGCTCCCGTGCGCCACGCGGCGAGCCGGAGACCCGGCTGGCCGGGCTGTTCGCCCGGGTGCTCGGGGTAACCGGAAATGGCGCAGTGGGCGCCGAGGACGACTTCTTCACCCTCGGCGGGGACAGCATCCTGTCCATTCAGCTGGCCTCCACTGCCCGCGCCGAGGGTCTGCGGTTCACCGTGCGCGACGTGTTCTCCGCGCCCACCGTGGCCGGCCTGGCGGAGCGGGTGTCCTTGGTAGCCGCCGAGTCCGCGACGATTCCGGCGCGGCTGGTGGACACCGGTGGCACGCTGCCGCTGTCCCCGCTGCAACGGGGCCTGGTGTTCCACTCGCTGGCCGACGAGAGCGAGGCGGACGCCTACATCGCCCAGCTCGCGCTGACCTTCACCGGGCAGCTCGACGCCGAGGCATTGCGCGCCGCGCTCGCCGCCGTGCTTGGCCGGCACGAGAGCCTGCGCGCCGCGTTCCATCACGACGGCCTGGCTGAACCGGTGCAGACCATCGCCCCGCGGCTGGAGCTGCCGTGGCGCGAGCTGGACCTCACCGCGCGTCCGGCGGCCGAGCGGGAGGAGAGCTGGACCGAGCTGCGGCACACCGAACGGGCCACCCGGTTCGCGCTGGACCGGGCCCCGCTACTGCGCGCCACGCTGGTCCGGGTCGCCGAGGGGGAGCACCGGCTGCTGCTGACCAACCACCACCTGCTCTTCGACGGCTGGTCGCTGCCGCTGCTGGTGACCGACCTGCTGGCCGCCTACGCGGACGGCACACTGCCACCGGCCAAGGGCCAGTACTCGGGGTACCTG
>DATHIT010000326.1:0-6911 GCA_035489915.1 Pseudonocardia sp. | reverse complement strand
GGGATAGGCCAGCTGCCCGCGTACCCGGGAGGCCAGCAGCGGGCGGTACACCGGGTCAGCCACCCTGCACCACCAGCCGGTGGGTGGCCCTGGACAGCACCAGGCGCCCGGCGAGCAGCAGCACCAGCACCCAGATCAGCTGGTGGGCCAGCAGCGCGGCCAGGTCACCGCGCTCGGAGAACACGTCGATCGGGGTCTGCATGATGCCGGGGAACGGCAGCACGCCGAGCGTGGCCCTGGCCCAGTCCGGGAAGTAACCCAGCGGCACCACCAACCCGCACAGCACGCCGCTGGTGCTGGCCCACAGCGAGCGGACGCCTCGGTTGTCCAGCAGCCAGAACGCGGTGAGCCCGAGCAGGAACCGGATCTGGCCGCACAGCACGACCGCCAGCAGCAGCGAGCCGGTGAACGCCAGCCAGGTGGCCGGGGCGTGCGGCCAGCGGAACGGGAACAGCAGCGCGCCGAACAGCACCGGCGGGATGAGCCGGACCAGCACCGCGTGTCCGGCCCTGCCCAGGTCGGTGGCCAGCAGCGCGGCCTGCAGATCCCACGGCCGGGCCAGGTCCAGCGCGATGTCCCCGGTGCGCACCCGCTGCGCCAGCTCGCCGTCGTCCCAGAGCAGCACCACCGCGAGCAGACCCTGCCCCAGCCAGACATAGGTGGCGGTGGCGGCGGCGTCGTAGCCGGCCATCGTGCCGGTCGGACCGAGCACGGCGAGCAGCACGGCGACCCGCAGCAAGCCGAACACGGTGTTGGTGAACAGCCCCGCGAGCGACGCCAATCGGTAGCTGGCGTGCCGGTCGAAACCCGCTCGCACCAGTCGGAAATAGGCCGCGAGCACGTCCAACAACGCTACGGCCCCGCGCAACCGCTTTATCTGCTCGGGGGTCGTGAGTGGCGATGGTCGCTATAGCGACCATCGCCACTCACGACCCTAGAAACCCGGCCAGGCCGTCGATGAGGCGGTCGACTTCGGCGGGCTCGTTGTAGGGGGCCATGCCGATCCGCAGGCCGTATTCGTCGTCGAGTCGAAGTGCCTGGAAGGGCTCGATGGCGTAGAAGGAGCCGGCCGGCGCTAACACGTTCAGCGTGGCCAGGTACTGGTAGGCGTCCCAGCTGCGCCGCCCCGGCATGGTCAGGAAGAGCGTGGGGGTGCGCACCGCGGCCCGGGAGTGCAGGGTGATCGCGGAGCCGAGGGAGGCCAGGCCGTCCTGGGTGAGCTCGCGCAGCGAGTCCTCGTGCGCCTCGGTGGCGGCCAGCGAGTTGAGCAGGCGTTCCCGGCGGGTCCGTCCCTCTCCGGGGGCCAGCGCGGCCAGGAAGTCGACCGCGGCGGTGGCGCCGGCCATCGTCTCGTAGGGCAGCGTGCCGAACTCGAACCGCTCGGGCACCTCGTCGGTGGAGGGCAGCAGCTTGTCCGGCACGATCGTCTCGAGCAGCGCCGGGTCGGCGGCGAGCACGGCGCAGTGCGGCCCGAGGAACTTGTAGGGCGAGCACACGAAGAAGTCGGCGCCCAGCGCGGCGAGGTCGACCGCCCGGTGCGCCGCGTAGTGCACCCCGTCGACGTAGAGCAGGGCTCCCCGGTCGTGCGCGAGCTGGGCGATCTGGGGGATCGGGGGCATGGTGCCGACCAGGTTGGACGCCCCGGTGACGGCGACCAGTCGGGTGCGTGCCCCGATCAGCGAGGCCAGCCCGTCCAGGTCCAGCTCAGCGGTTGCCGGGTCGAACTCGGCCCAGCGCACCGTGGCGCCGACCCGTTCGGCGGCCAGGATCCACGGCCGGATGTTCGCGTCGTGATCGAGCCGGGAGACCACCACCTCGTCGCCGGGCCCCCAGGTCTTGGCCAGGTGCCGGGCGAAGTCGAGGGTGAGCTGGGTGGCGCTGCGCCCGTACACGATGCCGCGCGGGTCGGCGCCCAGGAAGTCGGCGTAGGCGGCCCGGAACTCGGTGACGAACCCGGTCGCGTTGCGTTCGGAGGCCACCCCGTCGCCCCGGTTGGACAGCGGCCCGGACAGTGCGTTGGCCACCGCTTCGGCCACCGGCCTGGGCGTTTGGGTACCACCTGGCCCGTCGAAGTGGGCGATTCCGGAGTCCAGCGAGGGGAACTGCTTGCGCAGTGCGGCTACGTCGAGGGTCACGGGTCCAACTTGCCGCACCCGGGCTTGGCGCGCAGCCCGTCCAACGGCAAAATTGCCCGGACACGGGCGCCTCGGCGCTGTGACCTCGGACAACCGGCCGGCCGGTGACGATTGGACAGTCCGTCCGGGGGGTACGTCGGTTCGGGGCCGGTGCCACGGTGGTACCGGGTCAAGGTGGAGGTCAGCATTGATGCGCGCGCCGGCGATCATCCAGCACCTGTCGTGGCACGCCCCACGACAGGCCTCGCGCGGCGGTTCATCCGCGCTGACCAGGGTCGCCACCTGGGCCATCGCGATCGAGGCAATGCTGCTCGTCGGGCTGGGCGTGGCCGGCCTGGATGACCTGGCCCCGCCGCCCGGGCTGCCGAACGAGGTGGCGGCGGTGTCGCCCGTGGCTGCGCTCGGCCTACGGCTCACCCCGGTGCACAGCGCGGTGCTCCTGGTGACCGGGCTGCTGGCCCTCGCCGCACTGCGGCACCAGGTCTGGCGACGGCCGTTCGCCGCCGCGCAGACCGTCGGCTACCTGCTGATCACCGTGCTCGGCCTGGTGTTCCAGTCCGCCGGCTGGTGGCTGCTGAACCCGGCCGACCACGTGCTGCACGCGTCGCTGTTCCTGCTCGGGTTGGTGCTGCTCCTGCTGCTGCCCGCGACCCCGGACACGCCCTCGACCAGCGCCAGCAACGCCACGCCCGATGTCTGAGCTGAGACAGCACCCGGCCTCCGGCGGCACCTGGCTTTGGGTCGCCGCCTCGTTGGTGGGCATCGCCGGTGGGGTGGCCAATTACCTGCTGGCCACCTCGGCGGCCGCGCACACCCAGGTGGCCGGGGTCGGCGCCGCCGCGCTGGTCGCCGCCGTGCTCGACCTGGGCTGCTGGTTGGTGCTCGGCCTGCTGTGGCTGGCCTTGCTGGTGCCGTTGCGGGCAGGGCGCGGCTGGGCCCGGATCGCGCTGACCGCCACCGCCGGGCTCGCCGTGCTGCTGGACCTGATGAACCTGTTCGGCTCGTGGGCGGCCATCGCCACCGCGATCGTCCAGCTGGCGCTGCTCGCCGCCGCGCTGGTGCAGCTGTACCGACCGGTGCGACCCGCGTCACTTTGATCGCTGTCGGTAATGTCTATAGCTTCTATCAAGAATGACCGCCTGGGTGGCGGTCATCCTTGTGGAGGGAGCCGGACGTGAGCGCAACGCTCAGGCGTCGCCGCGTTCGACTGGTTCGCCGACACCACGTGGACCTCTGCCGCACCAGCACGGCCGTCTGTCCGGGCTGACCCGCGCCGCCCGGTCCCTTCCCGGTCAGCCCGCGTCGCCACCGACGCGCCGGCCCGATGACCGAGGGACTCCTCCCGCCACCAGGAGTTACCCATGGCTTCCCCAGTGCTGTCCCGCCGACTTCTGCTGCGCGCCGGCCTCGGCGCCGGCGCGCTGGCCGGCCTGGCGCCGCTGATCGCCGCGTGCGGTGGATCCGGCGGTGGCACCGCACTGCCCGCCGGCGCGCCGGCCGACCTGCGCGGCGCGACCATCCGGGCGATGGTCAACCAGCCGCACGTGCTGGCGTTCACCCAGCTGCTCGCGCCCGAGTTCGCCAAGCAGTTCGGCGGCACGCTGCAGGTCTCCGCCGTGCCCTATGACCAGCTGACCAGCCAACAGATCCTGGACGTACAGGGCGGCGCCGGCCAGTTCGACATCTTCGACTACTTCTACTACGGCCTCGGTGTGCTGGTGGACGCCGGCGCGCTGGTCGACCTCACCGACTACATCGCCGGCAACGCAGCGCTCAATGCCGGGGACTACCTGCCCTCCATCTACGACCCCTACACGCTGCTGAACGGGCGCCGCTACGGCCTGCCGTTCGACGGCGACACCCATGTCCTCTACTACAACCGGGCGATCTTCGACCGGTACGGGCTGGCGCCGCCGAACACCTGGGACGAGTACGACCTGGCCACCCGGACCATCACCGAGCGCAGCGGCCGCACGGTGTTCGGCGCGGTGGTCGAGGGCCAGCAGGTGCCGATGATCCTGGGCTGCTCGTTCATCAACCGGTTGGCCGGCTACGGCGGCACCCTGGTCGGCCCGGACGGCGCGCCCAAGCTGACCTCCCCGGAGGCCACCGCCGCCCTTCAGCACCTGGTGGATGTGGCCCCGTACGCGCTGCCCACCCCGCTGCAGATCGGCTTCGACCAGGCCAACTCGGCGTTCCTGGCCGGCCAGGCCGCGATGCTGGACACCTGGACCGACCTGGGGCTCAAGGCGCAGGACCCGAAGAGCTCCAAGATCGTCGACCAGTGGGGCGTGGTGCCGCTGCCGGTCGGCGGGAGCAACACCGAGCACCGCACCGCGCTGAATGCGGGCTTCGGGCTCGGGGTGTCCACCGCGGCCAAGGATCCGGCCAAGGCGGCCGCGTTCGCCGCCTGGGCCACCGACGCCACCCGCAACCTGCTGCTGGCCAGCACCGGCGGGTCCGGCATCGACCCGACCCGGCGCAGCACGCTGGCCTCGCCCGACTACGCGAAGGCGGCCGGGCCGGCCACCGAGGTGATCCGGGGCGCGCTGGACGGCCACCCGCTGGTCTGGCCGAAGGACGCCCAGGCGCCGAAGCTGCTGCAGGACCTGGTGGACCAGCTCGCGCTGGCCATCCAGGGAAACCAGACGGTGAACCAGTCGCTCAGCAACGCCCAGTCGGCCTGGGAGCGGGCGCTGCAGTGAGCCTGTCCTTGGCGCACCGGTGAGCCAGGCCACGCTGGTCCGCCCCCGGCCCACGAGTACTCCGGCGCCACCGAGGCGGCGGGGCTCCCGGCGCGGCGTGCCGCTGTGGCTGGCGGTGCCGGCGGTGGTGTCGCTGCTGGTCATCGCCGGCTATCCGACGGTGGTGGGCATCGCGCTGGCGTTCACCAACTCCTCGCTGGCCCGGCCGCTGCGCTCGTTCGCCGGGTTCGACAACTTCGTGGCCGCCGCGGAGTCGGTCGCGTTCGCCGGGTCGCTGCTGCGCTCGGCGGTGTTCGCGGTGCTGGCCACCGCGCTGAGCGTGGTTGCCGGGGTGGCCGCGGCGGTCGCGCTGGACGCCCGGGGCGGCCGGTTCGGCCTGCTGGGCACGGTGTTGCTGCTGCCGATGGTGACCCCGCCGGTGTCGGTGGGGGTGGCCTGGAAGCTGCTGCTCGCGCCGGTCGGCGGCGCGTTCACCGGGCTGTGGGACGCGTTGGGCATCGCCGGGTTCAACCCGCTGGGCAGCGGCGTCGGGGCGTTCAGCACGCTGCTGGTGATGCACGCCTGGCAGTGGACACCGCTGGTCACCCTGCTGGTCTATGCGGCGCTGCTCGGGGTGCCGGCCGAGCTACGGGAGGCGGCCGCGCTGGACGGCGCCGGCTGGTTGCGCACGCTGCGCTCGGTGGTCGGCCCGCAGGTGGCGCCGTCCGTGCTGGCCGTCGCGGTGCTGGAGCTGGTGATCGCGTTCAAGGTGTTCGACCTGATCGTGGTGGTGACCTCCGGTGGGCCGGGGGTGTCCACCACGGTGGCCAGCTTCGAGGTATTCCGCACCGCGTTCCGGGGCAGCTTCGAGGTGGGCACGGCGGCCGCCGAGACGTTGCTGCTGGGGCTGGTGGTGGGTGTGGTGCTGGCGGTGGCCGGGCTGGTCACCCGCCGGGTCCGGGACGCGGACCGGTGAGCGCCCCGGTGGTGCGCGCATTCGGCTCCCGGGCGGTGCTGGCGGTCGCGGCGGTGCTGGCGTTGGCTCCGGTGCTGTTCCTGGTGTCGCTCTCGCTGCGCGGGGTGGACGACATCTCCAACGGCGGGTGGCTGCCCACCCGGGTGCGCTGGGACAACTGGCCGGCCGCGTTCGACACCGTGCCGCTGGCCCGGATGCTGGCCAACTCGTGGCTGATCGCGTTGGGCGCCACGCTGCTCACCGTGCTCGTCGCGGTGCCCACCGCGTACCTGACCGCACGGGGCGGCCGTCGCGGCCAGCGGCTCTACTCGGTGCTGCTGGCCGCCTACTGCGCGCCGCCGGTGATCGCCGTGCTGCCGCTGTACTTCCTGCTCAAGAGCGTGGACCTGACCAACTCGGTGCTCGGGCTGGCGCTGGTGGACGGGCTGGCCAACGTGCCGGTGGCGGTGTGGCTGCTGGACGGGTTCGTCCGCCGGGTGCCCCGTGAGCTGGAGGAGGCCGGCTGGGTGGACGGGCTGTCCGTGGTGGCCGGGGTGCGCCGGGTGGTGCTGCCGCTGGTGCTGCCCGGGCTGGTCGCGGCGTCCCTGGTCTGCTTCTTCCTGGCCTACAACGAGTTCCTGTTCGCCGTGTCGTTCGCCCAGTCACCCTCGGCGCAGCCGCTGACCGTCGGGCTGTCACTGTTCCAAGGGGACCGCACCGTGCAGTTCGGCCAGCAGGCCGCCGCCTCGCTGGTGGCCATCGTGCCCGTCTACCTGCTCGCCGTCGCCGCCCAGCGGCTGCTCATCGGCGGCCTGTCCCAGGGAGCCGTGAAGTGACTCGCCGGATCCACCTCAATGCCTTCGACATGACCTGCGCCGGCCACCAGGCGCCGGGCCTGTGGCGGCACCCGGAGGACCAGCCGCACCGCTACCGCGACCTGCGGTACTGGACCGACCTGGCCCAGCTGCTCGAGCGCGGCGGGTTCACCAGCCTGTTCATCGCCGACGTGCTCGGGCTCTACGACGTCTACCGGGGTGGGCCGGAGCCGGCGCTGCGGGACGGCATCCAGGTGCCGGTGGGGGAGCCCACCCTGGCGGTGCCGGCGATGGCCGCGGTCACCGAGCACCTCGGCTTCGG
>DATHIT010000325.1:0-49527 GCA_035489915.1 Pseudonocardia sp. | reverse complement strand
GCGGCCTGCGCGGCACCTGGTCAAGCCAGCTCTCAGCCACCCGCCAGGTTGCGGCGTGGGCGCTTGCTGTCGCCGGCCCGGCGCTGCTCACGCTCGCGGCGCTGCCGTTGGATTCGATGGTGCTGGGCGGATTCCTGTTCTCCATGCTGCTGGTAGTCATCACCGTCGCGGTCATCGGCGGCACCTGGCCCGCGCTCGCCGCGGTGGTGCTCGGCGCCCTGGCGCGAGTGGTCTTCTTTGCACCTCCCTTTGACGTCCGCGCTGACCTGCGGCCGGATCTGATCTCGCTGATCGCCTTCGCCGTCTCCGGAGCCGCGGTCGCGATCCTGATCGGCGAGCTCGCCGCGACGGCGACCGCCAACGCGCAGGCCAAGCGGGAACTGCGCGAGCTCGCGGAGACCCAGGCGGCACTGCGGCGGCTGGCCACGCTGGTCGCGCGGGGCGAACCGCCCGAGGCGGTATTCGCGGCCGCGACCAGGGAAGCTCTCCGGTATTTCGGTAACGGCACCGCCAGGATGTTCCGGTACGAGCACGACGGAACCGCCACGCTGCTGGCCAACGAAGGCTCGACGGGCCCGCACGTCCGGGTCGGAGAACCCTGGGAGGGCTATCCGCCGACCGGGCTGACCGCGACCGTCCTGCGCACCGGCGAGGCGGCCCGGGTCGATGACTACCGCGACGTTCCCGGCGGGCAGCCCTATCTCGACGAGGGGCTGCGGTCCGCGGTCGCCGTGCCGATCCACGTCAACGGCCGGCTGTGGGGAGCGATCGCCGTCGGCTCCGACCAGGCGCCGCAGCCGCCCGACACCGAGCAACGCATGACGCAGTTCACCGACCTCGTCGCCACCTCGGTGGCGAACGCGCAGACCCGGGGCGCGCTGCAGGCGAGCCATGATGAACTCGCCCGCCTCCTGGAGGAGCAGGCCGCGCTCCGCCGCGTTGCCACGCTCGTCGCCCGCGGCATCCACCCCACCGAGATCTTCTTCGCGGTCAGCGAGGAGATCCGTCGGCTGCTCGGCGCGGACAGCACGGGCATCGCCCGGTTCGAACCGGGCGGGTACTACGCCGAGGCCCTCGGCGGTGTCGGGGACGTCCCCGTCGAGTTACCGCCCGGAACGCGGGTGAAACTGCGCGACTACGTCGCCCCTGCGGTGGTTCATCAGACTGGCCGCGCCGCCCAGGTCGACGAGGACCTGTGGAGCGGCGAGTCGGACCCGCTCGCCGACCGCCTGCGCGAGTTGGGAATCCGGTCGATGGTGGCCAGCCCGATCATCGTCGAAGGCCGCCTCTGGGGCGTGGTGAACGCGTTGTCGAGGCGAGGACCGTTTCCCGCCAACACCGCCGACCGCATGGCGGACTTCACCGAGCTCGCCGCAACGGCCGTCGGAAACGCCGAGAGCCGAGCCGAGGTGGCCGCCTCGCGAACCCGGATCGTCGCGGCCGCCGACGAGGCCCGCCGACGGATTGAGCGGGACCTGCACGACGGCGCACAGCAGCACCTGCTCGCGCTGGCGCTGCGGCTGCGTTCGGCGGCGGCCGCGCCCCGGGAGAGCGACGAGATTTGTACCGAGATCACCGACGTGGCCGACGGGCTCAACGGCGTGATCGATGAACTGCGGGAGATCTCCCGGGGCATCCACCCGGCGATCCTGACCAGCGCGGGGCTGCGGCCGGCGCTGCGCGCGCTCGGGCGGCGCTCAGGCGTCCCGGTGGAGATGAACGTACGGATCGCGGGCCGGCTTCCCGAGCCGGTCGAGGTGGGCGCCTACTACGTCGTCTCGGAGATGCTCACCAACGCGGCGAAGCACGCAAACGCCTCGGTTGTCGAGGTGGACGCGGAAGCCTCGGGTGGCGCACTCCGAGTCTGCGTGCACGACGACGGTGTCGGCGGCGCCGACCCGGCGCGGGGCTCGGGCCTGGTCGGGCTGAGGGACCGTGTCGAGGCGCTGGGCGGCATTTTCTCCCTGAACAGCCCGCCGGGCGGCGGCACGACAGTGTGCTGTGAGCTTCCGGTTTCGGCCGGCGGCGGGCAAGCCTTAGCCGTAGACGCCGGCGATCAGGGTCGGCGCGAAGAGGATCGCCGCGATCGATGAGATGCGCTTGACCTGCTCGTTCTGCTGAAAGCTCGCCTCGGTGAGCCTGGCCATCTCCTCGTTCTGCCGCTGCGCCACCAGCGTGGCGTTGACCGAGAGAATGTTGGTGAGCAGCTGGCGAAATCCCTCGGTGCGCTCGACCACCCGGGTAACGTGATCGGCGACGTTGCGCAGTAGGCGGCGCAGCTCGAGATCCGCATCGCCGGCGCGATCCTTGAGCATGTTTCGGAGTTCGATCAGCACATCGCTGAGTGGCTCGACGGCGCGCTGGAACTCGATCACTTCCCGGTTGAGCTGGTAGATCCGTCGGGAGGCTTGGGGATCCCCGTCGAATACCTGTATCTCGATCTCGTCGACGTCGCCGCGCAGCCCGTCGAGGACCGGGGCGTAGTCGTCCACCACCTTGTCCAGCATCGCGTAGAGAACGGCGTACGGGCCGTACCGCAGCAGGTCAGGCGTCTCCTCGAGGCGGTGGCGCACCTCGGCGAGGTCGGGTTTGTCGGCGTGGCGCAACGCCACGACGAAGTCCGGGCCGAGGAACAGGTGGAGCTCGCCGATCTCGATGACTTCGACCGGGTCGACGTACCAGGCCGGGCGCAGCACGACGAACAGGGTGTCGCCGTAGCGTTCCAGCTTCGGTCTTTGGTGGGCGTCGATGGCGTCTTCAACGGCGAGCGGGTGCAGGTTGAACTCCTCGGCGACCGCGTGGATCTCCGCTTCCGAGGGGCGCAGCAGCCCTATCCAGCAGAAGCTGTGGTCGTCGGGGCATCGGCGCAGTTCCTCAGCGGTCTGATCCAGTGAGGTGGGCTGGATCGCGCGCTTGCCATCGATGTAGATGGCGTTGTTCACCATCGGCACAGTCGGAGGCCCCTCTCACAGGTCGATCTCCACACTCTAGGCACCTCGGTTGCGGGCGCGGCTCTCTCTGCGGCTGAGCTGGGAGTCGTGGAGTTCGGCGTGGTGGCGGATGGCGAGCTGCACGATGTCCACCACGTGTTGATCGTCAACGAAGTAGACCTGGCGCTTGCCCTCGCGGCGGGCGCGCACCAGGCCAGCGAGTTTGAGCTTGCTCAGGTGGTGGCTGACGGTGGCCACGCTCTGCCCGACCTGCTCGGCAAGGCTGCCGACGTCGCGTTCGCCCTCGGCGAGCAGCCAGACCAAGTGCAACCGCACGGTCGCCGAGAGCAGCCCGAAGGTGGCCGCGGCGTCCTGCAGCAGCTCGGGCGGTAACGCGGCCGGCGGTGGGTCCGGGGGATGAGCAGCGGCGCCAACGGGCACTGGCCGTCCTCTCGAGCGCGGTGCCCGACAGCGTGACTTACGACCGATGTTTGCACAAGTGTTTGACTGTCTGTGCGGGGCGCGGTGTACTGGTCTCGCGGTCGCTCGATCTTGGGCGGCAGTGTGCGCTGTGGGAGGAGGTGAGCCGGGTGACCGGCGAGGGAAGTAGTCGCTGCCGCCACGCGGACGCCCGGCAACGCCTGGCGGTGCGGGGGTAAGGCCCCGGCGGTCCGTGTGGTGGTCATCGTTCGTGTTCGGCACGGCATATGTCCACTGCCTTCATTGACAGGACCGTTCCATGATTCGTACCGCCACCATGCCTCGCTCCGCGCGCCCGGATGCGTCGTCCGCCGCCGCGACGGCTGTCTGGTTGCGCGAGTTGGCCGACGCGCCGCCGCTGGCGGTGTTCGGCCGGCTGGGCGCATCCCCCAAGGGCCTCACCGAACCGGAAGCAGCCGAGCGGCTGGCTCGCTACGGCGACAACGTCGTGGACCCGCCGGCTCGGCTTGGCGCCGCCGGGCGGGTGGCGGCGGCGGTACGCAGCCCGTTCGTTGCCTTGCTGGCCGCTCTGGGCCTGGTGTTCGCCGGCTTGGGGGATCTCCGTGGGGCGTTGACCGTCGCGGTGATGGTGACGTTGAGCGTGGCGGTGCGGTGGTGGCAGCGCACCCACTCCGACCGCGCGGTGGCCGCACTGCGGGCCCGGGTGAGCATGACCACGAGGGTGCGCCGGCGCGCCGACAACGGACACCAACCCAGCGAGCGGGAGGTCCCGAGCCACGACCTTGTTCCCGGCGACGTCCTGCTGCTCGAGCCGGGCGACCTGGTGCCGGCCGATGTGCGGGTGCTGAGCGCGACTGATCTGGTGGTGGACCAGTCGGCGCTGTCCGGGGAGACGATGCCGGTATCCAAGCGGCAGCCGGCCCAGTCCGCCACGGTGGACCGCCGGCGCTCCGAGCTGGTGGACCTACCGGCGCTGTGTTTCGTCGGCACCTCGGTGGTGTCCGGCACCGCCACCGCCGTGGTGATCGCCACCGGCCCGAACACCTACGCCGGATCGATCGCCCGCCAGACCGCCGGCGAACGGCCAGAGTCCAGTTTCGACCGGGGGGTGCGCACGGTCGGGTGGACGCTGATCCGCTTCATGCTGGTTCTGGTGCCGATCGTGCTGGTCGTCAACGGGACCGTAACCGGGGACTGGGCCCAGGCGGTGATGTTCGCGATGGCGGTGGCGGTCGGGTTGACCCCGGAAATGCTCCCGGTGATCGTGACCACCAACCTGGCCCGGGGCGCGGTGCGCCTGGCCCACGCGAAGGTGATCGTCAAGCGGCTGAACGCGATCCAGGACCTGGGTGCGACCGACGTGCTGTGCGTGGACAAGACCGGCACGTTGACCGAGGACCGGGTGGTCTACGCGCACAGCATCGACCCGGAGGGACGGCCCGACGGCCAAGCGGCCGAGTACGCCTACCTGGCCCTGCATTTCCAGACCGGCCCCCGGATCCACTTGGACGAGGCGATCCGCGCCCAACTCGCCGACAGCGCCGACGACGCCGAGGACCTGCTGATCGAGGCACTGCACGACAAGGTCGACGAGATCGGCTTCGACCACGCCCGCCGCCGGGGCACCGTTGTGGTGCGCCGCCAGCCGGGCGAGCATCTCCTGATCACCAAAGGTGATCCGGACGTGGTGCTGGCGCGCAGCACCCATGCCGGCGCGCTCGGCGCGGTCACCGAGCTGACCCCGTCGGCCCGCGCGCAGGCCCGCGACATGGTGCGGGCCCACGCCGAGCACGGCATGCGGATGCTGGCCGTGGCGGTCAAGCAGGGCCCGGGGCGGGCTGGTCGCTACGACGAGGACGATGAGTTCGGGCTGACGCTGGTCGGCTTCATCGGCTTCGTCGACCCGGTCCGCGAGGGGGCCGCCGAGGCGGTTCGCACGCTGCGCGAGCACGGGGTCGCGGTCAAGATCCTCACCGGGGACAACGAGCACGTCGCGGCGCACGTCTGCGCGCGGATCGGCGTGCCGTCCCAGCGGATCGCGCTTGGCCGCCAGGTCGAGAAGGCCAGCGACACCGCGCTGCGCGCGCTGGTCGAGCGCACCAGCGTGTTCGCCAAACTGACCCCGGCGCACAAGGCGCGGATCGTGGCGGCGCTGCGCGAGGGCGGGCACGCCGTCGGCTTTGTCGGGGACGGCGTGAACGACGCACCGGCGCTGCGCCTGGCCGACGTGGGCATCGCGGCGGACACCGCCACCGACGTCGCCAAGGACGCCGCTGACCTGATCCTGCTGGAGAAGGACCTCGGGGTGATCGCCCGGGGAATCGTGGAGGGCCGGCGGACACTTGGCAACACGCTCAAATACGTGCACATCACGGCCAGCTCGAATTTCGGCAATGTGCTCTCCGTGCTGGTCGCCAGCGTGTTCCTGCCGTTTCTGCCGATGCTGCCGATCCAGCTGGTGGTCCAGAACCTGCTCTATGACGCGGCGCAGCTCACCTTGCCGTGGGACCGGGTCGATCCGGGCTACCTGCGCCGGCCCCGCCGCTGGGACGCCCATGGCCTGACCCGGTTCATGTTGGTGTTCGGCCCGCTCAGCTCGCTGTTCGACCTGATGACCTTCGCGGTGTTGTGGTGGGTGTTCGGCGCGGGCTCCCAGCCCGCGATGTTCCAGACCGGGTGGTTCGTCGAGGGCCTGGCATCCCAGCTGCTCATCGTGTTCCTGCTGCGGGTTGCGGGGCCGGTCTGGAGGGCCTCGTGGCCGGCCCGGCCGGTGGTAATCGCCGCCGCGGCGGTCGGCATCGCCGGGGTGCTGCTGCCGCTGTCCGCGTTGGCCGGGCCGCTCGGGCTGCGACCGCTACCCGGAAGCTACCTGCTCTGGTTGGGCGCGGTCCTGCTCGGCTACGGGCTGGCCGCCGAGTTGACCAAGAAGCTGTATCTGCGGCGCCGTCCGGCCTGGTGGTAGCGCGACCGCCCACGGCACGACGCGGACCCAACCCGGACAGACCTGCTCTATGCCCTTGAGGGGGACCACACTCATGAGCACCATTGAGATGCTGCTGCGCCTGGGCGCCGGTGTGGGGCTCGGCACGGTAATCGGTTTTGAACGCCAGTACCGGGCCCGGATGGCCGGGCTGCGCACCAACGCCCTGGTGGCCGGCGGAGCCACCCTGTTCGTCCTGCTGTCCGCGCACGGGTTCACCGGTGGCACCGCTGACCCGACCCGGGTTGCCGCACAGATCGTGTCCGGCATCGGCTTCCTCGGCGCGGGGGTGATCCTGCGCGAGGGACTGACCGTGCGGGGGCTGAACACCGCGGCCACCCTGTGGTGTTCGGCCGCGGTGGGCTCGCTGGCCGGCGCCGGGCTGTACTCCGTCGCGTTGGCCGGCACGGTCGCGGTGATGGCGGTCAACATCGTGCTGCGCCCGGTGGGGCGGGTGGTGGATCGGCGACCCGACACCGGCGCCGAGACCCCGACGTCGTACGAGTTCCTTGCGGTGACCGACGACGCTTCCGAGGCGCACGTGCGCGCGTTGCTGGTGCAGGCGCTGGCCCGTACCGATTTCGCGTTGCGGTCGGTCACCAGCAGCAATGTTGAGGGGAACGGCGGGGGTAAGGGCCGGGTGGAGGTCCGGGCGCAGCTGTCGGCCGAGCAGCGCGACGACAAGCAGATGGAAACCGCGATCAGCCGGCTCTCCCTGGAACCGTCCGTGACCAGCGTGCGCTGGCAGACCGAACTGCCGACCGCCAACGGCGAGGAAGACAGGTAACCGCGATGTCGATGCTGCGCACCTTCCCCACGCGTGGCGTGCTGGCCCGCCCGGCACGCAGCGTCGCCGACGTGGTGGTGTTCCTCGGCGCGGTCGCGCTGCTGTGGCTGGTGGTCCACCTCGCTCACGGCGTGGACGTCCCGTTCAACCCGGCCACCGCACCGTCGGCGATCTCCACCGATCCGGCCGAGCTGCCCTACTACGCGGCCCGCTCGCTGCTGCGGATGTTTGCCGCGCTCGCACTGTCGGTGCTGTTCACCTTCGTCTACGCGACAGCGGCCGCTCGGCTACGGCGCACCGAGAAAGTCCTGCTGCCGGTGTTGGACATTCTGCAGTCGGTGCCGATCCTGGGCTTCCTGTCGGTGACGATCACCGGGTTCATCGCGCTGTTCCCCGGTTCAGAGCTGGGCCTGGAATGTGCCTCGGTCTTTGCGATCTTCACCTCACAGGCCTGGAACTTGACCTTCGCCTTCTACTACTCGCTGACCTCACAGCCCCGCGAGCTGGACGAGGCGGCCCGGCTGATGCGGCTGTCGCGCTGGCAGCGGTTCTGGCGGGTGGATGTGCCCAGCGGGATGATCCCGCTGGTCTGGAACGGGATGATGAGCTTCGGCGGGGGCTGGTTCTTCCTCACCGCCTCCGAAGCACTCAGCGTGAACAACCACAACTACGCCCTGCCCGGCATCGGCGCCTACGTCGCCACCGCCACCGCGAACGGCGAGCTGGACAAGGTACTGCTGGCGATCGTCGTCATGATCGTCATGGTGGTCGGGGTGAACGTGCTGTTCTGGCGGCCGCTGACCGCGTGGGCCGAGCGGTTCCGCGTCGAGGAGTCCGAAGGGGCCCAGGCGCCGCGCAGCTTCACCCTCAACGTGCTGCGCCGCTCCCGAATCCCCGCCGCGCTCGGCTCGGTGTTCGGGCGACTGGTTTTTCCCGTCGACCGCGCCATGGCGGTCTTCGGGCTGGCCGAGCACCCGCTGCGGACCGACCCGGTTCGCCGCCGCGCCGGGGACGTGGTGTTCACCGTCGCGATCTCGGTGCTGATCGTCTACGGGCTGGTCAGGATGGCCGGCTTCATCGCCGACACCGCCGGTTTCGGTGAAGTGGGCCACGCCCTGTTCCTCGGATTGATCACATTCGCCCGGGTGATCGCACTCCTGGTCGTGGCGACGTTGATCTGGGTGCCGGTCGGGGTGTGGATCGGGCTGGATCCCCGGGTGTCCCGGTTGGCCCAACCGGTGGTGCAGGTGCTGGCCAGCTTCCCGGCGAACTTCCTGTTCCCGCTGATCACCGCGGTACTGCTGGCTACCGGCATCAGCCTGAACTGGGGCGGCATCCTGCTGATGGCCCTGGGCGCCCAGTGGTACATCCTGTTCAACGTCATCGCCGGGGCCAGCGCCATCCCGAACGACCTACGGGAAGCCGCCGCCAACCTGCGGCTGCCCCGCGCATTGTGGTGGCGCAGGCTCATCCTGCCGGCGATCTTCCCCAGCTACGTCACCGGCGGCATCACCGCGGCCGGCGGCGCCTGGAACGCCTCCATCGTCGCCGAGGTCGTCTCCTACCACGGCACCACGCTGAGGGCCACCGGGCTCGGCGCGTACATCGCGCAGGCCACCAGCACCGGAAACGCCGGCCACATCCTGATTGGCGTGGCGGTGATGAGCCTCTACGTCGTCGGACTCAACCGGCTGTTCTGGCGCCGGCTCTACGCGCTCGCCGAACGCCGCTACTCCATCACCTGACCCACCCTGGAGGTCCCCATGACCGCGCAGACACCCCTCCGCGCCGGCGAAGTGCTGGTGGACGTCGAGAACATCAGCAAGAGCTTCGCCGGTGCCGCCGGCGACGAGCTCCGCGTACTCGACGACATCAACCTGCAGCTGCGCGCCGGCGAGATCGTCGCGCTACTCGGCCGCTCCGGTTCCGGCAAGTCCACCCTGCTGCGCACCATCGCCGGCCTGATCGCCCCCAGCAGCGGCACCGTGCGCTACCGGGGCAACGTGCTCAACGGCGCCAACCCCGGCACCGCCATGGTGTTCCAGTCCTTCGCCCTGATGCCCTGGCTGACCGTGCAGGACAACGTCGAACTCGGCCTGGCCGCCCGAGGGGTCCCGCCCGCACAGCGGCGCGAGCAAGCCCTCAACGCGATCGATCTCATTGGCCTGGACGGGTTCGAGTCCGCGTACCCCAAAGAGCTCTCCGGCGGCATGCGCCAACGGGTCGGCTTCGCCAGGGCGCTGGTGCTCGAACCCGATCTGCTGCTGATGGACGAGCCGTTCTCCGCGCTCGACGTGCTCACCGCGGAGAACCTGCGCACCGAGCTGATGAGCCTGTGGTCCGGGGAACGTTTCCCCACCAAGGCCATCTGCATTGTCACGCACAACATCGAGGAGGCCGTGCTGCTCGCCGACCGGGTGATCGTGCTGGGCGCGAACCCCGGCCACATCCGCGCTGAGGTCGCCGTGCCGCTGGCCCGGCCCCGGGACCGGCACGCCCCCGCCTTCGCCACCCTGGTCGATCACCTCTACGACATCCTCACCGGCCGGGAGCCCGATACCCAGGTCCCCGAACCCACCGAAGCCACCCCCACCGCCCGGCCATTGCCGGCCGCCTCGGTCGGCGGCCTGGCCGGACTCGTCGAGATCCTCTACGCCCAAGGCGGCCGGGTCGACCTGCCCGACATCGCCGCCGAGCTCAACTTCGAGATCGACGACCTGCTCCCCCTGGTCGACGCCGCCGCCATGCTGGACTTCCTCGAGGTTGCCGGCGCGGACCTCGCCATCACCACCACCGGCAAGGCATTCACCACCGCCAACATCCAAGCCAGCAAGCAGATCTTCGCCGAACAGGCCCGCCGCCGCGCACCCCTGGTCCGCACCATCTGCCGGGCGCTGGCCAGCAGCGCCGACGGAAACCTCCGCGCCGGCTTCTTCCTCGACCTGCTGCGCAGGGGCTTCTCCACCGAGGACGCCCAGCGACAACTCGACACCGCCATCGACTGGGGCCGCTACGCGGAGCTGTTCGACTACGACACCGACAGCGATCAAATCACCGCCGATCCCCACTCCGGCATCCACCCAGGACGGGTCGCCTGACCCCTGCCCTATGGGCTGCCGGCGAGGAGCTGGCCCATGATCTCCGTGGCCAGTGTGTCGGCGTCCGAGCACGGATCCAGCACAGACGGTGGCGACAGCCCGTTGTTGTCCGCGGTGACGACCAGTAACGCATTGTCAGCGACGGCTACCCGGGTCGCGCAGCGCCCGTTCGCCCCCGCTCCCTGGACCTCCGTGTGCACGGCGGGATAGTTCGCGATATCAGTGGGCTCGAAACGCGAGAACTCCCCGCGATGTCGGTAGATCTCCTCCAACCCTTGGCCCAGGTCCACCCCGGCGGTGAACACCGGCACCCGCGCCGCGGTGGGATTCCACCGGCACACCAGCCCGTTCGGGCCGGCCACCTGCGTGCCCGGGGTGGCGAGATGACGCCGCGATGCCCGGTCCGCGCGCAACAGATCACACGGCTTGGGCCCGAACGCGGTGACATCCAGCTGATCCAGCGTGATCGCCGGCGCCAACCGCGTCGGCCCCGCCGACGCCGTGGAGCACCCCATCAGCGAAGCGACCGTCCCAGCGAGCAGCACGGCGACGAACGCCCGCACCCCATATCCCACCCGGATGGGCTGACCGGGGTTCATCTTTACGGGGCTCCGCCGACCGAGGGGCCTTGGTAGCCGGCTTTCGAGGAGTCGTCCATGCCGACCTCGTACGCGGTGCCCGGGGCGATGGTATTGCCGGCAACCTTGGCCCCTGTGGAGTTGTTCTGCAGGGACCACGCATGGTCGGGTCCGTCAACCACGTTGCCGCTGATGGTGGCGCTCTGCACATCGTTCAATGACACTGCCGCGACCTGAGCTTGGCAGTAGTTGTTGGTGAACCTGATCTCGCTGGTTTGGCCCTGACCCGTGCCGCGGGGGCCATGCGGGCCGGCGGCGGACAGGCAGGCATAGGTGGTGTTCTCGCAGCGGTTGCTGTCGATCAGCACGTTGCGACTCGGTGAGCTGCTGGCATCGGTCGAGGACGTCTCGATGCAGCTGGGCGTCTCGGCGGGATCGCCGCTGTTGCCGCCGAGAGTGTTGTGCAGGATTTTGATGTTGTCACCGAAGAACTGCACGCTGTCGTACCCATCGGTGGTGGCATGGCGGGCGACGGTGTTCTGCAGGGTGATGTTGACCCCGTTCAACTGAATCTCCGGCGATGCGGCGTTCAGCACGGTAAATCCGTCTACCAGGACATAGCTGGCATCCACGTCGATACCGCGAACGCGGGTTTGCCCGTCGCCGACAACCTGGATCGGCGCCTGTTCGGTGCCGGAGTAGTTGACTTTCATCCGGAAGTCGCCCAGGTCTCCAGTGATGCAGATCTTGTCTCCGGGAGAGGCCTTGGACAGTGCCTCCTTGGCCGATGTGGCATCGGTAAGGGTCCGAGTGCACCCCGACAGAGCGGGCAGCGGCCTGATCGCCCCCCGCCCATCCGCCGCGGTGGCGTTCACCCCAACAGCAGGTGCCGAGGGCGCAACCGACGTCCTGGGTTTTTCTGGCCCCTTCTGCGGTGCCGAACCGCCGCAGGCGGTCAACACCCCCGCGGCCAGCACCCCCACAGCCAGCACACCCACCGCCGGAAATACCGAGGGAAGCCAGTGCCGAAGTCCCCAGCGTCTAACACGGTCCGGCCGCGTCCCGGATGCCATCGCCCTCCCCCAAAGTCGGTGTATCAGGAACTTGCCAGGCAGCTTGCCAGCAACTCTCCAAACAGAAACGGTCAGCCCCGTAATAACACCGACGCTCAGCCCTGCTCCACGAGGCGGTGGAAGATGACCCGCCCGCCGTCCTGGGTTCCGGCGGAGTTGTCGGCCTGTTGGTAGTCGCCAGCTTGGAAGCGAACCGTCTTGCCCACAAACTTCGCTGGTACCGGTGCGGTGGTCTGGCGCGTTTGGCCGTCGTAGGTGGCGGAGAAGGTCATGCTGCCGTTGCCCAGGTCGGTGATCGTGTAGTTGAGCGGGCTGTTGAGCCCGACGTTGTCCAGCAGCGGATAGTTGATCAGCTTTCCGCCTTTGCCGATCTGCTTGACGACGACTCGCAGCTTCTTGTCCTGGACGCGCAGCATCACGTAAGGAACGGAGCTGTTTTCGCCGGCCCCGTGGATCTGGCCCAGGATGATGCCCTCACCGTCTCTGGGCAGTTGAAGCAGAGTGAGCGACGCGGTCAGGGTGTGGACCCCGGAACCTGCGTTGAAGTAGGTACGGCTTTGCAGCTCGGTGCGTGGGTGGTCGGAGTTCTTGGTGGTCGCCCCTGAGGTGGGTGCCCAGAACATCAACCCCCCATCGGGGGTGGGAGTCATCCAGGGCGCTTTGAAGGTCGCCGGCTCGATCGAGGCGGCGTTACCGTCCTCGTTGGACTCGGGGAGGCTCAGCTTCCAGTCGGAGAGCTCGATCCCAGGCGGGGGAAGTGGCGGTGGGCTCGCGGGCGTTGCTGGCGCGGCGGTCTGCGACTCTGAGGAGCCGCCGCCAGAGTTGGCCAGGATGATCCACACCCCGCCCCCGAGAAGGACGACCAGGACCACGGCGATGACCAGCCAGCGGCGTTCACGTATCGCCGACAGCCTACTGGGGAGTTCTTGCAACCTCACCGAACCCACCGTAGCCCGGGCGCCGACAACCGGCGCCCGGTACGGCGGCGTTCCCGATCACACAGCGCGCCGGGCTCGGCACAGCGTGCGGGGCTCGGCACAGCGCGTCGAGCGGTGTTCGTGGGGGCGGCTCGCAAATCCGGCTGAGCCGGCGGTCGGTCCTCCTCACCCCGACAGACTCACCCGCCACCGAGCACGATCACGTCATAGTCACCTCACGTCGGCAGCTCCGTCCCGGCCCGCTCCGCCACCATGTACGCGGCGTACCAGTCGGGCCAGTTCGCATCTGCCTCGCCGGTCCGCTTCTCGTGCTCGCCATGGGCGGCCGCCGCACGCCGAAGCGCGCTCGCCAGGTCCGCCGTGGATGCGTATGCCGTCTCCGCGGCGTCGATCCGGCCGGGCAGACGCGTCGTGACCTCCTGAAGGAGCCAGCTGTTGCCGTCCGGGTCGCGGAACGTGGCGAAGGAGCTGTAGCTGGCGTGATCGGGCGCTGGCGTGCTGACCCGACCGCTCGTGCTGTCGTGCTGGAACTGGGCACCCGGCGTCTCGGGGTGGAACACCTCGCTGATCTCGACACCGCGGGCGGCGAGCTCGTCGCGCGCAGCCCCGATGTCGGAGACGACCAGATAGAGCCCCTGGGCCGAGCCGGGAGCGGCCGACGTGATGTTCGAGCCGAACTGAACGGAGGCCCCCGAGCCGGGCGGCGTGAACTGGAGTACCCGGAAGCCGTTATCGAAGGGGAAGTCCGCATCGAGCCGCCACCCCAGGCTCCCGTAGAACTCCTTCGCCCGGTCGACATCCGAGACGGGGATGACGACCGCCTCGAACTTCAAGTCGACACCCTTGACGCTCGGCGCCCTGCTCGCGTCGCTGCTCTGGACACCCGCTGTGCTCATCGCGGCCTCCTTGGCTGTGTCAGGAGATGACCATCGGCCTTTGGTCCCGGGGTATGTGCGAATCGGTCCCAGTTCGACTCGCCGTTGCCGTCTTCGTTCCCAGTTGCGCGCCAAGAGTGGACCGGTCAGGCGACCGCGGCAAGCACCTGAACCGCCCGAACTGGGGCCCCAGCGTCAGCCGCGGATTTTGAGGGTGACCGCGCGGGGTTCGGTGAAGAACTCCCGGGAGTACCGGCCGCCCTCCCGGCCCACCCCGCTAATGCCCTCGCCGCCGAACGGCAGCCGCAGGTCCCGCTCGAAGAAACAGTTCACCCACACCGTGCCGGCCTTCCAGCGCGCGGCCAGCCGGTGCGCCCGGTCGAGGTCCCGGGTGAACAGGATGCCGGCCAGCCCGTACGGGCTGTCGTTGGTGATGGCCAGCGCCTCGGACTCGGTGTCGAACGGCAGCACCGTCTCCACCGGGCCGAAGATCTCCTCCCGGGCGGTGCGTGCCTGATTGGTCAGCCCGGTGATCACCGTCGGCGGGTAGTAGAAGCCGCGGCTGAGCTCGCCCTGGGTCAGTCGGGCGCCGCCGGTGACCACCTTGCCACCCTCGGTCTGGGCCAGCTCCACGTAACCGTGCACCTTGTCCAGGTGCCGCTGCTCGATGAGCGGCCCGAGGAAGGTGTCGTGGCTCTTCGGGTCCCCGACGGTCAGCTTCGCCGCCTCCTCGGCGAAGCGGGCCACGAACTCATCGTGGATGCCGCGCTGCACGAGCAGCCGGGAGCCGGACAGACACACCTGCCCGTTGCCGCCGAAGATCGCGCGCAGCGACATCGGCACCGCCACGTCCAGGTCGGCGTCGTCGAACACGATGTTCGCGCTCTTGCCGCCCAGCTCGGCGGACACCGGGGTGAGGTTCGGCGCGGCAGCGGCGAGGATCGTGGCTCCGGTCGCACTGGAACCGGTGAAGGTGATCCGGTCCACCCGGGGGTCGGTGGTCAGCGGCCCCGCCACCTCCTCGCCACCGAAGCCGTGCACCACGTTCAGCACGCCCTCGGGCAGGCCCGCCCCGGCGGCCAGTTCGGCGAACCGGGCCGCGGTGAGCGGGGTCTGCGGTGCCGGCTTGAGCACGCAGACGTTGCCGAACGCGAGCGCCGGGGCGATCTTCCAGGTGGCCAGCATGAGCGGCGCGTTCCACGGGCTGATCGCCGACACCACACCGGCCGGCGGGTAGAGCGTGTAGGACAGCAGCGGGCCGTCCGGGTAGGCCTCGTTCGGCGCCATGGCCGCATAGTCGGCGAAGAACCGCAGGTTGTGTGCCACCCGGGGGATCTCCGCGTGCAGCGACTGGGTGATCGTCTTGCCGCCGTCGCGGGTCTCCAGCTCGGCGAGCTCCTCACGGTGCGCGTCGACCGCGTCGCCCACCGCGTAGAGGATCGCCCTGCGCTGCTGGGGCGTCATGCCCGGCCACGGTCCGTCGTCGAACGCGGCGCGCGCGGCGGCCAGCGCCCGGTCGGCGTCCTCGGCGGACCCCCGGGCAACCGTGGCCAGCAGCGTGCCGTCGTGCGGGTCGCGGGATTCGAAGGTCCGCCCGTCGGCGGGTGGGGTGGCCGACCCGGCGATGAAGTGCTCGATCATGCGCGGACCTCCGAACGGCCGGGCAGCTCCAGCAGGATGTCCCGCTCCGGCACGCCGTACTTGGAGGTTTCCACGCCTAGCTCCCGGGCCCGCCGCGGGCCCTCGCTGTCCGGGTCGATGCCGACCAGGTAACGGGGTTCCACCAGCTCGGAACGTCGCAGTTTGTACAGCAGGTCGGTGCCGATGTTGCCGGACCCGACGATCGCGGCGGGTAGTCGAGCAGTCATGGTCGCCGACGCTAGGCAGCGCGGTGGCGGCGCGGGGCGTGCTCCGGCATGTCCGAACAGCAGCGCCGGGCGCCGGGCGCCGGTTCCGGTTTCGCGGAGCACCCCGTCCTCGGCCGGTGCCCGCACCTACCGTCCGGCGCATGCCGATCGTCACGTTCCACCTCGTCGAAGGCCGGTACCCGCCCGAGCGTTTGGACGAACTGCTGGAGCGGGCCAGCACGCTCTACGCGCGGGTGCTCGACTCCCCACTCGAGCGCGTCCGGGCGTTCGTCGCCGGCTACCCCGCCGAGCGGGTCGCGGTGGCCGGCACCCGGGTCAGCCGGGGCGCGCAGCCGGCGCCGTACTTCGAGTTCCTGGTGCTGCACGGGCGCCCGGTGGCGCAGCGGCACGCTCTGCTGGCCGGATTCACCGACCTGCTCGTGGAGCTGCTCGACGCGCCCCGCGCGCTCATCCGCGGCCGGGCCGTCCAGCTGGAGCCGGACGACTGGGCCATCGCGGGCGAGCCGGCCAGCGCCACCCGCCGCGCGGAGATCCAGGCCCGGGCCGGCGCGGGGTCGGCATGAGCGGCCAACCCGCCGAGCAGGCCGTGTTGGTAGGTGCCACCGGCGCTGTGGGTGGGGCGATCCTGCGCCGGCTGCGCGATGCCGGGCTGGCGGTCGTCGCGGTGGCCCGGGACGCCGACGCCCTGGGAAAGTTGGCCGCCGACGACGACGGGGTGCGCCCCTGCGCCGCCGACATCGGCACCGACGCCGCCCAGCCGGCCATCGCCGAGGCGGTGCGCGGCGGCGGCCCGGTGCGGATGGTGGTGCAGGCCACCGGACTGCCGCCGACCGGCCCGATGGCCGACATCGAGCCCGCCGCGCTGGGTGCCGTGGTGGCGCTCAAACTCGGCGGGCTGCTGCGGCTGGTCCGCGCGGTGGACGGACGGCTAAAGCCCGGTTCCCGGATCGTGGCTATCGGCGGTCACTTCGGCTCCGAGCCGACCCCGACGACCTGCGGCGCCGGGGTGACCAACGCGGCGCTGGCCAACCTGATCCGGCAGCTGTCCGACGCCTACGGCCCGCGCGCCGTGACCGTGCACCTGGTCGCCCCCGGCCCGCTGGACACGCCACGGCTGCGCCGCATCGCCGCCACCGCAGCCGGGGTGCGCGGCGTGAGCGTGGAGGCGGTGCTGGACGAGTATCGGGCGCACTCCCCGCTGAACCGGCTGACCACCGCCGACGAGGTCAGCTGGGCGGTCGCGCAGCTGCTCGCGCCGGAAGCCGCCGCACTGCACGGCGCCACGCTCGCCCTGGACGGCGGCGCCCGCCGGGGCCTGTTCTGACCTGGGCGGACGTCCGGCAGCTCGGATGCTCGCCGCCGCCTCGCGGGCCGTGTTCCGCGATCCCGAACGACCACCCCACCGATCCACCCGCGCCGGCATGCTCGCCGCAGTTCACCAACCGAGGAGACACGATGAACGACCCCAGCATCCGCCACGAGATCGCCCACCTGGCCAGGGTCGAGCTGTACACGCCGAACCCGGACGGCACCCTGTGGTTCTTCACCGAGCTGCTCGGTATGTACGAGACGCACCGGGCGGGCCAGTCGGTCTACCTACGCGGCTACGAGGACCCGTACCAGTGGAGCATCAAGGTCACCGAGGCGCCGCGGGCCGGTATGGGGCATGCCGCGCTGCGCACCAGCAGCGCCGAGGCGCTGGAGCGCCGCGCCGCCTCGCTCAAGGACAGCCCGCTGGCCGGCAAGTGGAGCGACGGCGACTTCGGCTTCGGGCAGACCTACGAATTCGCCTCCCCCGACGGGCACAACCTGTCGCTGGTGTGGGAGGTGGAGAAGTACCAGGCCCCGCCCGAGCTGCGCAGCAAGATCCTCACCCGGCCGTCCAAGCGCCCGCTGAAGGGTCTGCCGGTCAAGCGCATCGACCACCTGAACCTGATGGCCAGCGACGTCACCGCGGTCAAGGAGACGATGGAGCGGCACCTGGGTTTCCAGACCCGGGAGCGCGTGGTGGACGGCAACGTCGAGATCGGCGCCTGGATGAGCACCAACCTGCTGGGCCACGAGGTCGCCTGCATGCGCGACACCCTTGGCGAGCGTGGCCGGTTCCACCACGTGGCGATGTACTACGGCATCCCGCAGCACAACATCGACGCCGCCGAGATCTTCCGCGAGTACGACATCGAGATCGAGGCCGGTCCGGACAAGCACGGCATCACCCAGGGCTCGTTCCTGTACGTGTTCGAACCGGGCGGCAACCGCATCGAGCTGTTCGCCGACGCCGGCATCCTGCAGTTCGAGCCGGACTACGAGACCCGTACCTGGCAGATGGCCGACATCGACACCGGCCTGGCCATCGGCGGCGCTCACCTGCCCTGGGAGACCTACTTCACCTATGGCACGCCCTCCAAGCGAACCCTCGAGGAGCACAAGGCCGAGTTCGCCACCGCCGGCCCGCCTCCGCCGCCGACCCACTGAGCGACCCCGGCGACACGGTAAGGCCGCCGCACCCGTTCGGTGCGGCGGCCTTCCCGTCGTACGGGGTACGGCGCGCGGGGCTCAGGCGGTGGAAACAGCGCGCAGGCCGGCCCGCTCGAGCGGCGTCACGCCGGGGCGGGGGCCGGCCGCGGGGTCGTCGCGCAGCACGGTCAGCCGGGGCAGGACGCCGCCGGCCAGCCGCTGCGAAACCTCCAGGCCGGCTGCCTTGATCGCCCGCCGGTACTCGTTACGGCAGGCGTTGAACCGGCTGGCCGGCACGGTGAGGCTGATCGAGGCGATCACCTCACCCAGCTCGTCGCGGATCGGCGCGGCCACGCAGGACACCTCGGCAACCGCCTCACCCTCGTCGAACGCGATCCCGGCGGCACGGACCTTGGCCAGCTCGTCGGTCAGCGCGGCCGGGCTGGTGATGGTCGCGGCGGTCAGCCGGCGCAGCGGGGCCACGGCCAGCAACCGGCGGACCTCGTCGGGCGAGCGGTGCGCCAGCAGCACCTTGCCGACCGCGCTGCAGTGCGGCTCGAGCTGGGCGCCGACCCGGACGCCGGCCACGGTGAGTTGCCGGTTGCCGGGCAGTTTGTCGACGTAGAGCACCCGGGCATGCTCCAGGACCGCCAGGTGCACGGTCTCCCCGTGCAGCTCCGCCAGCCGCGCCAGCACCGGGTAGGCGACCGCGCGGACATCCACGGTGCCCCTCAGCGTCTCGTTCAGTTCCACGATCCGCCAGCCCAGCCGGTACCGCCCCCGGGCGCGGCACTGCAGCAGTCCGGTCTCCACCAGGCTGGACAGCAGTGCGTGCGCGCTGGAGCGGGGCACGCCGATGGCCTCGGCCACCTCGGTGACCCCCCAGTCCGGTCGCTCGGTGCTGAACAGGTCCAGTACCGGCCCGATCTTTTGGATGGTTTGCAACATTGCGTCGTCTCCAGGAATGCGGGTCGGCACGGCACTAGCTCTCGATGACGAGTTCCTCGTCGCTGTACGCGATCGCGGCCGAGTGGGGTCGCTAGAAGCCCCAGTTGGCGTCCTCGCGGACGATCTCCAGGGCGCGGAAGCTCCCGGTGAAGAACACCAGCGGGTCGCCGTGGCACGACCACAGCTCGTCGACGTGCCCGACGTGCAGGGTGTGATCCCCGGCCGGATGCGAGTCGTAGACGGTGCAGGCCAGATGCACCAGCGCGCCGTCCAGCAGCGGCACCCCGCCGCGCTGGACGAACCGCACCCGCTCCGGGCAGGACTTGCCGCCGGCGAAATGCAGGGACACCGGCTCCTGCTCCCGGCACAGGATGGACACCCCGTAGCGGCCGGTCGCGGCGATGCGGGCGTCCATCTTCGCGGTGGTGGCGATCGAGACCAGCACCAGCGGCGGGTCCAACGACACCGAGGTGAACGCGTTCGCGGTCATCCCGTGTACCTCGCCCGCCGCCCCGGTGGTCACCACGGTCACCCCGCTGGCGAACCCGCCCAGTGCCTTGCGCAATGACTGGCCGGTCACCGCACACTCTCGTTGCGCGCTCATCGGGACACGATGGCCAGGTCGTCGGGGTTGATCAGGTCCGGCCGGGTCCAACCGTCCAGGTCGTACTCGGCCATGCACTGATCGGCGAACCCCTTGAGCTGGTCGGCCTGCCCACTGGCCTGGTATGCCAGCAGCGTCTGGAACCGCACCGCCTCGTGGTCGCCGCCATAGTTGCGCTCGTACAGCTCGTGGCGGCCGGCGAACTCCGTACCCACCGCGTCCCATAGCAACTTCAGCAGCTTGACCCGGTCGATTGCCTCGATGCCGTTGCTCCCACGCACGTACTTGTCCAGATACGGCCGCACGTCCGGGTTGCGCCAGTCCGAGGCGTGCGAGTTGAGGTAGATCAACCCGGAGCCCAGGGTCTGCTGGATGATCTCTTTGATCCGCGGGTATCCCACCCCCATGAAGGTCCGGTAGGCCAGTCCGTAGTTGAGGTTGGGCTGCACCGAGTCACCCACCCAGGGTTGCGGCGACTTGGCCATCGCATCCGACAGCCCCCAGAACATGTCCCGCCAGTTCAGGATCTCCCCGATCTGCATCTGCACGCCCCGGAAGCTGGAGCTGCCGGTCATCTCCACGCCCTTCATCGCGCAGCCGGCGATGAAGTCCAGTTTCACCGCCAGCCGGGCGCAGCCGTGGAAGGTGAATCGGGGCAGGAACCCCGAGCCCATCAGGAACGTGTTCGCCGCCTCGGCGTCGTACATGAACACGTTCTCCCAAGGGACCAGCACCTTGTCCAACACCATGATCGAGTCGTTCTCGTCCATCCGCGACGACAGCGGGTAGTCGAATGGGCTGCCCATCACGGCGGCCTGCATCTCGTAGGAGGTGCGGCAGAACAGCTTGAGTCCGGGCGAGCTCATCGGAACGGTGAACACCACGCCGAAGCGCTTGTTCTTCACCGGCAGCCCGTAGTGCGCGATGAAGTTGGCGTTGGTCAACGCCGAGCCGGTGGCGACCACCTTCGCGCCGGACACGATCAGGCCGCTGTCGGTTTCCTTCTCCACGTGGATGCACACGTCGGCGATCTCGTCGGCCGGCTTGTCCCGGTCGATCGGCGGGTGCACGATCGCGTGGTTCAGGTAGAGCAGCCGCTCCTGGGTGTCCTTGTACCAGCGCAGCGCGTTGCCCTTGTATTCGCCGTAGAACTCCGCGTTGGCCCCAAGGGTCCCCAGGAAGGCCGCCTTGTAGTCCGGCGAACGACCCATCCAGCCGTACACGGTGCGCTGCCAGGCCACGATCGCGTCGCGGGCCAGCACCAGGTCCTCGGCGGAACGGGCGGTCTTGAAGAACGGGTGGGTGACCCCGCCGTTGCCGGTGTCGCTGGGTACCCGGAGCACGCCCTCGGCCTCGGGCTCCCAGAACGTGTCGTACATCCGGGCGATGGATCGGGTGCTGTTGCGAAACGCGGGGTGCGTGGTGACGTCCTTGACCCGCTCGCCGTAGACATAGATCTCGCGGTCATCCCGCAGCGACTCCAGGTACTCCGCCCCGGTCATCGGGCGCACGTCGTTGGTGGTACCCAGGTCGGTCGGGTGAGCACCGGAGATGGCGGTCATGGCTCTCCTTCGTCAGCTTCGTCGGTGCGAGACGAGATCGAGACCAGGCTGGCAAAGTGTGACGGCCGGCACGTGGGGCAGATCACCCCATGCACTACCCGTTTTTCCGGCACCCGGGTAGATCAGGACGTGTGTTCGGCCACCCAGGCGGCCACCTGGGCGCGGGAGACGAAGCCCAGCTTGGCCAGGATCCGCTCCACGTGCCCGTCCACCGTGCGCGGTGAGAGCACCAGCGCCTCGGCGATGGCCTTGTTGGAGCGCCCCTGGGCGATCAGCCCGGCCACCTCGGCCTCCCGACGGCTCAGTGGGGAAGCCTCCCGGCGCGCGGTCGACTCGGCCGGTGCACCCGCCGCGCCGGGTTCCCGCAGCGCGAACTCGATCGCCCCGGGCAGGTCCACCGCGCCCCCCTCGGCGACCAGCGCGGCGAACCGGCCGGCACCCAGCGCGTGCTCGCCGCGCCGCGCCGCGGCTACCGAGTCGCCGTCCATGTGCGGCCCGAAGGAATGCATGGACGTGCCGATCTCCGACCACACCGCGCGGGCCACGCCGAACAGCCGGGCGCTGCGCCGGTGGTCCCCCCGGCAGGACGCCACCCAGGCGAGCAGCTCGGTGCTCAGCGCCGTGCAGATGCCGTCCTGGAAGTCGCGTTGGCTGGTCAGCGCCTGGGACGCCATGTCCTCGGCGGCGTCCAGCGCACCCTCGTGCCACTCGATGATCCCGGTCACCCACCGCACGTACGCCTGGGCCCAGCGCTCGCCGTGCCGGTCGGCCAGCCGGACCGCCTGGTCACAGATCGCCCGGGCGCGGGGCACCTCGCCGAGGTATGCGAGGGAGATGGCGAACTGGAACTGGGCGGTGAGCACGGCACCGGGGTTGCCGGCCCGCTCCAGGCCGGCTACCGCCCGCTCGTACAGCGGCACCGAATCGGCCAACTCACCGGCGAACAGCGCGGCCAGCCCGGACCAGTGCGCGGCGTGCGCCACCAACTCGTCGTCGTCCAGGGCGGCGGCCAGCGCGGTGCATTCGGCGAGCCGCTCGGCGGCGGCCGGGCCATCCCCTTGCACCAGACAGACCCAGGAGGCCACCCACAACGCCTCGGCCCGCTCGCCGCACGGCGCGGTGACCGTGTCCAGTACCTGGTCCAGCCAGCGCCGCCCCTCACCGAGCGACCCGCCGACCACCCAGTGGTGGCGCAGCGCGGCGGCGAACGCGGCGGCTGCCCGGTTCTCCTCCGGCCGGCCCAGCGACCACTGCAGGGCGGCGGTCAGGTTCGGGTGGTCGGCGCGCATCCGGGCCAGCGCGGCGGCCTGGCCCGGCCCGCACCAGTCGGCGGCCATCGCCTCGGCACGGGCCAGGTAGTAGTCCCGGTGCCGGCGGTGCAATGCGTCGCGGTCACCGGCGTTCCCGAGCAGCTCGGCGCCGAACTCCCGGACGGTCATCAGCATCCGGTAGCGCACCCGCTCGCCCCGCCGCTCGGCCAGCACGATCGACTTGGCCACCAGGTGGTCCAGCACGTCGACCACCGACGCCGCCCGCAGGTCCGGCCCGGCGCACACCCCCTCCGCCGCGGCCAGGTCGAAACCGCCGGCGAACACCGACAGCCGGGCCCAGAGCAGCTGCTCCTCGGTCGTGCACAGCTCGTGGCTCCAGCCGATCATCGCGCGCAGCGTCTGCTGGCGGGGTTGGGCGGCCCGGTTGCCCCCGGTGAGGAAGCCGAAGCGGTCGTCCAGCCGGGACACCACCTCGGCCACCGACAACGACCGCAGCCGGGTGGCGGCCAGCTCGATGGCCAAGGGGATGCCGTCCAGCCAGGCACACAGCTCGGCCACCGCGCGGTGGTTCTCCACGGTGACCGCGAAGTCCGGCCGGACCCCCCGGGCCCGGTCCACCAGCAGGTGCACCGCCTCGTACTGGGCCAGTGCCTCCGCCGGGCGGGCCCGGTCGGCCTCCGGCGCGGACAGCGGCGGCACGGTGAGCAGGTGCTCGCCGTCGATGCCCAGCGGCTCCCGGCTGGTGGCCAGGATGCGCAGCCCCGGGGCGGCGCGCAGCATGGTGTCCGCCAGGACCGCGCAGGCCTGCAGCAGGTGCTCGCAGTTGTCCAGCACGATCAGCAACTGCCGCCCGCGCAGGTGGTCGGTGAGCTTGTCGTCGGCGCGTCGGGCGGACTGGTCGCGCACCTCCAGTGCGGAGAGCACCACCTGGGCCAGCCGACTGCCGTCGCTCAGCGGCGCCAGGTCCACCATCCAGACGCCGTCGCGGAACGCCCTGCGCGAGTCGGCGGCGACCCGCAGCGCCAGCCGGGTCTTGCCCACCCCGCCCACTCCGAGCAGGGTGACCAGCCGGGACTCCGTCATCCGGGTCTTGGTGGCGGCCAGCTCACGGCGCCGGCCGACGAAACTGGTGACCGACTCGGGCAGGTTCCCCAGGCGGCGGGGTCGTGTCCGGGAGTGTGGTTCCGCCCGCTCGGCCCCCGGCGGAGCGTCCGAGGGCGCGCCCGGCGGACCGTCCGCCGACCGCGGAGTATCCGTGGGCGCCGACGGCGGCAGCGTCGGACCGGCACTGGTCCCCATGCGACCCGCAGTCTAGGGCCGGTCGGCCTCGAGCGGGTTGCGGCTCGGGTCCCACCGCACGTGCACCCGCTCCGGACCGCGCTGGCTGGTGTTCGGGGAGAACTCGAACTCCTGGTCCGGTACTACCTCCAGGTGCGGTAGCCGCCGGGTCAGTTCCTCCAGCATGATGCAGATCTCCAGCTTGGCCAGGTGGTTGCCCATGCAGGTGTGTGCGCCGGTGCCGAACGCGAGGTGCCGTTTGGCCGACTCCCGTCGCACGTTCAGCCGCTCGGCGTCGGGGCCGAACACCTGCTCGTCCCGGTTGGCCGAGTTGAGCGCGGCGTACACCACCGAGCCCGCCGGGATGGTGACACCGGAGAACTCCAGTTCGGTCATCGCCCGCTGCCGCCAGGTGGGCACCCCGGTGCTGTAGCGCAGGATCTCCTCGGCCGCGTTCGGGATCAGACCCGGGTCGTCCACCAGGGCCTGCCACTGGTCGCGGTGTTGCAGCAGGTGGACCAGACCGTAGGCGGCCGTGTTCGCGGTGGTCTCGTGCCCGGCCATCACGATGTTGAGGGTGTAGGAGTTCAGCCAGGCCCGGCTGGACTCCAGCGCGCCCTTGTCCCTCAGGTTGGCGATGGCCTCGCTGATGATGTCGTCGCCCGGGTTCTCCAGGCGGTCCCGGGCGATCCCGCGCGCCCACTCGCCGAAGCCGCTCATCATCTTCGCGGTCTCGAGCTGCACGTCGTCGTCCGGGTTGCCCCAGATGAAGATCGCCCACGGGCCGCGGAAACCCTTGAGGTTGCCCATCTCCTCGTCCGGCACGCCCATCATGTGCAGGATGACCGTGGCCGGCACCTCGTAGATCATCGCGTCCACCATGTCGGCGGCCCCGTCCGTGACGACCGCATCCAGCCGCTCGGTGACCTGCCGGCGGACGAAGCCGGCCAGCGGCGTGACCCGGCGCGGGCTGAACGGCGGCTGCGACACCCCGCGGTGCAGCTTGTGCTCGGCGCCGTCCTCGTCCACGACCGAGGGGGCGAGGTCGAATTCCGACTCCTGGAGGATCCGCATCGCCTCGGGGATTGGCGCCACGTTCAGGTGCGACATCAGCGCGGCGTTGGCGCTGACGTCCCCACTGCGGTCCCCGAGCAGCCGCCGGCAGTCCTCGTACCTGGTCAGCACGTAACCTCGGATGTCCTCCTGGTAGAACACCGGCGTCTCCCGCCGGGCCTTCTCGAAGAAGGCGTGCGGCATGCCGGCGAACGGGTCGAAGTCGTGCGCGACCGGACAGCCGGTGGTGGGGGCGGTGGTGGGCGAACCCTGCTCCAGCATGCTCATGCCGGCACCCTCCCGGGCGCCCAGGGCGGCGTCGACGGCTGTTCCGATAGCCCGAACAGCGCGGCCACCGCTGCTGGGCGACCGACCGGATAGCCGACACCGCCGCACACCACCGCCGGCCGGGACGTCAGCCGGCCGCGGCGGACCTGCGTTCGGCGATGGTCACGTCGCCCGCCGCCCAGTGCGTGGTCGGGACCTCGCGCAGGACCACACGGATCGTCTCCGGTGGCACGCCTACCGCACGCTGTGCCGCCTCGTGCAGCTCATGGATGAGCGCCCGGAGTTGCTCCGGGGATCGGCCCTCGGCGATGGTCACGTCGATGAACGGCATGTCAGCCGCCGGAGATGGTGATGGACCCGAGATGGGTGAAGTGGGCGGCGACGCGGGACCCGGGTGCGATGGCGACCGCGTCGGTCATGCCCCCGGTGAGCACGGTCCAGCCGGCCTCGATCGCGTGCCCTCGGTCGGCCAGGGTGTTAGCGGCGAAGGCCAGCGCCTCGGCCGGATGGCCCTGAACGGCCGCGCCGGTGGCGCTGTCGACGATCTGACCGTCGACCTCCAGCAGGACCGCCTCGAGTGAGAGGTCCAGGTCCTCCGGACGGACGCCGACGGGGCCCGTCACGTAGACGCCGGAAGAGTTGTTGTCGGCGACCGCGTCCGCCAGGGTGAACCTGAACCCCGCGTAGCGGCTGTCGATGATCTCGATCCCCGCGTACACCCGGTCAACGGCCGCCAGCGCGGCCGCGGCCGTGACGCCGGGCCCGGCGAGCCGGTCACGCATCACGAACACGATCTCCGGCTCGGCACGGGGATGGATCAGCCGCGCGCGAGGAACCGGTGCGCCGGCGGGCAGCGCCATCGCGTCGGTCAGCCAGGCAACCGACGGCGAGTCCACACCCATCTGAATCTGCTTGGCCCGCGAGGTGAGACCGAGCTTGACCCCCACGATGCGCTCGCCGCGCTCCTGGCGCCGGGACAGCGCCTCGTCCTGCGCCGCGTAGGCGACACCGAGGTCCAGATCGCTCCACTCCGCCTCGATCGAACCGCGAGCCGTTGCGGTCGCCTCGGCGTCGAGAAGGACCTCCGCCACGCGGACGGCGTTCCACGCGTTCATGCTGTGTGCTCCTTCGCGGCAAGCTCGCCGTTGCTGTGCAGCGTGCACCCCATGAGCCGCAGGTCCACCTCCCGCAACGACACCGCCCGGCTCCCGAGCACAACCCCGCCCGATGAGGCGTTGTCAGAGATCGTGTCGATGATCGAGATCTTCCGGTCCCGGATCCGGGAGTCCACGATCTCCAGTGCGGGCAGCACAAAGTCGACCGCCCGCACCGCGTCGGCGACCGTCACACCGGGTCCCCGCAACGTCCGGCCGAGAACGAAGGCGATCTCAGGCTCGATACGGGGTTGGATGAACGTGGCGCCCGGGATCGCCTGGTGCTCCAGGCGTCGGGGTAGCCGTCGATGATGGGGTCGGTTGGCGTGCCGCTGGTGTAGGCGGCGAGTAGTCGCTGCGCCGCCTTCGAGATATCGTCGCCGTGCATCTCTTCCTCTCGCCGCTACCTCCTCGTACCACTGGACACCCTTGCGCAGGGCGTCGGAAGCGGGCGACGAATCCCGCGATGACGGACGGGTCCGGCGGCGACCAACGCGCACATCCTCGATAGCTGCACACGTGTTGTGGCGATCGGTCGAGTACCTAACGGTCGGCCATCGCGACTGCTTGACGGCAGGCTCCGAGTTCGGCACAGGAACGGCCTGGTCCCCGGGCGCGAGCTGCGGGTGACCGCCGGCGACCAGGTGCAGGTCAACGTAACCAACCAGTCGATGCCGGGATCCAGTGCGATCCTGATGAACGCGACCAGCCCGCTACTCGGGGGCGACGCCGGCGATGTGAAGTACCCGTACTACCTGATCAACGGCCGGGTGCCGACCGCTCCCGTGACCTTCATCGGCAAGCCGGGCAGCCGGGCCCGCATCCGCTTCATCAACGCCGGCGGGGACACCGCGTTCCGTTCTTACTACAGGCGGGCCGAGCGCACGCTGCCGGTCACAACTAGGCCAGGGGATCGGGCAACGGAACGCGAATAGCGATGCGGTCTTCTGACCTCGCGGCGACCGGGCGGAGGTCGGCGGTCGCGATGGTGATGGTCGCGGGGTGCCCGGGCCGTGTCTTGAGTTCGCTGTCCGCCGGGATGAGACACGCCAGCGTGTTGCCGGCCGGTTCGGGGTCGAGGTCGACCCGGGTGCCGCCGCCCAGCGGGACCACCCGACGAACGGTTCCGCGCACGGTGATGGAGTCCGGTGGTGGGATGGTGCCGTTTGGCAGCGGGTGGCAGCGTTCCGGACGGGCGACGAGCAGGTCGGGCTGGCCGGTGAGGGCCGGCGGGAGCAGGTTGGTGTAGCCGACGAGTCGCGCGCACTCGGTGTCGACGGGGTGGTCAAGCACCTGTGAGGTCGCGCCGTGCTGGCGGATCCGTCCGTCTACCAGCAGCGCGGTCTCCTCGGCGAGCGCGTGGGCCTCGTGGCGGTCGTGGGTGACGAGCACGGTGGCGGTGTCCAGGTTGTCGAGCACGGCGCGCAGGTCGGCGAGCAGGTCGGTGCGGGTGGTGGCGTCGAGTCCGGCAAAGGGCTCGTCGAGCAGCAGCACTCGGGGCGTGACGGCGAGCGCGCGGGCGAGAGCCACCCGCTGGGCCTCCCCGCCGGACAGGGTGCGGGCGTCCCGGCCCGCGAGGTGCCCGACACCGAGCTTGGCCAACCATGGCGCGGATCGACGGGCGGCCTCGGCGCGACCCACGCCGCGCAGCCGCAGTCCCGAGGCGGCGTTGGCCGCGACCGTGCCGCGGCGCAGGATCGGGCGCTGCAGCACCGCCGCGACCGCGGCCCGCATCTCGCGGTGGCCAGCGGGCTGTCCGTCGAGCAGCACCTGGCCGGTGCGCAGGTGTCCGCCGATCTGGGCCAGCGCCCGCAGCAGCGTCGATTTGCCCGCGCCGTTCGGTCCGAGCACGGCCAGCGTCGCGCCGGCGGTGACATCGAGCTGCTCGACGTGCAGCATCTCCTGGCCACGCGCGCTCACCCGCAGATCACGACATCCGATGCGAGCGCTCATCGGCGCACCGGCTCACGGTGCTGAGCCAGGGTCAGAACCAGATTCACCGCGAACGCGATGAACAGCAGAATCAGCCCGAACGCGATGGCCAGCGCGAACTCGCCTCGGCTGGTGGCGAGCACCGCGGCCGTGGTGAGCACGCGGGTGTCGCCCGCCAGGTTGCCGCCGACCATCTGCGCGGCGCCTACCTCGCTGACCACCGCCCCGAACGCGGCCATCGCCGCGGCGAGCAGCGGCAGCCGGGCTTCGCCAATCAGTGCCATCAGCGCCCGGGCCCGGGTCGCCCCGAGACCCTGCATCTGGACCAGGAAATCCGGGTCCACTTGGCGCAGCGCGGCCGCCGCCAGCGCGACGACGATCGGGGTGCCGATCACGGCCTGCGCGATGATCATCGCCGTGGGCGTGTAGAGCAGGCCGAACGCGCCGAGCGGGCCGCTGCGCCACAGCAGCACGGTGATGAACAGGCCGACCACCACCGGCGGCAGCCCGAGACCGGTGTTGGCCGCGGCGAGCACCACCCGCCGACCCGGGAACCTGGTCAACGCCACCGCCGCCGCCAGCGGCACGCCGATGATCACCGCGATACAAGTGGCGGTCAGCGACACCCGCAGCGTGAGCGCGGTGATCGCCCAGGTGTCCGCGTCACCGCTCAGCAGCAGCCGCACCGCCGCCACCAGGCCGTCGAGCAGGACGTCCATCAGCCGCTGCCGATGCTGGCCAGCATGCTCATCCGGTGGGCTCGGGTTTGCCGGCGTCGGGCACGAACAGCTGCTGCCCGAGCTTGGCGCGGCCGAACTCACCGATCATCTGCTGGGCGGGGGCGCCGACGATCCAGTCGGCGAACGCCACGGCGCCGTCCGGTTGCATCCGGTCGCCGGCGTGAGTGGTCATCTCGATCACGTGGTAGACGTTGAGCAGCTGCCGGTCGCCCTCGTTTAGCACGACCAGCGAGCCAGGCTGGCTGAGCCAGGTGGCCCGGTCGGACAGGGTGTAGCCGCCGTGCTCGTCGGCCACCCGCAGCGTGGCCCCCATGCCCTGGCCGGTTTCTTGGTACCACTGCCCGGTAGGCCGAATCCCGGCCGCTGCCCAGAGCTGGTCTTCGCGGGCGTTCGTGCCGGAGTCGTCACCCCGGGAGACGAATGGCACCCCCGAGCGCGCGGTGCGGGCCATCGCTTCCGTCGGGGCGACTCCGCGGATGGCGGCGGGGTCGGACTTCGGGCCGACCAGTACGAAGTCGTTGTGCATCACCAGCAGGCGCCGCCCGGTGGCGCCCTCGGCGACGAACTTCTGCTCGGTGGCGGGTGAGTGCACGAGCAGCACGTCTGCCTCACCTCGGCGGCCGAGCTCGATGGCCTGCCCGCTGCCCACCGCCACGGTCTTGACCTGCCAACCGGTGGCGGCGGTGAACGCCGGCAGCAGCTCGTCGAGCAGCCCGGAATCCTGAGTGCTTGTCGTAGTGGCCAGGATCAGCGACGTCTCCGCCGACGGACCGGCCGCAGGTCCACCGCACCCCGCGAGCAGCAGGACCGCGAGCACGACGAAGACAGCTCTGTTCTGCACAGAACGGGAGAATAGGGCGCAGAGCCGGGACTCGACAGCGGGAGATCCGCACCGACCTCGCCACGCGGATCAGCGCGGATGCCCTCGCCGCCGGCGGGGAGCTGCGAGCCAGGCGCAAGGCCCAAGTCCTGTACCGCTTCGGTGCTCATCAACGAGACCACGCGGTGTCGGCCGCACTGGATCTCGACCTGCGCCATTACCTTGTCGGGTCGGTGTACGCGAGCTCGGTGATGAACAGGGCCACGGTGAACCCGCGCGCGCCGAGCAATCCGAGGCCGGCCACGTGTCGCTTGGTCACCAGTACCGCTCGCCCGTTGACCGGTTCGGCGGGAGTGAGAAGGGCCGGCGCGACGCCGGCGATCGTGGCGTGCGCACCGGACCGTAGCGTCGCGTACCAGACCAACGTGCCGACCAGTACGTACGGCCACACGACGGCCACGCCGGAGCTATACAACTGCCGTCCCGCCAGTTCCCGCCACGTGCCACCTGACAAGCCGGCATAACGCCACGATGCACACCCGGCCCGCCCAGTGACCCGCCGCATCTCGCGGCGCCCCACACCGTCCCGGTCACAAATCTGGTCACAGCAAGGCGAGACGGTGTCCGGGGCGCGTCGGCTCTCAGCGCCGTGGCTACCCCTCGCGCCCACCGTGATCGGCCCCTGGCGAACTCGGGCATAGCCCTGACCTCGGCGTCGGTCGCGGTGTTGCACCAGCGGACTGGCGGCTGGGGCGCCGGGCCGCGGCTGTCCCCTGGGGGCGCCGACCCCTGGTTCAACCGGTCCCGCGGGCATCACCCACCGCGGGTGATGCCCAGGGCCCCAGGTACCTGTGTCCTAAAGATCGCCTCCCGTACGCCGAACCCGATTCGTGGCGGGAGCCCGAAAGGAGATCGTTGACATGGACAGAATTCGGGCGGCAAGCCGGGCAGCCTTGCCGCTGGTCGCTGTGCTCTGTGCCCTCGGAATGGCCGGTGGCCCGGCGTGGGCCTCCACCTCGGTACGTCCGCTACAGCCTGAGCCGGCGTCGGTCTACCCGGCCGAGTGCGCCGACAACGGCGGACACGTGTACCGCGACCGAGACGACCCCGATGAGTGGCACTGCGAGGGAGGAAAGCATGACGGCGAGGACGTCCGCATAGAGAAGTGAGAATGACCTCCGTGCACCGGTGACGGCTGGTCGCACGACCGTCACGCATGGGACCCGCCGCGGCATCCCCGGCGCCGGGTGAGCAGTCCGCCGGGGGCTGCCCGGGGCAACGCTCCGCCGATGCGTCGGCACTCTGCCCAGCCCGTGGCTGCCCCCGCATCACCCACTCCGGATGAGGTCGCGGTCCAACTTCAGCACGACGATCGCTCCGACCGTCGACCATCGGCGGAGGACGGACCCCCGGTCCCAGCGGCATCGGTGGGACCGGGATGCCGTCCGGGCCAAAGCGAGGAGAACGTGGAGAACGCCATGACCGACACCTCCCGCGGGATCAGCGACAGTGCGCGACCGGCGGGCTACGCCGCGAGCACACGTCCCGAGGTGACCCGCTGGACCGGCTGGGTCGTCTTCGCCGGAATCATGATCATCCTGTTAGGCGCGTTCCAGGCGATCGAGGGACTCGTCGCGATCTTCGACCAGGGCTACTACCTGGTCCGGCCCGAGGGCCTGGTGATAAGCATCGACTACACCGCCTGGGGTTGGGGACACCTGATTCTCGGCCTCGCCGCCGTTGCGACCGGGTTCGGGCTCCTCGCCGGCAACACGGCCGCCCGGGTGGTCGGCGTCGTCGTAGCCGTCATCAGCGCGATCCTGAACCTGGCCTTCCTGGCGGCGTACCCCGTCTGGTCGACGATCATCATCACTCTCGACGTCGTCGTGATCTACGCGATCGTCGTGCACGGACGCGAGCTGAAGGCCTGACCGAGGCGGCGGCGACGGACCGGCCCGCCGCCATGATCAGGTCACGCGGGCACGGGGTGCATGGACACCACTGTGATCCCCAGGGTCTGGAACTGCGCGATGATCCCGTGCAGGTGCGACTCGTCGAGCACCTCGCCGAAGACGATCGTCTCCGGTGGCGCCTCGGTGATGCGCATGCCGACGAACGCGGCGCGAGCCAGCTCCGACATACAGCCGTCCACCCGGAACTCGTAACGCATCATCGTCGCCATCAGCTCTCACCTCGGATCGGGTGCGAAGCCGGGCCGGACCCGGCACTGCCGCACACCCTGCCCCCCCTCGTCCCGGACGGGCATCGCCCAGCCGGGGTGAGCGCGTGTCTTCTAGGCGTCCATCCGTCACAGATTAGAGCGCCCACGGGTGGCAACGCTTTTGCCGGGTTGAGCGACGAGGAGTCTCGATGACCCACGACGGCGAGAGAGCGATGAGCGAGACGGTCGACCGGGGTGCATTCACCCGCGATGGATGGTGCGCCGCCGCCACCCTGGCCAATCATCGACGCCCCGCTTCCCGGGACGCGGCCGGGGGGTGATTGCCCTGCTCCGCTCTCGGTCGTGCGGTCGGAGGCTCGGCGGCCCGAATCGAGTCCGGTGGCCGCAAGTAAGCCCCCACCAGCGCTCACCTCCTTCGGGTGGTGTCACCGGCGGCGAGCGCCGACACGGTCCAACTGCCAGGGCAACTGAGTCGACCAGCCAACAACACGCGACGCCGGGCGGAGGGATTGATGGATAACCTTCTCGTCTATATTCCGCTCGGCGTTCTCGGCTTCATCCGGTGGCTGAGCTGGTTGTTCCGTCAGCTCCCGGCGACCTTCTACCGCCCCGTGGTCAGCTACCACCGGGAACCGATGTCGGTGGTGACCCCGGTGTACCAGGAGGAGCCTGAGCTGTTCCGGGCCGCCGTGACGTCGTGGCTGGCGAACGACATCGACGAGGTCCTCTGCGTCATCGATGTCACCGACGCGAAGTCGATCGAGATCGCCCGCGAGCTGGGTGTGACGGTGATCGTGACCGAGGTACCGGGCAAGCGTGACGCGCTGCGCGTGGGCTGGGAAGCCGCGTCCACTCCCCTGGTCGCGTTGGTCGACTCCGACACCGTGTGGGCCCCCGACGTCGCCGTGCAGGCATGCATGCCGTTCGTGGACGCCCAGGTGGGAGCAGTCACCACCAGGCAGAACGTGATGAACCCGCACACGCCCTGGCAGCACCTCAACGACATGTACCTGGACTACCGCTACTACCACGAACTGGCGTCCCAGACTTCGATGGGCAAGGCGGTCTCCTGTCTGTCCGGCCGCACGGCGATCTACCGCCGGGACCTGCTGATGGCGCACTCGCACGCCTTCATGAACGAGTCGTTCTGGGGTGTGCCGTGCCTGTCCGGTGACGACAAGCGGTTGACCATGCTGACCCTGGAGGCCGGCTACCACGCCGTGCTGCAGCGCTCGGCCTGCGTGTGGTCGCAGTTCCCCACCGGCGGCCTCGCCTTCTTCAAGCAGCGGCTGCGCTGGGCCCGCAACACCTGGCGCTCGGACCTACGGGCGCTGAGCAGCCGGTGGCTGTGGAAGCGCAAGTTCCTCGCCTACTGGATGATCGACAAAGCGGTGAGCTCGTTCACCCTGCTGTTCTCGCCGGCGTACCTGATCCTGTCGCTGGTCGAGCACCGCTACGCGATCGCGGGCGTCCTCGGGACGTGGTGGATGTTCAGCCGCTCCGCGAAACTGCTGGCCCACCTGGAGCGCAAGCCCTGGCACTTCATCACGATGATGCCGTTCTTCATCCTGGTCAGCTTCGCCATGTCGCTCACCAAGATCTTCGCATTGCTCTCCATCCGGAAGCAGCGCTGGCTGACCCGCGACGTCGCGGTCTCGGCCAAAACCAAGACCGTGGGCCGTACCGGCGGGATGTCCGAGCAACCGGCCAAGGCGGGCTCGGACGGCGCGGAGCGCACTAGCGCGATCCTCGGATTCGACCGCTCCAAATTGGCTCGACGCTCATCCATTCGCGTTCCCAACGAGCGCAGTTACGACGGAGAGCCCAGCGCCGAACACCACACGACACCATAGCCAAAGCTATCGACGCGCCGGCAAACAAGAGACCTCCTAGCAGGAACCCGGCAAATAATGCATCGCTCTTTCTCGTAGGGGCGGGCATAAGGTGATTGTTCCGGTCAATCCAGACCACCACGGCGTCTCCGGCGCTGCGCTGACCGCGTACCTCTGTCTCACCGAGCCGCTCAACACCGTCATGACCGGTCCACCGCACCTGTGCCGTAACCGCGTAACGCCGGCCAGCATCGGGATCCGGAATCGAGGGCGCATCCGCCACCAACACCGCTGGAACCGCCGCGCGATCGGCCGACTCCGTGCGGGCCGTCTCGGCCATACTCTGATAAGTATTCAGGCCGATCATCAAAGCAATACCGGCCGCGACGAGCCCACAGGACATTAGTACGCATGCCGTGAGATCCTCGACCCAATCCGTGGGCCGATTAAGCAAATGACGCTCATCTGCGACACTGCGGGATTCGTCTTCAGCTCGCATTTTCTTCACTTCCGATAGAGCCAAGCCCGCGCGACCGGAAACCCGCCCTGCCCGGAACGCCGATCAGCTCCTGCTTCTGCAACCATTCCAGCGGGTCCAGTGCGCTCTGCGCGCCACCGGCCGGATCGAACTTCCACCCCGTCAACCCCACCATGCCCACAGCCTCCTCAGACTGATCCGCCATATCCCGCCGCATGGCACTGTGCGCACTAGCGCCCACACCGGCATCACCCCCTCCGGATGAGGTCGCGGTCCGAGTTCGGCAATGACGATCAATTCGGCCGTCGAGCAGCCAACGCGGCGCGCGCTACTCCGCGGCCGGGAGCAGGAGCAGGCGGACCGTGATGGCCCCGACCCTACGAGCGCGCCTGCTGTGCTGAGAAATAAGGCGGCTGCGCCGCTCCATTTACTCGACGAACCAGATATCGGCGAGATCGACCGCAACGAGGCCCTGGTCGACGGCGATCCGCTCGAGCGCGGCGGCGAGTTTGAGCGCCAGCTCGACGGCCACCTTGGCCAGCCCATCAACACCCGACTCGGCGAGCACCCGGTCGGCGACACCGCCCACGGCGCCGACTCCGCGTTCGTAGTTGTGATCGTCGGACAGCACCGCCCGCACCGACTCATACGCCTGTTTCCGGGCGTAGAGATCGAGGAGTTCGCTCGGCTCCGGCCCGTCGTCGCTCACGGCTGCATCCTCACGGGTAAACGGGTGGCAACCATTACGGCTATTCGGCGCCATCTGGAGTTTACCCGGGGCTTGCCATTCCCATTCGTCAGGGCAAGTCGGGGCGCAGGATCGCTGGGGCTTGACGTTGCCGTCCGAGCAGGGAAGCTATGCTCGCGTCCCATTCATCCGGATGCCGTACTGCGCACACCGCAACCGCTGCCCTGCCCCCTGGACAACGGCGCCCCCGTTCGCAGCCGCCCGAGGGAGCACGAGCGTGAGCGACGACGAGCGGGTGCAGCGAACCCAGCAGAGGGTGCTCGAGGCGATGCGCGCCGTGCTGTCCGACGACCACAACCACGAACGCGGGCTTGCCGTTCTGCGTGGGATCGTTGACCAGGTCGCCACAGACACCGGCATGCCCGGTCTCCGCAACCTCTTTGCAGCGCTGTCACTCGCGTTGGCAGCCGCGCTCGAGAAGATCGCGTCCGACCAAGGCCTTGCGGCCGAGGACCTCGTCGAGGTCTGGTTCGCGGACTGACCGCCTCCGCAGACACTCATGGTCACGGAAGAGGTCGCTAAAGATGGCGATCAATAGTGCGATCCAGGCGGTCAGAATCATCAACCAGAAAATGGACACAATCACGTCCCACAAGCATGTCGCTAAGGTAAAGGTTTGGAGGTTCTGAAGGGCCGGACCCCTGGCTGTCCGCTAGCTGTGCGCGGGCTGTGCGCTGGATTGTGGGGCCGCTCACGCGGCGTACCCGGTTGGCGGGTGCACCGGGGCGAATTTCAGGCCGAACGGCGGTGCTACCCCCTCCGGGAACCGCTATAACATTCCCGGACAGGCCCGGGGCGAATTTGGCACCGGGTCATCCGCCCCAGACCCTGGCGGCCGGCCGATCACGGTTTGAGCATGCAAGACCGCGCGGATCTCGACGGAAGGTTTCAGGTCCCGCTATAGGCCGAATGCCTCCATTCGCGAGGCATCTGCGTGACTCGTCGGGAGTCCGAATGGGGTAACAAGGGGTGTTTGTCGTGCCATGCGTCCCGCATGCCAAGATCTCTACGCCGGTGCTTCCGGCGGAATTCGTCGAACGGCCAGCTCTGCGGACAAGGCTCGATGAGGCAGCGGGCCTGGTGCTGGTGTGCGCACCGGCGGGTTATGGCAAGACGCTGCTCCTTTCGGACTGGGCCCGCTCGTCCACCAGTGTGGACACCGCCTGGGTGACCCTGGACCGCGACGACAACGATCCGCGACGGCTGTGGACCTCGGTGGTGGCGTCGGCCGCAAGCTGCCCGTCGGTGCCGCCATCGAGCCGGCTGCATGCGCCGTGGAACTGGCGCCCGGGCGCACAGCCGGAGTTCCTCGCCGAGCTCCTGGAGGCTCTGCTGGCACTGCCCCGGCCGATCCGGCTGGTCCTCGATGACCTGCATGAGCTCCTCGATCCGCAAACCCTGCACGGCGTCGACATCCTGGTGCGCAACCGCCCGGCAGGGGTTCAGCTCGTCCTGTCCAGCCGGTTCGATCCGCCGTTGGCGCTGTCCCGGCTGCGCCTCGCGGGCCGGATGTGGGAGCTGCGCGCGGACCGGATGAGCTTCACCGCCCCGGAGGCGGCGGCGCTGCTGGCGAACTCGGGCATCTCCCTAACCACGGCGCAGGTCGAGATGTTGCACCAGCGGACCGGCGGGTGGGCCGCCGGGCTGCGGTTGGCCGCGGATGCCCTCGCCGAGGCGGCCGACAGCGACGGCTTCCTCGCGCGGTTCTCCGGCGACGAGCGCTCGGTGGCGGATTACCTGGTCGGCGAAATCCTGTCCAGGATGCCTGCAGACACCGTGGAGTTCCTGCGGGTGATCAGCATCAGCGACCCGGTCCCGGCCACGCTGGCCGCCGAGCTATCCGGCCGCCAGGACGCGGGGAGTCTGCTTGCTCGGCTCGAGCACGAGACTTCGCTGGTCAGAGCGACGGACTGGCATCGCGACGCCTACCGGGTGCAGGAGCTGCTGCGGACCTACCTGCTCGCCGACCTGCGCCGCCAGGGCCCAAACCGCGCCGCCGCGCTGTACGCCGCTGCCGCGGGCTGGTGGGCGGGCCAGGAGCGGCCTCTCCCGGCGCTCGAGCTCGGCGCCTTCGGCCACGAGCGCGCTCTGCTGCCTGATCTGCTGCACCGCTTCGCGGTGCCGCTGCTGCTAACCGGGGACCACGCACCGCTACGACGCGCACTCGCCACAATCGGCGCACCCGCCACGGCAACCGATCCCTGGCTGGCGCTGATCTCGGCGCTGATCAACCTCGAGGCGGGCCAGCTACCCGCGGCCCTGGGCGACCTGCGCCATGCCCGCCAATGCTGGCCCGCACAGCACACGCCCGATCTCGCCGTGCTGCGCGCGGCGGCCGAACATCTCGGCGCGGTAGTTTCCGGCCAGCCCCCGCCACGCTCCGCGCGTGCCCCGGACATCACTGAGCTTCCCTCCGCACCGGCGCTCGAGGCGCTCGCGCGCCTGAGCCGGGGCATCGCGGAGCTGTTCGGGCGCGGCGACCGGGCCGCCGGACACACCGAACTCCAGGCCGCGCTGGAGCTCGCGCGCCTGCACAGCTTCGACTACCTGGCCATGCAGTGTCTGGTCCTACTGGGCCTCGTCGCGGCAATCGATGGTGACCTGCGCGCCATGCGGATCCGCGGCCAACAGGCCCTCGCCACCGGGTCCGAGCACGGCTGGAACGACTCGACCTGGTCGGCCGCCGCCACCACGATGCTCACCTACGCCGCGCTGCTGCGGGCCGAACCCGCCGACGCCGAGCGACTGGCCGCCGACGCGCTCGGGCAAGTCCGCCAGGCGTCGTTACCAATACTGCGATTCGGGCTGCGCACGGTGCGCGGCGCCGCGGCCTTCGACCGCGGCGACCGGGCCCACGGGCTGGCCGAGCTGCAGCAGGCCCGCTCAGAGCTCGGTGACCTTGCCGCGCAACCACAACTGATCGCGGTGGCCGCGATGCTCGAGTTCCGCGCCGCGCTGCTGCTCGGGCACTCCACGGCGGCCCGCACCGTGCAGAGTTGGTTCGCCGACCGCACCGGTCAGTCCGCGGAGGGCATCGTGATGCGCGCCTGGACCGACGCCGCCACCGGCCGTTACGAGCAAGCCCGCGCGCTGCTGCGCCCGGTGCTCGACGCCACCGCCTCGCCGCTGCTGTCGCACACGCTGGTGGAAGCCTGGTTGCTCGAAACCACCCTTGCCCTCGTCGCTGTGGAGCGACCCGCGGCCCGGCGCGCCCTGCAGACCGCGCTCGCCATCGCCGAACCGCTCGACGTGCTGCGCCCGTTCGTCCAGGCCGGGCAGCCCGTCCGGGAACTGCTTGTGCACCACCACGGAAGCTTGGGTTCCTTGGAGTCGTTCGCCGACTGTGCGCTCGCCGCCGGCGGCCACCACGAGGGCCGATCTGTGCTGAGCGAACGCGAACTCACCGTGCTGTCCCTGCTGCCTTCCCTACTGTCGCTGGACGAGATCGCCGCCGACCTCACTGTCTCGGTGAACACCGTCAAGAGCCACGTACGCTCGATCTACACCAAACTCGGCGTAAGCAGCCGCCGCACCGCGGTCCTCACCGCCCACGAAAACGGCCTACTCACCAACGGTGCACGCGGCAACTGACCCACGGCTACGGCTCGCGCTCAGGAAGGTGGCGCCAACTCGGCGGGTGGCACGGACGGACAGTCCGCCCGGGCACTGTCCATGATCGGCACGGCGGCCTGTTCCACCGCGCTGACCGACGCGGTGAGAGCGCCGAGCTTGGACGACAGGCTGCTCTGGTCGGTCAGTGATTCGATGGTGGTCCGCAGTGATCCGAGCGCGGTGGCCAGGTTGTCCACCTGCGGTCCGAACTGGTCTTTGGCGGCGGCGGCCAGATTCTTCCCCGCGGTTTGGAGGTTCTGGAGGGCCGCCTTCACCCCGCCGACACCCACCTTTATGGCGTCGAGGTTGCCGATGTTATTGGCGGCGGTCTGGAAGTCCTCGGCCGCTGAGCACAGCGCGGCGGACGCGCAGGAATCATCTGAGGGTGCGCGGGCGGTGGTCGTCGGCCGTGTCGGGTGAGGTGATCGGCTGTCGGTAAGCGTTGGGCGCGTCGACCCGTTCGGGCGGCGGTTGTGCGCCGCGCATCCGCTCGGGAGTGTCGCTGCCGCGGGCGCCCGCCCCGCGGTGGTGGTACCAGTCGTAGACCACGACGCTGCGCACGAGCACGTCCTGCACCGAGCGGCGGTGTCGGCTGACCGTCACCCAGAGAAGCCCGGCGGGGAACACCACGCAGGCCACAGCCCGCACGCCGGCGCGGATCCAACCGAGCACCCGATGGTCTCTCGAGAGCACGCGCAGCCCGAGCACAGCGGCGCCGTAGGTGCGGCCGGTGGTCGCCCAGGCGACGGCGAAATACCAGAACGCGAGTACGGACGCGAGCAGGACCGAGTGCAGCAGCGACGGCGACGGCCAGCGGAACGCGGCCGGTGACCAGAGGAACCGCAGCCCGGCCAGCCCGAAGTACAGGCTGACCATCATCAGCAGGACGGCGAGGACGTCGATGCCCGCGGCGAGCAGCCGGGTGACGATCCCGGCGGTGCGGTGCGGCGGCGGGGGAACGCGCTCGGTGTTCACGGCGGCGGGGATGCCGGCGCCCGGGAGCGGCGCAGCAGGCGGTCGACGAGTCCGGCGACCGCGTCGTCGGCCTGCATTCCCTCGACGCGGACTGTGCGGACGACATCGGAGGCCATCGTGCCGGTGGAGTCCCGGACGATGTTCGGCAGGTCGATCGCGTCGATGACCTCGCGGGCGATGCCGACGAGATCGATCCGCGCGATCGCGGCCTCGAGGTCGACCCGGGCGACCACCGGATCAGGGTTGATCCGGGTGGCGATCGCGTCGAGGTCGAGGCGGCCGGCGATCGCGTCGATGTTGACCCGCGAGACCAGTTGGTCGAGGTCGAGCCGGTCGGCGATGACATCCAGATCGACCCGCGCCACCGCGGCGTCGAGGTCAACGCGGGCCACGACCGCCTCGACGTCGAGCACCTTTGCCAGCGCGTCGAGGTCGACGTGGTCGCGGACGAGCGCGGTCAGATCGACGGACGCCAGCAGGCTCTCCACCACCCGCCGCACGACGAGCCGAAGCGTGGCGTCGACGATCCGCCCCAGATCCGCCCGGATGGAGTCGTTGCGCTCGGCCAGCGCCGACATCACCGGGACCGGCGCGAGCCGCGTCGTCAACGCCCACAGGCCGCGCACCACCCCGTCACCCGCCTCGCGCAGCGGCCGGCCCGCCCGCCAGGCCAGCTCCGCCACGCCCGCACCCGCGCCGAGCAGGGCCCCCGCGATCCCGACCTCGGCATCCGACCTCTTCGGGTCCACGACGCCTCCACACGTTCCGGACCCTCAGTGTCGGCCGGAAAACGCCGAGCGCCATCACCCGTGCGGGGTGATCAGGAACCTGTACTGGGCGGGCTCCTGGAGCGTGAGCTCAGGCGTCGCCGTACACCGGCACGCTCGCCCCGCTGATGGGCGCGGCGTCCTCGCTGCACAGAAAGGCGATCACCTTCGCAATCGCGGCCGGTGCGACGGCCCGGGCCGCGAGGTCCGCCGACATCCACGCCCGGTTCGCCGGGGTATCGATCACTGAAGGCAGGACGGCGTTGACCCGGATCCGTTGCGGGCGCAGCTCCTCCGCCAGCACCTCCGCGACCCGCACCACCGCCGCCTTGGACGCCGCGTGCGCAACAGGGGCTTGACCGCTGATCGCGGTCTTCGATCCCACGGCGACGATCGCGCCACCGCCCGCAGCCGCCATTCGTGGGGCCGCGGCCTGGCAGCACCACAGCAGCGACGACACGTTCGACTGCCACAGACCGTCGAGTGTGTCCGCGTCCAGATCCGCGAGAGAGCCCGGCGCGAACCCCCCGGCCAGCGCCACCAGCGACGAGGGCGTGCCGAGATCGTCCACCGCGGCCCATCCCTCCTCTACGGCGGCCCGGTCGGCGAGGTCCACAGCGAGCGGGTGCACACCGTCCTGCTTGCCCAACTCATCGAGCGGGTCACCGGCCCGATCCAGGGCGATCACCTCGAGCCCCCGCCCGCGGAACTCGGTCACGACAGCCCGGCCGAGGGCACCGGCTGCGCCTGTCACCACAACGCTGCGCTCCATGCACGTCCTTCCGCTCGGGGCCCGGAGGTCGCCGGATATGCGCACCCCCACGCAGGGGGATCAGTGTTCATCTGCCCGGTCGGGCGCACCTCACCCGTTGCGGACGATACCGGCCCAGCGATCCGCTCCAGGGTCGATGCCAACCTGAGAGCGAGCTAGCTCGACGGCGACCAAGCAATCGGCCTCCGAGCAGCCCGACCACCGCGCCCGCGCCCAGGAGGCCGGCGGCGGCGCCCGCCCCGGGACCATTGCGCACCGTAACCTCCGGGCGGATTACCGCTGGCGGCGGCGCCGGCGGCGGTTGCTCGACCTGGTTCTCCGGCGCGGTGGCCGCCCACGCCGTGAGAAAGAGCAGGAACCTGGACACGGTGAAGATGAAGATCAGCAGACCGAGGATCGGGCCGAACGCCGCGCCGGTCGGAGTCTCGGTCACCTTGGCGAGGTAGATGACCATCACCTGCTTGATCACCTCGAAGCCGATCGCCGCGCTTATCGCGGCTCTGGCCGCGCTGCGCCAGGTCACCGGCTCGCGAGGCAGCCGGGCGAACACCCAGAGGAACACCAGCCAGTCGGACAGCAGGCCGAGCAGCACCGCGAGCACCCCGAGCAGCCAGTGTGCCCAACCGACGTCGGCGAGCCCGAAGAACCCGAGGATCTGTTCGGCGAACCCACTGACCGCGGCCGGGAGCCCGAAGGAGATCGCCATCGCCAGGCCAAGCCCGATCAACCTGGCCAGATCGACCCTGAGGCGGAGCAACAACGTCGGCGGATTCCGGCGCTGCCCCCACTGCTCGGACAGCGCCTCGCGCAGGTTGGTCATCCAGCTCAGCCCCGAGTACAGCGCAAAGAGTAGGCCGATCACTCCCACCGTGGTCGCGGACTTGACAGCCTGGTCGATCACCGGGTCCAGCGTCTGGTCCAGCCCCGTCGGCAACAACTTGGCGATGTTCGCCCGTAGCCGAGCGAGCAGGTCCGGGTTCGCCGCAAGCACCAGCGCAACCGTCGCGAAAGCGATCATCAGCAGCGGTACCAGCGCCAGAATGCTGAAATACGTGATCGCCGCGGCGTAGTGGTCGCCGTGCGTCTCGGTGTAGCGCTCCTCCGCGCGCACCAGGTGGTCCAGCCAGGCATAACGCCGGCGAAGCTCGGTGAGCCTTGACGGCTTGTTCGGCTGCTCGGTCACTGGTGCACGCGGCGACTGACCCACAGTTATAGCCCGGACTCGGCAGCGATCCGCCCCGATCCGATTGCATCCAACAGCGCCTGGTGGTCGCGCTCGTTCTGGTCGGCGTAGCGCTCGGAGAACTCGCGGATCGCCTCGTCGAATGCCCGACCGGCGCCGAGGTAGGCCGCGATGGCGATGCGGTCCCCGGATCGTGCGTGGGCCCGGGCGAGCGTCCAGCCGCACATCTGGCCGTACACCCGCATCACCTTCGGCACGTGCGCCTCGACCTCCAGCGAGCCCTTCCCGTCCCGCAGCTGCCGCAGGTAGAAGTCCCGGGTCTGCCCATCGATGCCCCGCACGCGCATCCAGCCGAGGAAGATGTCGCTGACGGTCTGCATGAGCCGCTGCCCGACCACTACCCGCTGGCCGGCGTTGTCGTACTCGCTGGGCCCGGCGAACTCGGCCAGCACCGACGGTCCCGCCTCCTTCGCCTGCAGGAACAGCGGGTCACGCTCGTGGTCGCCGAGAAACAGCAGCATCCACGAGCGAGTGCCCACGCTGCCGACCCCGACGACCTTTCGCGCCATGTCGACCAGCTCGTACTGGTCCAGCAGCACCCTGCGCTCCGGCTCCAGGCTGGCCCGGTAGGCCCGGACAAGGTCGCGCAGCTGCCGCTCGATGGCGTCGGCCTGCGTCGGGTCCGCCGCCAGGTCGGCGACGGGAACGATCAACGGCGGCTCCGCGAGGATGCGAGGCCGGCCGTCCCGGACCCCGCAGAACCGGCCGAGGGCTCCGACGTTGTCCCTGGCCCGGGCCTTGGCGACGCCACGGGCGAGCCTCTGGCGCCCGCGCCCGTGGCCGCGCAGCCGCTCAGCGACGACCGACTCCACCTGGGTCACGTCGGCACGGGCGTACCAGACGTCCAACGCGGTGCGTGCGGCGAAGTCGCGCATTGCCCCTCGGTACGCCGCGACCGTGGCGAGCACGATGTCCCGCCGCTCCTTGGCGGGGTAGCCGTTGTTCCGCCCGGCGATCTCCATGCTCGTCGCGAGACGCTTGACGTCCCACTCCCACGGCCCAGGCAGCGTCTCGTCGAAGTCGTTGATGTCAAAGACGAGGCGCCGCTCGGGGGAGGCGAACAGGCCGAAGTTGGACAGGTGCGCATCGCCGCAGGCCTGAACGACCAGACCCGATCGAGGAGTTCCGGCAAGGTCGCTGGCCATCGGCAACGCCGCCCCCCGGAAGTACGCGAACGGGGACACGGCCATCCGTCCGTAGCGGATCGGCAGCAGTTCCGGCACCCGCGACCTGTCCTGGCTCTCCAACATGGCCACCGGGTCGGGCCGGTCCGGTCCGGGGCTGAACTCGGCGTGGCTGGAGCGGGGCACCTCGGCCCTCGCCGCCCTCCCCCGTGCCACCCGCTGCTCACGGGTCGGCCGAGGCACCGCGTCGGGTGTTCGGGGCTGCCGCCGCCGTGCAGTGGTTGTCTGGCTCATCGCCGATCCTCTCGCCGATCCTCGATCATCTACAGGCGGCTGGTCGCACGACCCAGCTACGCGCGTCCGTGACCGTTGGCCCCGCCGCCCCAGCGACCACCCGGTGATGAGGCCGTCACGTCGCCGGTCCGGCCCCCGATGCCTTGGCGGTCGCTGCCGAGGGCCACCGCGCGGGTCCGGGCATCGGGGAACGCGATCTCCACCGCGGCGTCGAGCCGACAGATCTCGTCCTGCACGGCGGGCCGGCGCTCGGCCGACACCGTCTGGAGCAGCCCGTCGAGCAGCGCCCGCAGCCGCCGACAGACCTGGGTGGACCCCGCGCCGTAATCCCGGATCTCGGTCACGGCGAGCTGGAGGTAGTCCTCCCAGCCTCGACCAGGGACCACCACGCGGAGCACGCCGGCGCGGTCGACCAGGGTGTACCGCCCGCGCAGCTCGGTGCTCACCGCGACCTCGAGGAAGGCCTCGATGTGGTCAAGCACCTGGACGGCCGTTGTCGGGTCGTTGATCGCGGGTGACAGCGCCTTGATCGCGATGTCGACGAGGACCCGCATCGCGAAGGCCGGGTCCTGCTCGATGGTCCGCTCCCGGCCGAGGGCCACCAGGGCGCGGAGGTGCGGGGCCGGAGGCGGCGTTCGGCCGTGGACCTCGATGACCGTGGTGCCGACGGTCACGAAGTCACCGACCGTGCGCGCAAGCACGATCGTGCAGTCGTGCCGCTCCGCCGCGGCCAGCAGCGCGCCCAGGTTGACCGCTTGCATCGCACCGGCCCGAACGGCCCGCACCTGCAGTACCGGAGCCCCGGGCCGGGGTGCCGCGACGTCGCGGTCCTCGGACCCGTCGGCGCGGACCTGCGCCGTCCAGTCGGCGAGGACCTCCTGCCCGGACCGGCCGACGAGCGCGGCCACCGCCACCGGCCGCAGGTTGTGCGTAAAGCGGTCGAGGTAGATCAGCAGCAGCGCGAGGCTCACCGCGACGGCCACGCCGGCGACGGTGACCCCGATGTCGGGCACGAAGTCGTCCTCGACGCGGCGCAGCAGCGCGAAGGCGTACGTGAACGTGCCCGCGAACGTCGCCAGCACGGCCTTCTGCAGGCCATCGCGGTACCACAACCGCATGTAGCGCGGCGACAGCGTCCCTGTCGCTTGCTGGACGACGAGGACACCGATCGTCACGACGTAGCCGAGGAGGGCAACCATGGCCCCGACGATCGCGGTAAGCACCCCGCTCGCGGTGGAGGGCGAGTAGTTCCAGTGCGAGGGAAGCCGCGTCGCGCCGTCCGCCCAGAGGGCGGCCTGAGCGAGGAGGACTCCGAGAAGCCCGCCGAACAGCGGCAGGACCCACAGGCTGCCCTTGAGGTACTGGCGCAGCTCGAATCGGGTGGCCCATGGGATCATGGCCGCCTCCGGGGCCGCGCCGTCACCCCATCGTGCGGTCATGTCGTGGGGTGTACTTGGCGAGCTCCGCCTCCCGCCACGCCCCGGTCCCTGCTCCAGCGGCCGCCTTGGCCTGCTCCCACTTCAACCTCGCAAGTTCGTGGGGCGGCAGATCGGCCCTGCGGTACCAGCGTCGGCACGCGGCGACGACGGCCGCGCCGCTCACCGCGAAGCCGGCCAGCCCCAGAAGGCTGCCGACCCCGACCAGGACGGCGGCAAGGACCAGCATCCCACGGTCGAGATCCTGCAGTGACGGGTCGGTCCGACGATAGGTCATCAGACTCTCCAGTGGCTCGTGCCGAATGACGACGCACAGCCGCGCCGCATGCGCAGCGTCCCAGCGGCCGCCGCGCACCGGCATCACCCATTCCGGATGAGGTCGCCGTCTTACAACGTCAACTACACCGCCTGGGGCTGGGTGCACCTCCTCCTCGGCGCTGCGGCCGTCACCGCCGGGTTCGGGCTCATCGCCGGCAACGTGGCCGCCCGGGTGGTCGGCGTGGTTGTGGCCGTCCTCAGCGAACACCTCGAGGTGACCTCATGTCGGCTGCGGTGTCCGAGGCTTGGTGTGCTTTTGGAGTTGGTCCGCAAGGAAGGTGATGGCGACGGCGATCCCGACCCCGGCGAATGTGTAGACCACTCGCATTCTCTCGTCGGCGAAGTTGGACGGGTGGGGCAGGTCCATGGCGATCAGGATGGCCGCGGCCGTGGCGGCGGTGGACAGGGCGTAGTTCACGCCGCTAATGGACACACTCACCGCGCCGAGTACCACGATGATCGCCACGGTCACGATCTTGTTGTCGATCGTGAGCAGGACCAGCGCGGACAGTGCGGCACCCAGTATCGCGCCGGCTAGGCGCTGTTCGGCCGCCAATACCGACTGGTCCCAACTGGGTTTCATGGTAACCAGGGCCGCGAGGGGCATCCACGACGCGTTGGGCAGATTCAGCCCGAAAGCCACGGCGACGGCGATCGACACGGCGAGGGCCCGAATCAGCGCAAACAAGATCAGCGGTGGGGTCAGCTCGTGCGCCGCTGTGTCCCCGGGGATCGCCTCGGCTGGCGCCGGCCGCGGTCCTCGCCCGCGCGCCAACCACACAACGCCGCTGACAGCGATCCAGAGCGCGCATCCAACAAGCCAGGCCAGCGTGTGTTGCCAGGTGTCGGCCTGAACCCGATCCAGGTTGTACAGCGAGGGTTGGGCGAGCGCGAGGATGAACCAGAAGTTGAGCAGCATTCCCGCAACGAATCGGTGCAGACCGAATTTCACCGCCAACCCGGCCAGCAAGGTGACGACGAAGGCGGCGAGCACCGCGTATCCCCACGGCCCTCCCCCGATACCGAATCCAAGGGCGGTCAGCAGCGCGCCGGTCAGCGCGAACACGGTCATGGCCCGCACCCGGTACCCGTACTCGCCGCCGGGGTCGATCAGGGCCACGAACAGCACCCCGAGCACCACGGGCAGCAGGTACTTCTGCTGACCAAGCGCGATGGCCGCGGCAGCCAACACCACCAAGACCACTTCAACGGTGACTCCTTGGCGCACGTTGAGTTTGTCGCGCTTCAACTCGAACATTCTCGCTAGATGGCTCACGGTTCGGGTCTCCTCGCGGGTGCAGGCGCTCACGGCGGAGCCGCGCCGCTTGGCTCGGTCGTGGACCGATCGAACACCCCGGGGCGTCGGGAGTCCTCACCCGCGCCGGGTAATCAGGACGGCCTGCCGCGGCGCCGCCGGCTGGCCGGATGCCTCGCCCGACCCGGGCGATGACGCCGTGCTCGCCGGGGGCCGATGGGGCTGCCTTACACCGAAAGGGCGAACGAGCCGCTCCCCGGCTCGGTAGCGCCGCCCGCCCGGCTGGGCCGGTCATCCGTTCTGGGTGATGTGGCCGGGCACTGCGCTGCAGGATCGTTCAGGGCAGGGAGGTCCTGTCCAGATGTGGAATCCCCGGTGATGAGCCCCGGGAGCAGCACCACCACACCATTGCCCGACGTGGAAAGCCCAAGCACGGAAGGACCGGTTGACTCATGACAACGCAATTCGTCAGCTACACCCCCGACGTCGAAGCTACTGATCCCGGGTTCGACGAGAAGATGCGAACAGTGATCGAGGCGACGGAGCGCTACATCGCTGACTCGGTCACCGGCGAGGGCATCGGCCAGGCCGTCCGCGACGCCCACGCCAAAGGGTATGGACTGGTCCGAGGGGAGGTCGAGATCCTCGACCGGCTACCCGCAGCGTACGCGCAGGGTATCTATGCCACGCCGGGGCGCCACGGGGCGCTAGTCCGCTTCTCCAACGGCTCGCCCCACACCGGAGCCGATGCGGGGCTCGGCGCCGCGGTCGGGTTGGCGCTGAAGATCTTCGATATCGACGGTCCGACCCTGCTCGAGGACGAGCCCGACACGCGCACCTTCGACTACGCCAACATCAACGCGCCGATCTTCTTCGCCAACTCAATCGACACCTACCTGTTCATCCAGGATCTGTTCCTCCACGCCAACGAGTACCTCGCCGAGGGTGCACCCGGCCGCCATCGTCTCTACAAGGACTTCGTGACAGGAAAGGGCACCCTGGGTGAAGACGAATGGGTCTGGGATGAGTTCCTCGCCTTCCTACGCCTGGCCGCGCTGCGTCCACAGAACGTGCTGCTGTCGACCTACTGGACGATGGGTTCGGTCCGACACGGCGACTACATCGCCAAGGTGCGCATCGCGCCCGCCCCCGCCTCCGCCGACGCGGTAGCCCAACGCGACCTCGATCTGCGGTCGGCAACGGAGGTGTACCGCCCGGCCTTGATGGCCGAACTGCGGGACCGCCCATACGAATTCGACATCCAGGTCCAACTGTGCACCGACCTGGCCCGGATGCCGGTCGAGGACCTCACCGTCGAGTGGCCCGAGCAGCTCTCCCCATCCGTCACGGTGGCCAAGCTACGGATCCCACAGCAGGACATCTCCGGGGAGGACAACCTCGAGAAGATGGACGGGCTGTCTTTCACACCGTGGCGAGTCACCGCCGAGCACCGCCCCCTCGGCAACACGATGCGGAGCCGCAAGCTGGTCTACCGTCACTCGTCCATCCTGCGCCACAAGCTCAACAACCAGGAGCGCCGCGAGCCCCGCACCGCCGACGAGATCCTGCCCTCGTAGCCAACTACATCCGGGGCAGGCAACGCGATGACCGAGAGCCAGCCAACTCGCCCGGTCCAGGTGCTGGAGCTGGAGGACATCCAGGGCACCGTGCTGCGGCGGCGGTCCTCGCCCTCCACCGGCGTCTACTTCCTGCTGCGCATCGACGACCCGGCCGACGGCCACGAGCTACTTCGACGCCTGGCGCCCCTGGTCGCCACCGCGGCCAACTGGTGGGGCCCGCCACCGCGGGCTCGGCTGACCGTGGCGCTGAGCTATTCCGGGCTACGGGCGCTGGGTGTGCCGCAGGCGTCCCTGGACAGCTTCCCAACCGCGTTCCGCCAGGGGATGGCCGCCCGCGCCGAGAAACTGGGCGACATCGGGGACAGCAGCCCGGAGCACTGGGACGCCCCATTGGGCAGCACCGACGTGCATGTCGCGGTGGACCTGTTCGCCCGCGATGACGCCGAACTGCGTTCCGCGCTGATCGCCGCCCGCCGGGCCCTCACCGACCTGCCCGGGGTGTCGGTGGTCTACCGGCTGGACACCCCGCAGTTGCCCACCGGGCGGACTCACCTGGGCTACCTGGACGGCATCAGCCAGCCGAACATCGAAGGCAACGCAGCGTCGAACGTGCTGACCGGCCCAGACCACGACGGCCACCCGCCCGGGTTCGCGGATCCGGTCAGAGCTGGCGAATTCCTACTGGGCTACGTCAACCAGCGCGGGCATCTCACGCCCATGCCCCGCCCGGACGTGCTGGGCCGCAACGGCACCTACGTGGCCTTCCGCAAACTGCACGTCCGGGTCGCCGCATTCCGCCGCTACCTACACGACAACGCCGCCTCCCCCGAGGAAGAGGAACTGCTCGCGGCGAAGATGGTCGGCCGGTGGCGCAGCGGAGCCCCGCTCATACTCGCACCCGAGCACGACGACCCCGCGATCGCCGCCGACACCAAGCGCATCAACGACTTCACCTACCACGCCCAAGATCCCCGGGGCCTGCGCTGCCCGCTGGGCGCGCACATCCGGCGGATGAACCCACGCGACTCCCTGGCCGGCACAGCGGTGGACCCCAGCATCCACCGCACCCTGCGCCACGGCGCCACCTACGGCCCCGTTCTCCCCGACGGTGTGCTTGCCGACGACGGCGTCGACCGCGGCATCGTGATCGTCTTCATCGGCGCCGACCTCGTCCGGCAGTTCGAGTTCCTCAAGTCCGTGTGGGCCAACGACGGCAACTTCACCGGACTCACGGAG
>DATHIT010000324.1:0-5313 GCA_035489915.1 Pseudonocardia sp. | reverse complement strand
TTGCCGGCGAGTATTCGCTGGTCGCCGAGCTGCGCAGCCACACCCAGGCGACGCTCGCCGGCGACATCCGGCTGATCTGCGCGCTGCCCGGCGTGCAACGGGTGGACACCGCTGTCTACACCGAGATCCTCAAGGACACCTTCTTCCCGCCCGGGCTGTACCAGCCGACCGTGCTCGACGAGGTCGACCGGCGGCTGCTCGCCCTGCTGCAACGCGACGGGCGGACCTCCTTCGCCGACCTGGGCGAGGCGGTCGGGCTCTCCACCAGTGCGGCGCGCACCCGGGTGCTGCGGCTGCAGGAGTCGGGCACCGTGCACGTGGGCGCGCGGGTGCATCCCGGCGCACTCGGCATGGCCCAGGTGCTCGGCGTCGCGCTCAGCTTCGACGACCGGGCGGATGAGGCGCTGGAGACGATCCGCCGGATGACCCAGGTCGACTACCTGGCCACCGCGATCGGCCGCTGCGACGCCGTCTGCACGATCATGAACCACTCCGCCGAGGGGGTGTTCCAGCTGCTGGAGACCATCCGGTCGGTCCCGGGTGTGCGCAGCGTGGAGTCCTATACCCACCTGCGGCTGGTCCGGGAATCCTACGATCGCCCGCTCACCTTTTAGTAGACGTCCACTCAGCCGGCGAGCAGGGGATTGCGGTAGCTGTGCGTGGCGTCGAGCCGGCCCACCAGGTAGGCACCCGCCCGCTGCGACTGATAGCGCGGCGTCTCTCCGGGCTGTAGGCAGGTCTCCAGGCAGCTGATCTCGGCGTGGAACGGCGGGGTGACGAACAGCGGCATCGAGTAGCGGTCGGTGTGCGGCGGGTTGATCACCCGGTGCGGGTTGGAGACCCAGCGGTCGTTGGTCCAGATCGCCATCAGGTCGCCGATGTTGACCACCAGCCGGTCCTCGGGCACCGCCACCTCGATCCACGCCCCGTCGCGGCGCATCACCTGCAACCCGCCGACGCCGTCGTCGGCGAGCAGGGTGACCGTGCCGTAGTCGGTGTGCGCACCGCAGCCCAGCTGGTTGGGCCCCGGCGCGACGGTGTCCTGCGGCGGGTAGTGCAGGTGCCGCAGGTGGTACATGACCTCGCCGCCGGGCCGGTCGAGCAGGAACTCGTCGGGCATGCCCAGCGCCCTGGCCATGGCCCGCTGCACCCGACGGGCGGCCTCGATCGCCTGCTCGCGGTAGGCCTCCCAGGCCGCCCGGAACCCTGGGTCGGCCGGGAACTGGTTGGGCCCGAACATCGGCACCCCGGCGCGCACCTCGGGGTGGTCGGGGCCGTGCTCGCCGCCCGTGTCGATCGACTCCTTGAGGTCGCCGGCGGTCTCATGTGCGTCGTCCAGGATCTCCTCGGCGATCGCCACGTAGCCCCGGTGGCACGGGGAGTTGCCGATCGCGATCCGCTGCTTCTCCTCGGCCGGGAGGGCGAAGAACCGGCGCATCGCGGCCATCATCGCGGCCTTGACCTCGGCCTCCACGCCGTGCCCGGTAACCAGGAAAAAGCCGATCTCCCGACAGATCCGGTCCAGCTCGGCGGCGGTCGCGTCCTGGACCGGGGTCGGCGGGGCGCCGGTGGCGAACGAGCTGACGTCGATGGTGGGCAGCGCGGTAGGCGACATCGGCCTCCTCCTGATCGTTGCGTTCAGCCGATGGCCAGGCCGGCGCGGCGGCGCACCGCGGCGGCCCGGGCGGCGGCCTCGGCGAGGACGGCGGCTTCGTCGACGCGGGTGATCCGGCGGTCCAGCAGCAGCCACTCGCCGTCGCACAGCACGGATTCCACGTTCTCCGTCTTCAGCGCGGTGACCAGCGCGGACACCGGGTCGGCGGCGGTGGCGAAGTTCGCCGTCAGCGGGTCGATAACCACCAGGTCGGCGGCCGTGCCGACCTCCAGGGTGCCGGCCACGTCGGCCAGCCCCAGTGCCCGGGCACCGTCGGCGGTGGCCATCCGCAGCACGGCCTCGGCGGGCAGCACGGTGGGGTCGCGGCGCAGGCCTTTCTGCACGATCGCGGCCAGCCACATCTCGTCGATGATGCTCATCCGGTTGTTCGACGGGGCGCCGTCGGTGCCCAGCCCGACGAGCACACCCGCGTCGAGCATGTCGGCGATCCTGGGCGTGCCGAGGATCTTCAGGTTGGACGCCGCGTTGTGCGAGACCGGGGCGCCCCGGTCGGCCAGCAGCGCGATCTCTTCGTCGTCCAGCCACACCGCGTGCACCGCGAGCAGGTCGGGGCCGAGCACACCGAGCCGGTCGAGGTGGCGGACGGTGGTGGTGCCCCGGGTGGCCCGGCAGTGCTCGTTCTCCTCGGGGATCTCCGCGACGTGCATCTGCGCGACGGTGCCGAGCCGCCGCGCCCGCTGCACCGTCTCGGTGATCAGCTCGTCGGAGCAGTTGAAGATCGTGCGCAGGGTGTAGGAGAAGCGCATCCGGTCCTTGCCGTGCCAGCGCCCGACCAACTCGTCCTGCGCGGCGAGCACCTCCTCGGTGGACTCCCGGTCACCTGGCGGGCGGCCGTCCCCGGAGTCCATCGCGCTGCGCCCGAGCAGCGCCCGGATCCCGGCGGCGGCCAACCCTCGGGCCATTCCGTCCACGTGCCGGCCGCCCGGGTCGGCGATCAGCGTCACGCCGTTGCGGATCTGCTCGATCGCGCAGACCAACGCGGACAGCTCCGCGTCCGCCTCGGTGAGCGCCAGCTCGTAGGGCCAGATCCGATCGTGCAGCCAGGTGAGCAGGTCGACGTCGTCGCCGAGGCCACGGCCGAGCTGCTGGCTGGTGTGGCAGTGCGTGTTGACCAGGCCGGGGATGACGATCCGGCCGGCCGCCGCCGTGGTCGCCGCCGCCGCCTCGGTGGGCTCCGGCCCCAGGTGGGTGATCACCCCGGCGGTGACCTCGACGTAGCCGGTGAACGGCGCCGAAGCGACCGGGACGACTAGCGCCGGCCCGATCCGCAGGTCAACCGGCTTCACCTGGATCTCCCCCTGACAAACGGGACGGCCAGGGCCGCCGGGGTGTCGCTACGGCGGGCCCGCACCATCAGCGCCACCAGCGTTACCAGGTAGGGCAGCGCGAGGAACACCTCATAGGGGATCGCGGTGGCGGTGCCCTGCAGGCGCAGCTGCGCGGCGTCGCAGAGCCCGAACAGCAGCGCGCCGGCCACCGCGCGGCCGGGCCGCCAGCGGGCGAACACCACCAGCGCGAGCGCCACCCAGCCCCGGCCCGCCGTCACGTTCTGCACGAACAGCCCGAGCGGACCGCACACCAGCATGGCGCCCGCCAGTCCACCGAGAGCGCAACCCGCCACCGTCGCGGCGGACCGGACCTGCGCGACCCGGTAACCGAGCGCATCCGCGGCACCCGGGGCGTCCCCGGCGGCGGTCAGCACCAGCCCGGCGACGGTGCGGGTGAGCAGGAACCACACCCCGACCAGCACCGCGAGCACGATCGCCACCAGCGGGACCATGGACAGGCTCTCGATCCGAGGCGGCGGCTCGCCGATGGTGTACGACAGCTCGAACAGGTAGGTCGTCGCCGACACGGCGAACAGGGTGAACGCCAGCCCGGTGACGATCTGGTCGGCCCGCACCACCACCATCAGCAGCGCCAGCACCGCGCCGCAGGCCGCGCCGGCGCCCAGCCCGGCGAGCAGCCCGAGCCACGGGCCACCCACCCTGGCGCCGGTGTAGCCGGCCAGCGCGCCGAAGAGCATGGTGCCCTCCAGCCCGAGGTTGAGCACGCCGGACCGTTCGGTCAGCACCTCGCCGAGCGCGGCCACCGCGACCGGGATGGCCAGCCGGATCGCCGCCGCCAGGGTGGCCAGGGTGAACAGGGTGTCCATCGGCTCAGCCCGCCTTCCGGCGGCTCAGCGCATCGCCGGCCACGAAGAAGACGATGATCAACGCCTGGATCACCCCGACGGTCGCCGAGGGGATCACGAACACCCGCTCGGCCTCGTCGAAGCCGACCGTGAGGCCGGCCAGCACCAGCGCCGCGACCAGCACACCCACCGGCCGCAGCCGGCCCAGCAGCGCGACGATGATGGCGGTGAAGCCGTACCCGGTGGCGAACGCCGGGGTCATCCGCTCGGTCACCCCGGCGACCTCGACGAACCCGGCGATCCCCGCGAACGCGCCGGCCACCGCGAGCACGGTGAAGCGGGTCGCGGCGGGGCGGGACTCGTTCACCGCGAGCACCTCGGGGCTCGCGCCGAGCACCTCGACCCGGAAGCCGAACCGGGTGCGGCGCAGCACGGCGGCCAGCACGGGCACGGCGGCCAGCGCGAACAGGAAGCCGAGGTGGATCGCGGTGCCGGGCAGATCGGGCAGCGCCGCGACCGGGCGGCTCTGCGGGGTGAACGCGCCGGGGTCCCGGATCCCGACCCGCACCGCCCAGGCCAGCGCCGCCGCGGCGACGTAGTTGAGCAGCAGGCTGGTGATCACCACGCTGGCCCCGAACCGGCTCTGCAGCCAGCCGGTGAGACCGGACCAGGCCGCCCCGGTCAGCACCGCGACGACCAGTGCGCACGGCAACAACACGGCCGCCGGCAGCGCGCGCAGCCCGGCGGCGGTGGCGAACGCGGTGCCGGCCAGCGCCCCGGCGAGGTACTGGCCCTCCGCGCCGATGGTGAACACCCTGGCCCGGTAGGCCACCGTGATGCCCAGCGCGAGCAGGATCAGCGGAGTGGCCACCACGGCGGTGTCGGAAAGGCCACGGGACCGGCCGAACACCCCGCGCACCACCTCGCCGTACGCGGACAGCGGGGCGACGCCTTCGATCCCCATCAGCACGCCGCCGACCACCAGCGCGCCGAGCAGCGCCAACGCCGGCACGGCGACCAGGGCGGTCCGGGAACGGCGCTCGGGATGGTCGAGCAGCCGGGCGAGCACCCCGTCGGGACCGCTGGGTGCCTTCGGCGGGCGGGGATCGGTCAGCGTCACCGCCGGTGCCCTCCGACCATGGCCATACCGATGGCGGCGCGGTCGTAGGGCGGGGTGAACGGCGCGGACGCGCGGCCGCCGGCCAGCACGATCAGTCGGTCGGCGATGGCGAACAGCTCGTCCAGCTCGACGCCGAACCACACCACGGCGGCGCCACCGGCCGCCGCGTCCAGCAGCCGCTCGGTGATCATGCGCGCGGCCTCGGGGTCCAGCCCTCGGGTGGGCTGGGCGGCCACCACCAGCGCACGCTCGGCGGCCAGCTCCCGGGCTAGCACCAGCTTCTGGGCGTTGCCGCCGGACAGGCTGGCGGCCGTGGCGCCGGGGCCGGTCGCGCGGACGTCCCACTCGGTCAGCGCCGGGGCGGCGTGGGCTTCGCGGCGCGGC
>DATHIT010000323.1:0-5090 GCA_035489915.1 Pseudonocardia sp. | reverse complement strand
CCGGGTACAGCGGTTGTTGTTCCCCCCGAACACCACCAGAGCATGGTTCGCCCAGACACTGACTGTGGGCCTATTGCTCCTCGGACCGATCGTCGCCGCCGAGCTGATCATGACACAGTCGTCGTTGTGTCTGTCCGCGATGACTACCTGACCATCTGCGGCGGTATTCCCCGAAGTAGTGCTATGGCCTGCCTGGCCGGCCCAACAGGGTGAGCTGTTGGCGGTGAAAGTCGTAGTGTTCCGTGGCGTAGTGGTAGATGTCCGCCACAGTCATCACGTGGCGGAAAAAGGGATCCCATCGGGTCGGGAAGCGCATGCCCCGTCCGAGGCTGGACTCGGTCTCGGCGTCAAGTTGGCGGTGCAGCGCCACCGCGGTTCGATCGAACAACCACTTCAGCTGCCGACGTGAAAGCACCGAACCAGCCAGCCACGCCCCCGCGTAGTTGATGACGTGAAACGGCGGGGCCGCCGCGTTGAGCAGCCACGCAAACGACGAGTTGACCCACTCAGGCAGCCTCCCGAACATCAGCATCAGGGGACGCAAGGTCCGAATGAGTAGATAGCCAAGCAACATGTGGAACAACAGTTGCTTGTTGTTCCATCGGGTCCCGGACGAGCGGCGTCGGAGTTCTGTATTGGAGGCAGTGTCCAGCATCGCGTGAAAGCTCTTCTGTGCTCGTTCCATCTCCTCATGCACGGCATGCCGGTCCATGCACAAAGTGTCGAGCTTCAAACTCCCATCGGTCTATACGGCGGAAGGCCTATGGGTCCGATCGCTGATGGCCGTTGTGGTGTTCCCCGTCGGACGTCGATGTCCAGTCCGGATAGGTCTCGGCTCGGAGGGTGGCGAGGACCGTTTCGGCCCGGTGGACTTGATCCAATAGCGCCACCTGGGATCGCAGGTCGCTCAGTGCTGTCTCGGCGTGGCGGACCCGGTCGGCGCGCAGCTGTGCGAGTTGCAGCTGCTTGATACGGGCTTCGGTATCCGCGCGCAGCGCGTCCCACTGATCCTGGGCGGCGTCTTCCAGCTCGCGGGCGCGGCGTTCGGCGGCCTCCGACCGGGACCGGGCGGCCTGAGCATCCGCTTGGGCATCCGCGCACAGCGCCTCGACCTGACGCAGCCGCGCAGCGCCCGCCTCCTCAGCCTGTCGGGTAATCAGGGCCGAGGCTTGCTCGGCGCGCTGCCGGATTGCGGTGGCGTCGGCATCGGCGTCGGCCCGGATGCGTTCAGCGTCACGGCGTGCCGCTTCAAGGCGGGCCCGTAGGTCGTCGCGTTCGATTCGTACCCGGGCATGGTCATCCGATGCCGCGGCGATGCGCTCGATGGCTCCGCCATAGTCGGCTCGGACCCGGCGCAGCAGAGCTTCGACCTGGCCGCGGTCATAGCCGCGCCAACGCCTCCGCAACGATGCGGGGGTGATCTCCTCGGGCAGGACCGGCATTCTCAGGCTCCGTGGCGGGTCGGGGAGGGCAGCGTGTCGATGCGCTCGGCGTCGCTGGCGGGGATGAACGAGTCGCGCGGGCGGGGCACCCGGGTCAGGCCCGCGGGGTCTCGGGCGTCGACCGCGTCGAGCAGCAGCACTCGCCCATCGCTGGCCGGTGAGGTCCGCCGGAAGCCCTCGATCCAGCCGCCGCCACGGAGATGCACCCGCACGAATTCCGGCTTGATGGTTGCGACCGTTGGCGCCGCGCTCTGGTGGTGGTCCCGGAAGCGCAGCAGCCGCAGCGAGTTGGCCACCACGCTGACTGAGGAGAATCCCATCGCCGCGCCGGCGATGATCGGGTTGAGTAACCCGGCCGCGGCCAGCGGGATCAGCGCGACGTTGTAGACGAACGCCCACCCCAGGTTCTGCAGGATCGTGCGATAGGTCCGCCGAGCCAGTCGAATCGCGGTGGGAACCCCCGCTAGATCACCGCGCATCAGGGTCAGATCCGAGGACTCGATGGCCACGTCGGTACCGGTGCCGATGGCGATGCCCAGGTCGGCGGCCACCAGCGCGGGTGCGTCGTTCACCCCGTCACCGACCATCGCAACGACCTGCCCGGCGGCCTGCAGACGGGCCACCTCGGACTGCTTGTCCGCGGGCAGCACCTCAGCCAGCACCGTGTCGATGCCCACCTTCTCGGCGATGGCGTTCGCGGTGCGCTGGTTGTCGCCGGTGATCATGGCGACCTTCAGGCCCATCCGGTGCAGCTCGGCGACCGTCTGCGCCGCGCCGTCTTTGAGGGTGTCGGCGACCGCGAGCACGCCGCGGACCTGCCCATTCCACCCGGCGTACACGGCGGTTCGGCCCTGAGCCTCCAAGGCACGGGCAGCCTGGGCGAGTTGATCGGGCATGGTGAGCCCGGCCTCGGCGACCATGCCGCGGCGGCCTACCCACACCGTCTGGCCCTCAACCTGCGCGCGTACGCCGTGCCCGGCAAATGCTTCGAACTCGGTGGCCGCCGGCAGATCGCGGTGACCCGCCCGGGCGGCGGCGGCGATCGCTTGCCCGATCGGGTGCTCGCTATCGGCCTCCACCGCGCCCGCGTAGCGCAGCAACTCGGCCCTGTCGGCGCCTTCCGCGACCTCGGTGTCGGTCAGCGTCATCTCGCCCCGGGTCAGTGTGCCGGTCTTGTCGAACACCACGGTGGTGATCTCGCGGGTGCGTTCCAGCACCTGCACACCCTTGATCAGGATTCCCAGGCTGGCGCCGCGTCCGGTGCCGACCATGATCGCGATCGGGGTGGCCAACCCGAGCGCGCAGGGGCAGGCCACGATCAGCACCGCGACCGCGGCGATCAGTCCGGCGACCGGGTTGTGACCCAGCAGCCACCAGCCAAGGAATGTTGCCGCGGCGATGCCGATCACGGCGGGGACGAATACCGCGGAGATTTGATCGGCGAGGCGTTGGGCATGCCCCTTGCCGGCCTGGGCGGCCGAGACCAGCGAGACGATCCTCGCCAGTGCGGTGTCCGCGCCCACCGCGGTGGCCCGCACGGTCAGTACGCCGCTGGTGTTCACCGTCGCCCCGGCGACCGTGTCGCCGATGTTCTTGTCCACCGGCACCGACTCGCCGGTCAGCATCGACTCATCCACCGACGAGGCCCCGTCGACGACCTCACCGTCGGTGGGGACCTTCTCCCCGGGGCGCACCCGCAGCAGATCCCCGACCAGCACTTGATCCGCCGGGAGCATGACCTCGACACCGTCCCGGATGACCCGGGCCTCCTTCGCGCCGAGCTCCAGCAACGCCCGGATCGCCTTCCCGGCGCGGCGCTTGGCGCGGACCTCGAAGTAGCGGCCCAGCACCAGAAACGCGATCAGCAACGCGGCGGTCTCGAAATACAGCGCATGCCCCTGACGCAGCGTCTCCACCAGCGAGAACACGTACGCGGCGAGAGTGCCAATTGCGATCAGCGTGTCCATGCTCGCCGAGAACCGGCGAGCCCGCCGCGCGGCTTCACGTAGGAACGGCCACCCCACCACGAACTGCACCGGGGTCGCCAGCGCAAGCTGCGCCCACGGCGCCCAGGAATGTCCCATCGCGCCGGGCCAGAACGCGATCGCCATCGTCGCCAGACCCAACGGCCAGGCCAGGAGCACCCGCCAGCCCCACGAGCGCTGCGCGGCGGCCTCGTCGTCCTCGACCGACGTGTCCTCGCCGCCTGAATCGGGGTTGAGGAGGTCGAGCCCATACCCCGCCTTGGCCACCGCCGCCCGGAGCGCGTCCGGGTCAGCGGGTTGATCGGCCAGCACCACGTGCGCGGTGGCCGTTGCGAAGTTCACCTCCGCCGCGGCGACGCCTGCCTGCTTGTTCAAGGTGCGCTGCACCCGGTTCGCGCACGACCCACACGTCATTCCCCGGACAGCGAAGTCCAACGCGACGCCGCTGTTGTTGACCGCGGCGGACTCAGACATCAGCGGAAACATCCGCCGGTGTTGCTGGGTCGTGTTCGTCGTCCCGCTCGGTGGCTACGGGCGGCCGGAACACGTGCTTGTCGAACTTCAACGTCTCCATCAGCTCATCCACGATCTCCGCTGTGCGGCCCTCCTGCATCGCCTTGGCCACACAGGTCTCCAAATGCCGGCGCAGCATCACCCGGCTCGCACCCTCCAACAGCCCCTGCACCGCCGAGAGCTGCTTCATCACATCCGGGCAGTAAGCGTCCGCCTCGACCAGCGAGATGATGCCGCCGACCTGCCCGCGCGCCGTTTTCAACCGGTTCACCACGGAACGCTGATACGAGTCCATATTCGACACCTTACCCCACCCCAGGTGGGGTGGGGTATGAGGCAGCCTCTCGACCGGAACGATTGACGCCGTGCGGACCCCCTCGGCGAGGCTGCCCCGAACCATCATCTACTGTCTCCGTACCGAGATAGTAGCGAGGGTTGCGGCATCGGTCCGCTCCCCCTCGAGCCAGGCGCTCCCCGGCCATACTTGAGTCGGCGCCATTGCAGGAGGGAAGACTGTGAACCTCACGGCTGTGTTGCTGACCGGCTTGTTGGCCGGTGGCGTGAGCTGCGCCGCCGTACAGGGCGGACTGCTGGCCGGGCTGATCACCCGGCAGCGCGCCGTCGCCATCGGGCCCCTGGTCGCGGCAACGTCCAACCAGGCGGCCCGCTCAACCCGACCCGGCCGGGTCGGCCTCGCCGACGATCTCCTCCCGGTCGGCGCGTTCCTCACCGGCAAACTCATCTCCCACACCGTGCTGGGCGCACTGCTCGGCGCCCTCGGCGGCGTCGCGCAGCTCTCGCTGCGGGTCAGCATGGCCGTGCAGCTGATCGCCGGCGCGGTGATCCTGGTGTTCGGGTTGGCCCAGCTCGGCGTGCCCGGGCTGCGCCGTATCACCATCGAGCCGCCGATGTCGTTCAGCCGCCTGGTGCTGCGCAGCACGCGTTCTCAGGCCGCATTCGCCCCGGGGCTGCTCGGGCTCGCCTCGATCCTGATCCCCTGCGGGGTGACCTTGTCGGTGGAAGCCCTCGCCCTGACCTCAGGATCGGCGCTGGCCGGCGCGGCCACCATGGCAGTGTTCGTCATCGGCACCAGTCCCCTGTTCGCCGTGCTCGGCTATGCCGTACGCAAGGCCGCCACCGCCTGGCGGGG
>DATHIT010000322.1:0-6381 GCA_035489915.1 Pseudonocardia sp. | reverse complement strand
AACGTCGACTACGTCAGCCGGGTCATCGCGGACGTAGTCAAGACGATCTACCTCACCGGCAGCGCCCGGTGGACCGAGAGCAAGCTCTACTTCGGCGTTGTATGGGCGATGGTGCTGATCGGCGTCTCTATCCTGCTGGTGGGGTTCAGCCAGCCGCTTGCGCTTCTCGTGGTGTCGTCGTCCACCAGTGGCCTGGTCATGGTCGTCTACACGGTGCTGCTCATCATGCTCAACAGGAAGGCATTGCCCGACGCGCTCAAGCTGAGCGGTCTCCGCCTCGGCATCATGATTGTTGCCGTGGCGTTCTACGGGTGGTTCTCGATCCGGCTGGTCATCTCCTACGGTGGCATGCTGTTCTCATGACGACGAGCCGTACCCTGCCCCCGTTCCACCTGGCCATACCGGTCGACGACATCAACGCCGCCCGGGAGTTCTACGGCAAGGTGCTCGGCTTCGAGCAGGGGAGGTCCGACGCGCGCTGGATTGACTGGAACATGGGCGGGCACCAGGTCGTCACGCACCAGGTGGGGGAGCCGGGAGACGCCTCCCGGGACGGCGTCGCGGGTAGCAACCCGGTCGACGGCCACCAGGTGCCTGTGCCGCACTTCGGCTTGGTGCTGCCCGTCCAGGAGTTCCAGGATCTGGCCGCGCGTCTCCGCGACGCCGGCACCGAGTTCGTGATCGAGCCCTACGTACGATTCCAGGGCGAACCAGGGGAACAGTGGACCATGTTCTTTCTCGACCCGGCCGGTAACGCGCTCGAGTTCAAGGCGTTCGCCGACCTCGAGCAGCTTTTCGCCACGTGACCGGGAGTTCGACCACGAACTGGCTGGTGTTCGACTACGGCGGCGTGATCAGCCGGCACACCGATGCCATTCCGGAGCTGGCGAACCGGATGGGTATCGGACCGGCCGATTTCGAGTCGGCGTACTGGGCCGGTCGCGACCTCTATGACCGGGGCTGCAGCGACCTGGAGTACTGGCGGGCGCTCGGATCGCGCTTCGGCGTGATGGTCGACGAGGAGCTGTCGGCCACGCTGACCGAGATCGACATCGCCGGCTGGCTGCACACCGACGAGGACACCGTCGCGCTGCTGGCCGAGCTGGCTGCCGCCGGCGCGCAATTGGCGTTGCTGTCCAATGCCCCGGTCTCGTTCGGCCGGGTCGCCGAGCGACAGCCGTGGACCGCGCACTTCGAGCACCTGGTGTTCTCCGGTGATCTCCGGATGGCCAAGCCCGATCCGGAGATCTGGACCGCGCTGGCGGCCACGTTGCGGGCCAGTGAGGCGGACTGCCTGTTCATCGACGACCGCGAGGTGAACGTGGCCGCCGCGCTGGGAGCGGGGATGCGCGCGCACCTGTGGTCGTCGGCCGCGCGGCTGCGCCCGGAGCTAGCTGGCATGCTCTGGTAGGTAAGACACCCAGGAACGCACAGCGCGAGGAGACCGTCATGCCGGCAAAGGGTTCCGCGGAATGGAAGGGCGACGTCCCGACGGGCACGGGCACGTTCACCGCTGGTGACTCGATCAGCGGCGGCTACACCTTCAAGTCCCGCTTCGAGGACGGACCGGGCTCGAACCCGGAGCAGCTGATCGCGGCGGCACATGCCGCGTGCTTCTCGATGGCGCTGTCCAACATCCTCGCTCAGGCCGGGAGCCCGCCCGACTCGGTGCACACGGACGCCACGGTGACTTTGCGGCTGGTGGACGGGGCCCCGACCATCACGAAGATCGCCCTGGTGACCGTCGGGCGAGTGCCTGGCTTGGAGGAGAGCGCGTTCACCGAGCATGCCTTGGCGGCCAAGGCCGGCTGCCCGGTGAGCCGAGCACTGGCCAGCGTCCCCGAGATCACCCTCGAGGCGTCGCTGGCTCAGTGAACGCGCTCACCAGCCGCGGCTACCCAGCCCGGCCGCGCTGACCGCTGCCCAGGCAAGCTCCGGTTTGCGGATGTCGCTGTGCGCACCGGCCAGCCAGGACAGATCCCGGTTGATCACGTGATTGGCATCCATCCGGTAGAAGGTGCCCGGCTGCCAGTCGTACCAGCTCCCCGTCGGCTCGAGTCGCCGGCTCACCACGTCGCGCTGCTGGTAGCTGTCGTGTCCGAGAGCACCCCAGCGGTACCCGAGCTCGCTGACCGAGGTGGAGCGCCGGCCCCGCTCGTTCTGGCTGACCAGGGCGCTGACGTTCGGGTACCACCAGCCGAGCGCCCGGTCGGCGGCGGAGAACGTGGCGAGCAGCGGGCCGTCCACCCGACTGGCGAACCGGGCGAGCGCGCCGCCCCGCGACGGCGCGATGGGGAGTTCGTTGGCGAACGAGAAGTGGCTGAACGCCCCCTGTACCGCGACGAATGACTTCACCGGGGTGACCCAGTCCGGCAACCCGGCCAGCGCGAACCCGATCAGCCGAGCACCGAAGCTGTGGCCGATCAGGTGCACCCGGGCACCGGGAGCACGCTGGTGCAGACGCTCCAGCAGCGGGCCCAGCCCGGTCTGGCCGATCAACCCGGCGCGGTTCTTCATCTCGTAGTAGCTGAGCACCCGGGTGAGCTCGCGGGCGCCGTTCCACAGGGTGCCGAACAGATCACCGAGCGAGCCGTCCGCACCGGGCGCCAGCATGGCGAGGGACTCCAGGGCGACTCGGGTGCGAGCTGTCCGGGCGAGCGACTCGCCGTCGTCGTCGACCGCCCGGTTGGGCGTGCTGACCAGGCAGGACGCCAGCCGGTGCAACTCCGCGAGGCGTGCCGTCTCGCGCGGTCGGGTGTCCAGCAACTCGCCGATCCGCACCAGGTCGTCGCACTGCTCGGGAAACGCCGGAGCCAGCGCGGCCACCAGCTCGTCGGCGGTGGACGGCTTCGGTGCCGCCACCAGTGGGCTCAGCTCGTCCGTGCCCCACGCCGCGGCCGGTTCGGTCAGTATCGGCCCGTCGGCCGCCGGCTCGTCCTCGGGGAACAGCAGCGAAGGCCACAGCACGGTGACGAACCCGACGTCGGACCGCCGACCGGGCGGCAATGCCTCGGCGATCAGGCCGAACATCGCGTTGCTCAGCTCGCGTGCGCTGTCCCGGCCGGAGTTCCAGCCGGGGCTGAACACGACCAGGTCGGTGGGCCCCCCTCGGCCCACCGACCTGGCCAGGCCCCCGTCGTCCACCAAGCCGCCGGCCTGGTCGAACTCGATCTCCCAGTGCGGGCAGGCGGCGGTTGTGGTGGGCAGCTCGGGCGCAAAGCCCGAGGAGGCGAGGACGTCGTGCGCATAGCGCAGGTCGTAGTTGGTGTACATGTCAGACCACCGGGAGGTCGAGAACCGCGCGGCCAACCATGGCTGCCTGCCAGTCGATCGCCACCCGGGCCCGGTCGAGTTCCGGGGACGGTTTGCGCAGGGTGGCCAGGCGCCGTGCCCGGTGCCAGGCGGCGTCCCTGGCGAACACCACGGTCAGCTCGCCGACCGCGTTGGCGACCAGGGCGAAGACCCCCGCGCCCAGCTTTCGTTGCAGGCGGGACTCACAGTGCTCCCGGAGCCGGCCGATGTGCTCGCCGAACATCTGGTTGATGGCCTGGTAGTCGGCGTACTCAGCGTCCCCGAACGGTCGGCCGAGGGTGCGGCACATGCGCAGCAGCGCGTCCGCCAGGTCGTGGCTGATGTGTGTGTTGCCCCCACCCGTGGCGAGGCGTGGCGTATCGACATCCAGAGCTGGCCGGCGGACCAGCAGCACCCGCCACGACGCGGGCAGCGGGGTGCCGGCCGGATCCGCGAAGACAGCGTCGAAGTAGCGGGTGGCGAACTCCAGGTCCAGCCGGGCGACGAACTCGGTGTCGACGGCCTCGTTCCGGTCGATCCGCCGGCGCACCTCTCTGGTGATTTCGTGGCCCAGGTAGTTGAAGCAGGCGAGCGCCTCGCCGCGCAGCCGTGGCGCGTGCCGTTTGGCGATGGTGCGCAGCGCGTCGATCACCGCGTGCCCACCGGGCAAGCCGCCGGGGAGGTGCCGCAGGGCCTCGATCGTAGGTTCGCTGTCGCCGGTCTCCTCCATGTACGGCCCCCTCAGCTCGTGTCCCTGGTGCCGACCAGCGAGCCGCGCCCGTGATACCTCAACCTGTGTGCCCACAACGCTCCCGCGGTCGAATGTCTGGGAGCCCAGCCTCGATCAATGCCCCGGTCGGGCGCGTCAGGAGAACGCCCTACACGGGTGCCTTAGGACGCCCTATATCGCTGAGCGGCCGAGCAGCCAGCCGTCAGCCGACCTCGGAGTTGCCACCTGACAGACGTGCCCGGTGCAGCAGGGCGCTGGCCTGCACCCGGCTGTGCACACCGAACTTGGTGAAGATCCGACTGACGTGTACGCCCACGGTCTTCTCGCTGATGAACAGCCGAGAGGCGATCTGCCGGTTGGTCAGCCCGGAGGCCAACTCGACGAGAACCTCCAGCTCACGGGCGGTCAGTGCGTCCAGTACGGATTCGGTGCCCACCCTCGGCGAGGGTATGTGCTCCTCGTCGGAGTCCGGTGCGTCGAGCTGGATCCGGGCCCGCTTGGCCAGGTCGGTGATCTCGGCGAGGAACGGCACGGCGTCCAGGGCGCGGGCCGTCCGCTCGGCCTGGACCAGTTCCCGGGTGGCCACCGCGGACCGGCTCCGGCTGGCCAGCAGCGCTTCGGCCCTGCGCAGCCGGCCGTACGCGGCCGGGTAGGGCTGCAGACGCTGCTCCCACAGCTCGGCGACCTGCGCCCACATGGCCGGGTCGGACTGGCCTTCGGCCCTGGTCGTTTCCGCCGTACACATCACCGCGAACGTCGAGACCACATCCCGTACCGCCGGGACGGTCCCCGCGCTGCGCCGGACCATGTCGGCACAGTGCCCCCGCAGGCGCCGCGTCTGGTCGGCGGACAGCGGTGCCAGCCCCAGCCGGGTGGTCTCCGCCCACGCCCGGGTGCCGTGCCAGAGCAGCGGAGCCACCAGCCAGACGTCGGTCGCACCCATCTCGACCAGCGTGAGTCCTTCCTCGACGTGCCCGACCGCGAGATCCGGGCGGGCCCGCCACATCTCCAGACCGGCGCGCAGGACCAGCAGCGGGATCAGGTGGCGCGGTCCGGCCGAGGAGCCGGTGAGCAGCTCGACCGCCTCCAGGTCGTGCTCCGCCGAGGCGAACCGGCCCCGCCCGACATCCAGCCGGCAACGGGCCAGCCGCACCTCCAGCGCCTCCCCGCCGGTCGGCTCGAGCGCCCAGGCCTGAGCCACCGCCCGCTCGGCCTCGTCCCACCGGCCCAGCCGGAACAGCCCGTTGGCGGCCAGCGCGAGCAGCGCGACCCCGGCCGTGCGGGACAGCCCGAGTTCGACGACCCGTTGCGCTCCCTCTCGCGCGCACGCCACACCCTCGACGAGCTGATTCAGCGGGCCGGACAGCAGCTCGGCCCGCCGCAGGTACGCCTCGCCGATCGCGGTCGGAGCGCCGGTGCGTTCAGCGACGCCGAGCGCCTCGACCAGTGCGCTGGACCCCTTCTCGGTATCCGCCAGGTAGGCCCGGCTGAAGCCCAGAATGGCCAGCACCCGCGCCTCCACCGAGGGCAGCGAGGCGGCGCGGCTGAGCCGCAGCGCGCGCCTGGCCACCGACCCCGCTGCCGCGAACTCGCCGCCCTGCAACAACACGGCCGCGTGCCCGGCCAGAACTTCGGCCCGCTCGGCGTCCGCGCCGTGCTCCGGCAGCAGCGATGTCGCCTTGCGGTAGGCGTGCGCGGCTCGGCCGCTGTGGCCGGCGGCGTTCAGGTACTGGCCCATCCGGGCGGTGAGCAGCGCGATCGTCACGTCCTCGGCCAGCGGCGGTTCGGTCGGCCGCGGTTCGGTCAGCCGCTGATCCAGCAGGGCGACGGCGTCGTCGTGCTCGCCGGCGAGGTGGGCCGCTTCGGCAGCCCACTCCAAGCACACCGAGCGGGAGGCCACCCTGGCCGCGACCGGAACCTGGGTGACGAGCTCCGCCGCGCGCAGCCAGTGCCGGTGTGCCTCCGCGTAGCCCCGGATCCGCTCGGCGGCCTGCGCGGCCGCCACCACCGCCTGCAACGCTCGCTCCGGGGCGCCGGCATGCTGCCAGTGGTGGGCCAACCGCGCGCTCAACGCCAGCGTGGAGACGGCTGTGGAGATGGCACTCTCGGCGTCCGGATCCTGGCCAGGCGGCGCGGTGCCTCCCGGATCTGTCGCCGAGATCTTGGACAGCGCGGTCGCGTAACGGCGGTGCAGCTCGATGCGTTCGCCGGGCAACAGGTCGGCGACCACGACCTCGGTCATCAGCCCGTGCCTCAGCCGGTAGCCCTCGAACCGCTCATCGACCACCACCACGCCGGCCGCGACCGCGGTTCGCACCGCGTCCAGCAGCTCGGGCTCGGGGCGTTCGAGCACCTCGGCC
>DATHIT010000321.1:0-3133 GCA_035489915.1 Pseudonocardia sp. | reverse complement strand
CGTGTGGGGTTGGCAAAACACCGCATCGGCTGTGCGCTCAACCGTGGAAGTCGGCCCCGCTTCCTGGGACCGATGCCTGCCCATTGTGCTGCACGCGCGGGTGGGAAGCGCGGTAGGCCTGCCACTCTGCTCGCTTTGGTGGTGAACCGGCGTCGGTTCAGCGGCCCAACGAGCCTTGCGCCGTCGTTCCAGAGTGCTTGGGCCAGATCGTCTCGGCGTGCCAGGTCCGACGGGTCGGGCCAGGTGAGCCGTCCGCGTCGCAGTGCGGCGTACATTCGCCCGTCCGGTGGCTTCGTGGTGCAGCCGGGCTGTCCATGGGTGCGATGGGTGCTTCGCCCGTTTCGACTCTCCAGCGCGGTGTGGAGGGTCGGTCTGAGGTCGTGAGTGGCGATGGTCGCTATAGCGACCATCGCCACTCACGAGTCCTGACCTGCGGATCATGCGTGGACGCGTCGGCCTCCGCGGGATGTCTTCGTCGTCGCTGCCGTGACCTCGCTTCATGCTTGGTCCGCCGCAGTCAAGCACGCTGCGCGAGAGCCCCTCATCCCGTACGGCGCGTTCGTGGGAACGCTCAGGTGCGCGGTTATCACATCTCCCCTTCGCAAGTTAAAGTTGAAAAGCCGAGCGGTCGATATCCGGTCGATCTTGACCAAGTTACTGGGCAGTACTAACGTCTCAAGTAGATCGTCCTACACGACGGCTAAATGGTTCTATTGGCGCGCTGCTGCTCATCGCTGACTACTCCGTGCCGCCGTTTCGTCACGGCGACGGTCAATGTAGTAAATTCTTAGCACTTCCGTTTCGGCTCGGCGTTGAGCAATGACGGATTTGCTCCTTGCCGTGGGCCCGCCGGGTGACGTTCGCCCGCGTCCGGTACTCACCGAATGGAGACATCACGCCCATGACAGCTCCGACCTTGCCCGCCGGCATCAATAGCAATGCAGGTAGCTCCCCGGGTAGCGCTGAGGCTAAGCGACTGTTCCTGCGGATGGTTCGCCCACATGCCGAAGAGAACCCCTACCCGCTGTATGCGCGGCTGCGGGAGTTGGGCCCGGTGGTGCCGGTGCACTTCGCCGGAGCGGCTCCCCGATACCTGATCACGACATTCGCCGAGTGCGCGGCAATGTTGCGCCACGACGCCGTCGGTCCGCTGTCCGAGGATCACTTCGACGAGACCTACCCGACTTGGCGGCAGCAAGTGTTCGCGCACAGCCTGCTGCGGTCCATGGCCTTCCGCAATGGTGCCGATCACCGGTTCGACCGGGCCATGCTCGCCAAGCACTTTTCCCCACGCAGAACGGCGGCTCGACGCGAGGAGATCGCGAACCTGATACCGCCACTGCTCGACCGGCTGGAGCAGCGAGCGACGAGCGGTGAACCAGTGGACGTCGAGCGTGAGCTGGCGGTGCCCTACTCGGCCATGATCATTGGGCGGGTGATGGGCATTCCTGATGTGCGGGCAGTGCGGATCGGTTGGGCGACTCGGCAGAGCGGCCCGACGCTGGAACTGGCACCCTCGCCCGCGCAGCGCCAGCGGGCGGCGGAAGCTGGTGAGCAGGTCTGGCATGAGATGAGCGCACTCGCCGCCGAGCGTCGCCTCCGCCCGCGCGACGACCTGATCACCGATCTGGTCAGCCAGTACGGTCCCGACCAAGAGCGGCTGATCAGCAACCTGGTGCTGCTGTTCAGCGCGGGATTCGACTCGCCGGCCAGCGTGATCGGGCTGGGCCTGCGGCTCTTCCTGGACAACCCGCAACAGGCCCGGCTGGTGCGGGACAACCCCCAGCTCGCCGACACGGCGATCGAAGAGATCCTGCGTTGTGAGCCGCCCGTCCAGGTCATGTTCCGGGTAGCAATCCGCGAGATCACCCTGGCCGGGGTCACCATCCCTCCGGGCGGCATCCTGCTTGGCCTGGTCGCTTCGGCCAGCCGCGACCCCGCCCTGGTGGCTGACCCGGACCGGTTCGATGTGACCCGTCCACCCAGTGGTGGGCTCAGCTTCGGCGGCGGGGCCCACTACTGCCTGGGCGCGCACCTTGCCCGACTGTCCGGCTCGCTGCTGTTCCCGAGGTTGTTGCGGCGATTTCCGCTAATGCAACCGGCGGGAGTGGGGACCTACCGGGCGCCGGGGCTGGCCCTGCGGGGATTCGAGCGCCTGCCGGTCAGCCTGCTGCCGAGCGGTGGCCTACGCAGAAGCAGCATCGGTGGTCTTGATAAACCCTCTGTTGACGATGATCCGACGCGGTCCGAGGTCGCCGAGCGCCGGCACGATCCTCGGCGACCGATGAACTTGCTCACCGTCACCGAGGTGGCGGCGATGCTGCGGGTGTCGAAGATGACGATCTACCGGCTGGTTCACGCCGGTCGGCTGCCTTCCTTCCGGGTGGGCCAGTCCTACCGGATACCGGCCGAGGCCGCGGCGGCGCTGTTCGGCGTCTTGATGCAGAACCAGGCTGGGTAACTGGGGAAAGATCACGCGGCATGAGCGCTCCTCGGTGCCCCTTTACGGTTTGTGGATACGTACGTTCGCGTTCATACCGGGCACCAGGATGGCGCCGTTGAGGTCCATGATGGAGATCTTCACCGGTATGTATTGGTCGGTCTTCTGTGGATTGGACGGATCGGTGTCCGGGCCCGGGAAAAAGGAGAACTCTCCGGCGGTCGAAGCTTGGATTTTCCAGACCTGGCCTGTGATGTTGACTCCCGGGAACGCGTCGACCGAGATGTCGACCGGGCGGCCGACGCGCACCTCGCCGATTTCGGTCTCTTCCACCCGTGCGGTGAGGTAGATGCTGTTGAAGTCGTATGCGGTGGCCAATTTGGTGCCGGCGGTGACGTACTGGCCAGCAACGGCGTTGTTGACCGCGATAGTTCCCGCGCTAGGCGCCCGGACGGTCCGCTTGGGCTGGGCGCCGCTGCCCACGCCCTCGATCCGCCCGACTATCTGTTCCTCCCGGACCGCCGATCCTTCGCTGACCAGCCAATTTGCCAGCGTTCCGGTGCTCGGTGCGTTGATGTCAATCTTGTCGCCGTCGACCTGCGCATTGTCGGTGGACACATAGTGCCTTGAGTACAACAAATAGGTACCGGCGAACGCCGAGGCCTCCAGCAGGCTCACCACGGCAATGACCGT
>DATHIT010000320.1:0-2713 GCA_035489915.1 Pseudonocardia sp. | reverse complement strand
CGCGACGACCGGGTGGTCCGGATGCTGCCCCCGCTCAACGTCACCGAGCAGGTCATGGACGTCGCACTCACCATCCTGCTCGACGCCATCGAACACGCCAGCGAGCAACTCAGCGCCGCCACCCCGGCGGTGCGGTGACCGACCGCCGCGCTATCTCCGGTCGGCGCGGCGGCTTCGTGCTGGCTGCCTCCGCGGCGCTGGTGACGGCGCTGGTGGCCTCGGCGTTGCTCGCCGGGTGCGCCAGCGTCGGCCCAGCGCCCGACCAGGCCAGCTATACAACGGGTCTGTGGCCGGCCCGACCCAAGGTCCAGCTGTCCTTCGATGTCGCCCCTGACCTGCGCTCGGTGACCGGGCGGGAATCTGTGGTGTTCACGCCGGACGCCCAGACCTGCGAGCTGGTGTTCCGGGCCTGGCCGAACAACCCCACTATTTCCGAGACCGGGGGCAGGCTCGTGGTCACCGACGCCGCTGTGGCCGGACGGCCGGTGGCCCCCCAGGTGCTTGCCGCCGGTGCCCCGGCCGGTGTCCCGGGAACGCTGATCCAGCTTCCGCTGCCGAGCTGCCTGGCGGCGGGCCAGTCGATCGAGGCCAACCTGGGTTTCCGGCTCACCCTCGGTGCCGACGCCGACGAGCGCGTCGGGTACTCGGCCAAGACCCAGACCGCCTGGTTCGGGTCGGGCTTCCCGCTACTCAGCTGGATCCGGGGCCAGGGCTGGGTACGGGATCCAGCGGTGCCGATGAACGGCGAGACGGCGGCCAGTGAGGACTTCATGCTGTCGGCTCTGTCGGTGACCGCGCCGTCCGCCATGCGGGTGCAGGGGACCGGCACCGCCGCCGGTGACTCGCCGGGACCTGCCCCGGGCACGACCACCCACCGTTTCACCGCCCCGGCGGTCCGGGACGTCACGGTCGGGGTGGGCCACTACGACGTGCTGAACCGCGACATCGGCGGCGTGCAACTGCACCTGGCGACGCCGACCAGCGGCACCAGGGCCAGTCCCACCGAGTGGGCCGACCAGATCCAACAAGCCGTCACCGGGCTGGCGAAGCTCTTCGGGCCGTTCCCGTACCCCGACTTCTGGGTCACCATCACCCCGGGGCAGAGCGATGGCACCGAGTTCCCGGCCGCGCTGCAGATGAGCGATTCGAAAAATGCGGACCTGCAGGCACTGATCGCGCACGAGGTGTCCCACCAATGGTTCTACTCGCTGGTCGGCAACAACCAGGCCAAGGACCCCTGGCTGGACGAGGCGCTGGCCACCTTCGGTGAGGCCAACGTCGGCGGCGACGCCAGTGACTATCAGTTCACCGACACCCCGTCACGGGTTGTCGGTCTGATGGGGCGGCCGATGTCCTACTGGGCTTCGAACGGCGGTTTCGACCGCTACACCGAGGGCGTTTATAACCAGGGCGCCGCGGTATTGCTCGAGGCTAGACGGCGGGTCGGGGCCGACAAGTTCGACGCGGCGCTGCGCGGCTACATCGTCGGCAACGCCCACCAGGTTGCCACCCCGAACGACTTCGCGAGGGCCTTCGCCGACCAACCTCAGGTGCTCGACCTGTTGCGCCAAGCCGGCGCGTTGACCGGAAACCCCTAATCCGGTCATAGGCGCACTGACCAGCCGGGATCAGCGTGGACGCCCCCGCTCGGTCAGAGCAGGCCGGTGACCAGATTGGTCACCGTATCGAGCAGCCCGGTGACCGTGTCGAGGAGGCCGCCGGCGGGATCGTCGGCCTCGTCACCCTTCGGATCGATGACCTCCGTTTTCCTGTGGTTGTGCTCGTGCACGCTTCGGTGGTGCACATTGGACACACCGTTGTCGTTGTAGTTGTCGTCGTTGTCCGAGGCGTTTGCGACGCCCGCTAAACCGCCTAACCCGATAACTACGATGACCAGGGTGAGGGCCAGTCGCTTAATGCTGCTCATCGGACTTTCCTTTCGGTCATGGTTATGCCCCAAACGGGTGTGGGTCAGCATTGCGAAGGCCTGGCCCGCGATTGTCTGGTGATCAGTCTGTCGCTTAACGCGCGTAAAAGATCACCAGTTCACTCGACCAGGTTGGTGAACCCCGAATTCCCCACTTCGCATATCTGGACTGCACGTCGCACACCGTGTGCGGTATGCGAAGTGGAGTCTGGCTATGCGGGGTGGGGTGTGGAGCGCCGCGCGGGTCGTCAGGGATCCGGGTGGCAGTGGGTTCCAGGGGCGGCGGGATGCGGGGGCGGCGGCTAGGTTGGCAGCGTGGGTACGGGTCGGGAACCGCTGGTGCCGAACAGCTCCCATTGGGGTGCCTTCACCGCCACGCGGGAAGGGGACGGTCTGCGGATCGAGCCCCATCCGCTCGACCCCGATCCCTCGCCCTTGCTGGGCAACTTCACCGACGCGGTGTCGCACCCGGCCAGGGTCAGGCGTCCCTCGGTACGCCGAGGCTGGCTCGAGCGCGGGCCAGGCGCGGACCCCCGGCGAGGCGATGACCAGTTCGTCGAGCTGGACTGGGATGACGCGCTGGACCTGCTCGCCGGGGAACTGCACCGGGTCCGCTCCGACTACGGCAACGCGGCGATCTACGGCGGCTCCTACGGCTGGGCCAGCGCCGGGCGCTTCCACCACGCGCAGAGCCAGCTGCACCGGTTCCTGAACTGCCTCGGCGGCTTCACCCGGTCGGTGAACACCTACAGCCACGGGGCGTCGGTCGTGGTGCTGCCGCACATC
>DATHIT010000319.1:0-4763 GCA_035489915.1 Pseudonocardia sp. | reverse complement strand
GACCGGCCTGGTCGGGCTGAAGCCGACGTTCGGCCGGGTCAGCAAGCGGGGCGTCGCGCCGTTGTCCTGGTCGCTCGACCACACCGGACCGCTGACCCGCACGGTGCGGGACGCGGCGCTGGTGTTCCAGAGCATCACCGGGTTCGACCCCGCCGACCCGGACTCGGTCGACGAGCCGGTGACCAATGTGCTCGCCGGCCTGGATTCCGGGATCGACGGGCTGCGGGTCGGCGTCCCGGCCAACCACTTCTTCGACGAGTTGATGCCCGAGGTCGGCGACGGGGTACAGGCCGCGCTCGACGTCTTGGTGAGCGCCGGGGCACGGCTGGTGCAGGTGACCGTGCCCGACGTGGAGATCTCCAGCGAGGTGATCACCACGATCGTCGGTGTCGAGGCGGCACTGATCCATCGAGCAGAGATGGCCGCCCGGCCGCACGACTACACCGAGGACACCCGGACTCGACTGGTGGCCGGCGCCGCGATCCCCGGCACCGCCTACGTCGACGCCCTGCACCGGCGACGGCGCATTGTGGCGGGTTTCCAATCCGCGTTGTCCGAAGTCGACATTCTGGCCACGCCGACGCTCCCGATCACCGCGCCCCCGTACGGATCGGATCCGGGCGTCATGCCGATGCTGAACCGACTGACCGGGCCGCTGAACGCGGCCGGGCTGCCCGGACTGGCCGTGCCGTGCGGCTTCGCCGAAGGGCTGCCGATCAGCATGCAGCTCGTCGGCCGGCCGTTCGACGAGGCGACGATTCTGCGCGCCGGTGAGGCGTATCAGCAGCGCACCGACTGGCACACCAAGCAACCCCCGCTGACCGAGTGATGGGAGATCGCATGCCCCGAACGTTCCAAGGCGATGCGCTGGAGCACGCCTTGCGCACCGCGCGCGTTGACCTGCCGGCCGAACGCGTCGAGATCGTCCGCGACACCGCCGAGTCGGTGTACGCGATGCTCGACCAGCTCGACACCCTCGAGCTCGGCGAGACGCCCCCCGCCACCGCCCTCAACGCCCGCTGGGAGTGACCGTGGAACCTTACGAGCTGACCCTCGCCGGAGCCGCCGAGAAGATCAAGGCGAAGGAGCTGTCCCCGGTCGAGCTCACCGCCTCGGTGCTCGCCCGGATCGACGCGGTGGAAGACAAGATCACCGCGTTCGCCACGCTGACCCCCGACCTCGCCACCAAGGCCGCCGCGCGGGCCGAGGAGGAGATCGCCGCCGGCAACTATCGCGGGCCGTTGCACGGGATCCCGGTCGGCATCAAGGATCTGTACGAGACGGCCGGCGTGGCAACCACGTCGAGCTCGAAGGTGCGGGCCAACTACATCCCCGCTCAGGACAGCGCCGTGGTGGAGATGCTGTTCGCGGCGGGCAGTGTGATGGTCGGCAAGACGCACACCCATGAGTTCGCCTTCGGCGCCGTCACCCCGACCACCCGCAACCCGTGGGACCTGGACCGGATGCCGGGCGGGTCGAGCGGGGGTTCGGGCGCGGCGGTCGCGGCCGGTGAGTGCTTCCTCGGCATGGGCAGCGACACCGGTGGCTCCATCCGGATTCCGGCGTCGGTGTGTGGCACGGTCGGGCTGAAGCCCACCTACGGCCGGGTGTCCCGGCGCGGGGTGGCTTCGCTGTCCTGGTCTCTGGACCACGTCGGGCCGCTCACCCGCACGGTCGCCGACGCGGCGCTGGTGATGAACGCGATCGCCGGATACGACCGGGCCGACCCGGCGAGCGTGGACGTGCCGGTGCCCGACTTCACCGCGACGCTGGACGTCGCCGGGCTGACCATCGGGGTGCCGACGAACTACTACACCGACCGGGTCGACCCGCAGGTGGCCTCGGCGGTCAGCGCGGCGATCGCCGTGCTGGTCGAGCAGGGGGCGCGGACCCGGGAGATCGAGATCCCGCTCCCCCAGTACGTGCTGCCCACCGAGTGGGCGATCATGCTGCCCGAGGCCAGCGCCTATCACCAGGAGATGCTGCGGGACAAGGCCGACCTGTACACCGAGGATGTGCGGCTGTTCCTCGAGGTCGGGGAGCTGGTGCTGGCCACCGACTACATCAAGGCGCTGCGGGCCCGCACACTGATCCAGCAACGGTGGCGGGACATGTTCGCCGACATCGACGTGCTGATCGCGCCAACCCTGACCACGCCGGCCCTGCCGGTGCACGACCCAAAGGTGACCTGGCCCGACGGCAGCATCGAGTCGGCCACCGACAGCTACGTCCGGTTCTCCGCGCCGGCCAACGTCACCGGACTGCCTGCGCTGTCCGTGCCGTGCGGGTTCACCGGTCTCGGCCTGCCGGTCGGGATGCAGATCATCGGCAAACCGTTCGCGGAGCCGCTGCTGCTGGGTGTCGGGCAGGCGTACGAGTCGGCGACCAACTGGGCGAAGCTCGCCCCGCTCCCGTGATGTTGCTCAGTCCCTCGGAGCGGGACCGGCTGCTGCTGTTCACAGCGGCCCAACTGGCCCGGGCGCGGCGCGCGCGTGGCCTGAAGATGAATGTCCCCGAGGCGACCGCGTTGATCGCTGACGCGGTCGCCGAGGCGGCCCGGGACGGACACCGGCTCGCCGAGGCGATCGACGTGGGCCGCTCGGTGCTCGGGACCGCCGACATCCTGCCGGGCGTGGCGAACGTGGTGACCGAGGTGCGGGTGGAGGCGGTGTTCGACGACGGGACACGGCTCGTGGTGGTGCCTGATCCGTTCGGCGGCGGGCAGCCGAGCGGTTCCGGCCCTGGTGCGGTGTTGGCCGGTCCGGCACCTGAGCCAGAGTGGGGGGACGCGGTGCGGGTCGAGGTGACCAACACGGCGGCGGTGCCGATCAGTGTGACCTCCCACTTCCACTTTTTCGAGGCCAACGCTCGGCTGCGGTTCGACCGGGCCGCGGCCTACGGCAGACATCTCGCCATCGCCGCCGGGTCGAGTCAGCGGTTCGACGTCGGCGCAACGGTGTCCGTGGAACTGGTGCCGATCGGCGGGGATCGGGTGGTGATCGGCTTCGCCGGGCTGGTCGACGGGCCGCTGGACGCGCCCGGCGCCAAGGACGGGGCGCTGCGCGCGGCGGCCGCCCGCGGCTACCTGGGCGCGTCATGACCTACGCGTCGGTACACGGGCCGACGGCCGGCGATCGGGTGCGGCTCGGTGACACCGGGCTCGTGGTGGAGGTCGAGCACGACGCGCAGCGGCCGGGCGACGAGTTCATCGCCGGCTTCGGGAAGACCGCGCGCGACGGGATTGCCATGCGTGCGGTGAGCCTGCGCGAGTCGTGCGACCTCGTGGTGTCGAACGTGCTGATCCTGGACGCGATGCTTGGGGTGCGGAAGGCCTCGATCGGGGTGCGCGCCGGGCGGATCACGGCGGTGGGCCGGGCCGGGAACCCGGACACCATGGACGGGGTGGACGTCGTCGTCGGTACCGGCACGGCGATCGTCAGTGGGGAGGGGCTCATCGCCACCGCCGGGGCGATCGACACGCACGTGCACCTGTTGTCGCCTCGGGTGATGGAGGCCGAGCTGTCGTCCGGGGTGACCACGGTGATCTCGCAGGAGTTCGGGCCGCTGTGGGGCGTGGGGGTGAACTCGCCGTGGGCGCTGCGGCGCGCGTTCGCCGCGGCCGACGCCTATCCCATCAACGTAGGATTCCTGGCCCGAGGTTCGTCGTCACGCCCCGATCCCCTGGTCGAGGCGCTGGTCGAGGGCGGCGCCTCGGGGTTCAAGGTGCACGAGGACATGGGCGCGCACCCCCGCAGCCTGGACACCGCGCTGCGGGTCGCCGAGGACCACGACGTGCAGGTGGCGCTGCACACCGACGGGCTCAACGAAGGCATGTCGGTCGAGGACACCCTGGCTGTGCTGGACGGGCGCACCATTCACGCGTTCCACATCGAAGGGTGCGGCGGCGGGCACACCCCGAACGTGCTGCGGCTGGCCGGGCAGCCGAACGTGATCGGCTCGTCCACGAACCCCACGCTGCCCTTCGGCAGGGACGCGGTCGCCGAGCATTACGACATGATCGTCTACTGCCACAAGCTCAAGGTGGACCTGCCCTCGGACGCCGCGATGGCCCGCGAGCGCATCCGCGCCGGAACCATGGGCGCCGAAGACGTGCTGCACGATCTCGGGGTCATTCCGATCACCTCCTCGGACGCGCAGGGCATGGGCCGTGCCGGGGAAACCGTCCGGCGCACCCTCGCGCTGGCCGGGAAGATGAAGGCCGAGCTCGGTTCCGAGCACCCGCACGACAACGGCCGGGTACTGCGGTACCTGGCGAAGCTGACGATCAACCCGGCGCGGGCGCACGGCCTGGCGCACGAGGTCGGTTCGCTCGAGCCCGGCAAGCTCGCCGACATTGTGCTGTGGACCCCCGGGATGTTCGGCGCCAAGCCGCAGCTGGTGCTCAAGGCCGGTTTCCCCGCCTGGGGCGCGACCGGCGACCCGAACGCGTCCATCGCGGCCGCCGAGCCGTTGGTGCTCGGGCCTCAGGTGGGCGGAATGGGCACTGCCCCACCGGAGATCTCGGTCGCCTTCGTCAGCCGAGCCGCCTTCGAGTCCGAGGTGGACGTGCTCCCGACGGCCCGCCGCCGGGTCGCGGTGCGCGGCACCCGAGCCATCGGCCTGTCCGACATGCACCTCAACACCCGCCTCGGCGAGGTACGGGTCAACCCGGCCACTGGCGCCGTCACCTTGGACGACACCCCCGTCTACTCCGCCCCCTCGGACACCGTCTCCCTCTCCCGGCTCTACTTCCTCTGATCCCT
>DATHIT010000318.1:0-5336 GCA_035489915.1 Pseudonocardia sp. | reverse complement strand
GTCGGGGTCAAGCGCCCGCTGCCCTCGGGGCGCGCCGGCCGGGAGTGCCGAATCCTCGGTCTGTACACGACGACCGTGTACAAGCAGTCGCCCGGTGACATCCCGATCGTGCGCCGGACGGTGCGAGCCGTGCTCGAGCGCGCTGGTTTTCCGCCGGACAGCCACGACGGCAAGGCACTTCTGGAGATTCTCGACAGCTACCCCCGCGACGAGCTGTTTCAATGCACCGAGGACGAGCTGTACGCCGACGCGATGGCGATCCTCGCGCTGCGGCACCGCCCTCGGCTGCGGCTGTGGTTGCGCCCTGACGGGTTCGGCAGGTTCTTCTCCTGCTTCGTTGACCTGCCGCTGGGCAAGCTGACCAGCGAGATCCGCTCGCGGGTGCGGGACGTGTTGATGGACGCGCTGCGCGGCGTGCACTCGGAGGAGTCCACGCTCATCACCGACCTGGTGCTGGCCCGGCTGCACTTCGTCATCTACACCGACCCCAACTGGGTGCCGGACGTGGACGCCTCGGCGATCGAGGCACGGCTGGCGCTCGCGCTGCGCGCGTGGGACGACGACCTCGCCGAGGCGCTGGTCGACCAGTTCGGCGAGGAACGCGGGCTGCTGCTGCACCATCGCTATGCCGCTGCCTTCCCGCCCGGATACCGCGGCGACTTCCCGGCCCGCACCGCGGTCGGCGACATCCGGCGTCTCGAGGAGCTGGGCTCCGACCGAGGCGGTCCCGACCTCGCAATGCACCTGTACCGCCCGTTGGAGTCGTTGGACGGTGAACCCCGGCTCACCGTGTACCGCGGCGGGGAGCCACTCGCACTCGCCGATGTGCTCCCCTTGCTGGAAAACATGGGGATGCAGGTCGTCGACCAGCGCCCGTACCAAGTGCACCCGGCCGGCGCCGAGCCGATGTGGATCTACGACTACGGGCTGCGTTGGGCACACCACGTCGACCTGGACGCCGACGACGTCCGGAAGCGCCTTGCCGATGCGCTCGGTGCGGTGTGGCGCGGCGAGGTAGAGAACGACCGGTTCAACCGGCTGGTGCTCAGCGCGGGCCTGCGCGCCCGCGAGGTGAGCGTGCTGCGGGCATACGCGAAATACCTGCGGCAGGCCGGGACCACCTTCAGCCGGGACTTCATGGCCTCGGCGCTCACGGCCAACCCGGACATTGCCCGCCAGCTCGTCGAGCTGGTGTGGCTGCGGTTCGACCCCGACCTCGACCCCGCCGTCGATCGCCAGCTGGGCGCGAAACAGCTCGTCGCCGACATCGTCAGCGGGATCGACGCGGTGGCGAGCCTGAACGAGGACCGAGTGCTGCGCAGCCTGCTGGGCCTGGTGACGGCCACCCTGCGGACCAACCTCTTCCAGCGCGACGCCGAGGGCCGGCTCAAGGCGTGGCTGTCGCTGAAGTTCGATCCCCGCGAGATCCCCGACCTGCCGCGCCCGCGCCCGATGTTCGAGATCTTCGTCTACTCGCCGCGGATCGAGGGTGTGCACCTGCGCGGCGGCGAGGTCGCCCGCGGTGGCCTGCGCTGGTCCGACCGCCCGGAGGATTTCCGCACCGAGGTCCTCGGGCTGATGAAGGCGCAGGTGGTGAAGAACGCGGTGATCGTGCCGGTCGGCGCGAAGGGCGGTTTCGTGGTGAAGGCACCCCCGACCGGCCGGGAGGCACTGCACGCCGAGGTGGTCGCCTGCTACTCGACGTTCGTCCGAGGGCTGCTCGACGTGACCGACAACCTGGTGGACGGCGCGGTGGTGCCCCCGCCGAGGGTGGTCCGGCACGACGGGGACGATCCGTACCTCGTCGTCGCCGCCGACAAGGGCACCGCCGCCTTGTCCGACATCGCCAACGAGATCTCCCGGGAGTACGGATTCTGGCTCGGTGACGGGTTCGCCTCCGGCGGGTCGCGCGGGTACGACCACAAGGCGATGGGGATCACCGCCCGCGGCGCCTGGGTGTCGGTCCGCAGGCACTTCCGGGCGCTCGAGCTGGACGTGCAGAACGACGACATCACGGTGGCCGGGATCGGTGACATGTCCGGCGACGTGTTCGGCAACGGCATGCTGCTGTCCCGGCACATCAAGCTGGTGGCCGCCTTCGACCACCGGCACGTGTTCCTCGACCCCGACCCTGACCCGGAGCGCGGCTTCGACGAGCGGGCCCGGCTGTTCGCCCTGCCCCGCTCGTCGTGGGCGGACTACAACCCCGAGCTCATCTCGCCCGGCGGCGGCGTGTTTCCCCGCACCGCCAAGGCCGTGCCACTCTCCGCCGAGGTTCGGGCCGCGCTGGACGTCGATGCCCCGGTCCTCGCCCCGGACGAGCTCATCCGCGCGATCCTGCGGGCTCCGGTCGACCTGCTCTGGAACGGCGGTATCGGCACCTACGTCAAGGCCGGCACCGAGACGAACGCCGATGTCGGGGACAAGAACAACGACAGCGTCCGGATCAACGCCGACGAGCTGCGCTGCCGGGTCGTCGGCGAGGGCGGCAACCTCGGGCTCACTCAGCGCGGCCGGATCCAGTTCGCGCTGCGCGGCGGGCACATCAACACCGACGCCATCGACAACGCGGCCGGCGTCGACTGCTCGGACCACGAGGTGAACATCAAGATCCTGCTCGACCGCATCGTGCGCGACGGCGACCTCACCGTCAAACAGCGCAACGCCCTGCTGGCCGAGATGACCGACGACGTCGCCGGACGGGTGCTCGAGCACAACGACGCCCAGACCCGCGCGCTCTACACCGCGGTCACCCAGGCGGGCCCGATGCGCGACGTCCACCTGCGCTACCTGGATGCGTTGGAACGCTCGGGCCGGCTGGATCGTGCCCTGGAGCTCCTGCCGACCGCCGAGCAGCTGCTCGAGCGAGGCGATTCCGGCGGGCTCACCATGCCCGAGCTGGCGGTGCTGCTCGCGTACACCAAGATCGAGCTGTTCACCCAGCTGCTCGCCTCCGACGTCCCGGAGGACCCGTTCCTCGGCCACGAGCTCGAGCAGTACTTCCCGGACCTCTTGCGCGACCGCTTCGCCGCGCAGATCGCCGACCACCCACTGCGCCGCGAGATCGTCGCCACCTGCGTGACGAACAGCGTCATCGACCACGCCGGCACCAGTTTCGTCTTCCGGCTGGCCGAGGAGACCGGTCGCAGCGCACCGGAGATCGCCCGGGCGCACACCGCGGCACGGGAGATCTTCGCGCTGCCCACGCTCTGGACGCAGATCCGGGCCCTTGACGGGACGGTCCCGACCACCGTGCAGGACAGGCTCTTCCTCGAAGCGCGGCGGGTGGTCGAGCGGGCGACCCGCTGGCTGCTGCACCACCGGCGAGAGCCGCTGGACATCGCCGCGACCGCCGCTTTCTTCTCCCCCGGCGTGCCAGAGCTGAGCGAGCGGCTGCCGGAACTGCTCACCGACGCCGCCGCCGCCGCGCTGGCCAACGAGGTCGGTCGCTACACCGACGCCGGTGTGCCCGAGCCGCTCGCCCGGCGGATCGCGGCGTTGCCGGCCCTGCTCTCCGTGCTCGACATCAGCGAGGTCACCCGGTCCAGCGGTCATGTGCTGGCCGACGTCGCCGCCGTGCACTTCCAGCTCGGCGAGCAACTGCTGCTGGACTGGCTGCGCCAACGGATCCTGGAGCTGCCCCGCGACGACCACTGGCAGGCGCTCGCGCGGGGCGCGCTGCGGGACACGCTGCACGAGGTGCACGCCTCGCTCACTGCCGAGGTGCTCCGCCGGGGCGAACCGGGGGCGAGCGCTCGGGACCAGGTCAGTGGTTGGCTGGGTCGGACAGCGGCCGCCACGAACCGCTGCGTGCGGGTGCTCGACGAGATCGCCGGCGGTGGCCGCGCCGACCTCGCTACCCTGACCGTCGCCCTCCGCGAGGTCGGGGCCCTCGCCCCGGTCTGCGAGCCCGAGGTCGCCGAGGCGCCTGCGCCTCGGAACGGATGCGATGCATAGACCTTCGTCGCGGTTCACAAAATGTGTGATCCACCGGACGGAGCAACGCGTCCTGAGCCGCCCGGTTCTACCATGGCAGGAGGCGGACGAGACTCGACGCCGGTGTCACCCGCGGCGCCCGCCGCCGCGACACACAGACCGAGCCAGGCGCGTACCGCCGGCACTGGACGTGTGTCGTGGCTTGTTGAGGCAGCCACGGCTCGGCTAGCACCACGCGCGGTACGCGCCCTGAAAGCGGGCGATGACCATGCTCAAGCTAGAGATGAACTCCAGCAACCGCCACCGTCGTGGCCAGGCCACAGTGGTCGCGCGCGGGGACCTGCACGACGCCGACATCGTCGGACTGTGTGCTCAGATCAGTGGCCTGATCGACGTCGGAGTGCACGCGGTAGTGCTCGATCTGAGCCGGGCCGCCGCCGGTGACCCAGATACCCGACGAAGCTTGGTCTGGCTCCAGGACCGCATGCGCACCCGCGGCGTCGCTCTGAGCATCCTGACCAGCGATCCCCCGGCGCCCAGGCGATCAGCCGAGAGCGAGGCCGCGGACGCATCCGACTCCGACACCACCCCGGACCACGCGAGCGCTCCGTCGACGCATTGCGAACAGCCGAGCATGCCCGGATACCGCCCGGAAACAGCCGATCAGCCCTGACCTTCCTCCTCCGCCCCCAAACAGGCGATGACCGCGGCGACAACCGCTCGCTCGAGCGGCTCACGCATCTATCCGTGCACGCAATTCTGTGTCAAGGTTGACTTAGCACTCGAGGCACGAGAGTGCTAAATCAGTCATCGGTGCCGGCGAGGACCAGGGCACCACCCAGGATCCGGCCGTCGCGGGCGCGGGCACCGATTACTGCCTGCACGAGACGCTGGAGAGGACCACATCCCATGGCCAAGATGATCGCGTTCGACGAACAGGCACGCCGTGGGCTCGAGCGCGGCATGAACACCCTCGCCGACGCAGTCAAGGTGACGCTGGGCCCGCGTGGCCGCAACGTCGTTCTGGAGAAGAAGTGGGGCGCGCCCACCATCACCAACGATGGTGTGTCGATCGCCAAGGAGATCGAGCTCGAGGACCCCTGGGAGAAGGTCGGGGCCGAGCTGGTCAAGGAAGTTGCCAAGAAGACCGACGACATCGCCGGTGACGGCACCACCACGGCGACCGTGCTGGCCCAGGCGCTGGTGCGCGAGGGTCTGCGCAACGTCGCCGCGGGTGCGAACCCGATGGCGCTCAAGCGGGGCATCGAGAAGGCCGTCGAGGCTGTCGCCCAGGAACTGCTGAAGACCGCCAAGGAGGTCGAGACCAAGGAGCAGATCGCCGCTACCGCCTCGATTTCCGCGGCCGACACCTCGATCGGCGAGCTGATCGCCGAGGCGAT
>DATHIT010000317.1:0-10422 GCA_035489915.1 Pseudonocardia sp. | reverse complement strand
GCCGAGCCGGCTCGGCTACCTGCTCGACCTGGCGCCGAAGGATCTCGAGAAGATCATCTACTTCGCCGCCTACGTGATCACCTCGGTGAACGACGAGCAGCGCCACAACGACCTGCCCACCCTCGAGAACGAGATGGGCGTGGAGCGCAAGCGGGTCGAGCAGCGCAGGGACGCGGACCTGGAGGCCCGCGCCCAGAAGCTGGAGGCCGACCTCGCCGAGCTGGAGGCGGAGGGCGCCAAGAGCGACGTCCGCCGCAAGGTGAAGGAGGGCGGCGAGCGGGAGATGCGCCAGCTGCGCGACCGTGCGCAGCGGGAGCTGGACCGTCTCGACGAGATCTGGACCACCTTCACCAAGCTGGCCACCAAGCAGCTGATCGCTGACGAGATGCTCTACCGGGAGCTCTACGACCGGTACGGCGACTACTTCACCGGCTCTATGGGTGCCGAGGCGATCCAGAAGCTGGTGCAGACCTTCGACATCCCTGCCGAGGCAGAGAACCTGCGGGAGACCATCCGCAGCGGCAAGGGACAGAAGAAGCTGCGCGCGCTCAAGCGGCTGAAGGTTGTCGCGGCGTTCCAGGTGACCGGCAACAACCCGCTGGGCATGGTGCTGGACTGTGTCCCGGTCATCCCGCCGGACCTGCGCCCGATGGTGCAGCTGGACGGTGGCCGGTTCGCCACGTCCGACCTGAACGACCTGTACCGCCGGGTGATCAACCGGAACAACCGGCTGAAGCGACTGATCGACCTCGGCGCCCCCGAGATCATCGTCAACAACGAGAAGCGGATGCTGCAGGAGGCCGTCGACGCGCTGTTCGACAACGGCCGCCGCGGCCGGCCGGTCACCGGCCCGGGCAACCGTCCGCTCAAGTCGCTGTCCGACTTGCTGAAGGGCAAGCAGGGCCGGTTCCGGCAGAACCTGCTGGGCAAGCGTGTCGACTACTCCGGCCGTTCGGTCATCGTGGTCGGCCCGCAGCTGAAGCTGCACCAGTGTGGCCTGCCCAAGCAGATGGCGCTGGAGCTGTTCAAGCCGTTCGTGATGAAGCGGCTGGTCGACCTGAACCACGCGCAGAACATCAAGTCCGCCAAGCGGATGGTCGAGCGCGGCCGGTCCCAGGTCTGGGACGTGCTGGAAGAGGTCATCAGCGGGCACCCGGTTCTGCTGAACCGGGCACCCACGCTGCACCGCCTCGGTATCCAGGCCTTCGAGCCGCAGCTGGTCGAGGGCAAGGCCATCCAGCTGCACCCGCTGGTCTGCGAGGCGTTCAACGCGGACTTCGACGGTGACCAGATGGCGGTGCACCTGCCGCTGTCCGCCGAGGCGCAGGCCGAGGCGCGGATCCTGATGCTGTCGTCGAACAACATCCTGTCCCCGGCGTCGGGTCGGCCGCTGGCCATGCCCCGTCTGGACATGGTGACCGGTCTGTTCCACCTGACCCGGCAGCGCGATGGCGCGTTCGGCGAGGGACAGGCATTCTCCTCGCCGGCCGAGGCGATCATGGCCTACGACCGCGAGGTGCTGCACCTGCAGGCGAAGGTCAAGATCCGGCTCACCGAGGCGGTGCCTTCGCTGGAGCGCGCGGCCGAGCTGGCCGAGGAGGGCTGGCAGCCCGGCGAGGCGTGGCTGAACGAGACGACCCTGGGTCGGGTGCTGTTCAACGAGCTGCTGCCGTCGGATTACCCGTTCATCAACGACGCGCTGCCCAAGAAACGCCAGGCCATGATCATCAATGACCTGGCCGAGCGGTACTCGATGACCGAGGTGGCCCAGACCCTGGACCGGCTCAAGGACGCCGGTTTCTACTGGGCGACCCGCTCGGGCGTCACGCTGGCTATCGACGACGTCGTGGTCCCGCCGAACAAGCAGGACATCCTGGACGGCTACGAGATCAAGGCCGAACAGATCAACAAGCGCTACCAGCGCGGTGCACTGTCGCACCAGGAGCGCAACGACGAGATGGTCAAGATCTGGAGCCAGGCCTCCGAAGAGGTGGCCAAGGCGATGGAAGCCAACTTCCCGCCGGACAACCCGATCCCGACCATCGTGCAGTCCGGCGCGGCCGGCAACATGGCCCAGGTCCGGCAGCTTGCCGGGATGAAGGGCCTGGTGGCGAACCCGAAGGGTGAGTACATCCCTCGGCCCATCAAGTCCAACTTCCGCGAGGGCCTGTCCGTGCTGGAGTACTTCATCTCCACGCACGGCACCCGGAAGGGCCTGGCGGACACCGCACTGCGGACCGCCGACTCCGGCTACCTGACCCGGCGTCTGGTCGACGTCTCGCAGGACGTCATCGTCCGCGAGGTCGACTGCGGCACCGAGCGCAGCATCACGATGCCGGTCACCGAGCCGGCGGCGGACGGATCCCGGATCCCGGACCGCTACGTGCGTACCAGCGTGTACGCCCGTTGCTCGGGTGAAGAGGTCCGAGACGCGGATGGCAACGTGCTGGTCGGCAAGGGCGACGACCTCGGCGACCCGGCGCTGGCCAGGCTGTTCGAGGCGGGCATCAAGACGATCAAGGTGCGCAGCGCGCTGACCTGCACGTCCACCACCGGGATCTGCGCGATGTGCTACGGCCGGTCGATGGCCACCGGTAAGCAGGTGGACGTCGGCGAGGCGGTCGGCATCGTGGCCGCCCAGTCGATCGGTGAGCCGGGTACCCAGCTGACCATGCGGACGTTCCACGTCGGTGGTGTGGCCGGGGACGACATCACCACCGGTCTGCCCCGGGTCACCGAGCTCTTCGAGGCTCGGGTGCCCAAGGGCAAGGCGCCGATCGCGGACGTCGACGGCCGGATCCAGATCGAGGACGGCGACAAGTTCTGGAAGATCACCCTGGTGCCGGACGACGGCGGCGAGGAGATCCTCTACGAGAAGCTGTCCAAGCGGCAGTGGCTGGCCATGACCACGGTCAACGGCGAGGAGCGTCCGCTTGCCGACGGCGACCACGTCACGGTCGGACAGCTGCTCCTGGAGGGCACCGCCGACCCGCACGAGGTACTGCGAGTGCTGGGCCCGCGCGAGGTGCAGCTGCACCTGGTGCGTGAGGTGCAGAAGGTGTACCGCACGCAGAGCGTGGACATCCACGACAAGCACGTCGAGGTGATCGTCCGGCAGATGGTTCGCCGGGTGACCGTCATCGACTCGGGCTCCACGGAGTTCCTGCCCGGCGCACTTGCCGACCGGGCCGACTTCGAGACGGTGAACCGTCGGATGGTGGCCGAGGGCGGCGAGCCGGCCTCCGGTCGCCCGGTGCTGATGGGGATCACCAAGGCCTCGCTGGCGACGGAGTCGTGGCTGTCCGCGGCCTCGTTCCAGGAGACCACCCGGATCCTCACCGATGCGGCGATCAACGGAAAGCGCGACCAGCTGGTCGGGCTCAAGGAGAACGTCATCATCGGCAAGCTCATCCCGGCCGGTACCGGTATCAGCCGGTACCGCAACATCGAGGTCCAGCCCACCGAGGAGGCTCGCGCGGCCGCCTACGCCCTGCCGAACTACGACGACGGGTACTACGCCCCCGACGTGTTCGGCACCGGCACCGGCGCCGCCGTGCCACTGGACGACTACGACTTCGGCCGCGACTACCGCTAGCTGACGGGCTAGCTGGCCGAAGTTCGATCCGAGCCGGGGTCGGGTACCACTCTCCCGTGGTGGTGCCCGACCCCGGCTCTTTCGCGAGCCCGCCGCACTCACGGCCAGGCTCACGGCCCGCGAGTCGGCGCTCTCAGCACACTGAGTCGGCGTTTTCAGCACACATCGCCTCGGGCTTCAGCACACCGCCTAGGCCGGCCGTAGGGTGCGGGGCGTGGGTAGTCGGCTTCCGCATGCGCTCCGTGATCACCATGAGTTCGTCGCCGCGCTGGGCGGACGGCGTCCGGCGGTGTTCCTGGACTACGACGGGGTGCTCACGCCGATCGTGGACCGGCCGGAGGACGCCCGGATGTCCGAGTCCATGCGCCGGGTGGTGGCCGACCTGGCCACCCGCTGCACCGTGTGCGTGGTCAGCGGCCGGGACCGAGCGGTGGTGCAGGACCTGATGGGGGTGACCGACCTGGTGGTTGCCGGCAGCCACGGGTTCGACATCTGGCACCCGGAACGGGGCACCCTGACGCACGAGGCGGCCAGCGGCTTCGAGGAACTGGTGGACCAGGTCAGCGGGCTGCTCCGGGACGAGGTGGGCTCGGTCCCCGGGGTGCTGGTGGAGCAGAAGCGCGCCTCGGTGGCCGTGCACTACCGGCTGGCCGACCCGGACGGGCAGCGCGAGGTGAGGGAGCTCGTCGAGCGGCTGCTGGCCGAGCGCGCGGACGAGCTCAAGGTCACCCCGGGCAAGATGGTGTACGAGCTGCAGCCGAAGCTGGACTGGAACAAGGGCAGGGCAGTCAGCTACCTGCTCGACACGCTCGGGCTCACCGGCGACGACATCGTGCCGATCTACCTGGGCGACGACGTCACCGACGAGGACGCCTTCCGGGCGCTGCGCGGGCTCGGCGTGTCGATCTACGTGGGCCAGCCCGACGAGTTGGACCGGGACACCGCCGCCGACTTCACCCTCGACTCCCCGGCCGAGGTGGAGCGGTTCCTGGACACCCTCGCCCGCTGACCGGTGGGGGCCGGCGGCCGACACGTGACTGAGTGTTCACCCCGGCGGGTTGCCCTCAGCCGGCCCCGGCCTGGCAGGCTGGGCGCGTGACGTTTCAGGGAGCGATCTTCGACGTGGACGGGGTGCTCGTCGACTCGCCGCACGAGCCTGCGTGGCGCGACTCATTGCGCGAGTTGATGGAGGGCGACTGGGCCGACATCGCCGGCCAGACCTCCTGGACGCCGGACGGGTTCACCAGCCAGGTCTACCAGAAGGTGCTCTCCGGCAAGCCCAGGATGAGCGGTGCCAGGGACGCGCTGGCCTACTTCGGCGTGCCGGACGTGGAGCGGCGGGCCGAGGTGTACGCGGCGCGCAAGCAGGACAAGGTGATCGCGCTGATCGAGGCGGGCGACTTCAAGGCCTTCCCCGACGCGCTGCGCTTTGTGCTCGGGATGAAGGCGATCGGCCTCCCGACGGCGGCCGCCTCGTCGTCCAAGAACGCCGGGCTGATGCTCCGCCAGATCCGGCTGGACACCTTCGCCGAGGAGAACGGCATGGCCGACGAGTTCGCCGCGGTGCTGCGCCCCGGGCTGACCCTGGCCGACGCCCTCGACGTGGACATCTCCGGACGTGACTTCGCGCACGGCAAGCCCGCCCCGGACATCTTCCTGGCCGCCGCCGAGGAACTGCACCAACCGCCGGAGGAGTGCTTCGTGGTGGAGGACGCACCGAGCGGGGTGCAGGCGGCCAAGGCCGGCAACATGTGGGCGATCGGGGCGGCCAGGTCCGACGACGCCGACCTGCTCGCCGAGCAGCACGCCGATCTGGTGGTGGAGTCGCTGGACGAGGTTGACCTCGCGGAGCTGGCCGCCGGGCGGCTGCGTCGTCGATCAGCGTGAGGCGAGGCCGGCGCACCCAGTGACGAGATGATCGCGCGCTGTTACCCCAGCTCAGAGCGCATATCCGAGGCATCCGCCGTTGAGCGCACGTTTTCCACCGGCTGCCGAACGACGATCGTTTGAGTCGCCCGAAGTCGCCATTCGGAGATCAAGAGCGGCCGGCCTGGAACCGCCATTTCCGACACGCACTGTGGTCGTCCAACTACCCAGGGCTAGAGTTCCCATCGCTGCCGCTCGACCGCGACCGGTCCGGTGCGACGCCGCCGGCCCGCGCCGGTCGCGCCCCGGGTATATCCGGGCCAGCCCGAGCGGTTGCCGAATTGCCCAGGTGAAGGTTCTTGCGGACCTCGCCGCGATGGGGCACTCTCGAGGCAGCCACCGACCCGTTTTGACCCTTTGGCAACGGGCCGGGTATCCTTTGCGGTAGGGCCCGGCATTGTCGGGTCGCTCCGCGTGCTCGTAGTCTCCGCCGCTCGCGCTCCAAGGCGAGCGCGGAGTACGGAATCGCGGGTCACCCTGAAACGTTGAATGGTGTGCTCCCCTGGGTCACCGTGAGTCGATTTCGAGGGCGACACGCCCGACCTCGGGGGACGGTCAGTGTCCCGAGGCGAGCGGCTAGCTCCACCCGGAACCACCGCACGAGTACCTAGGTAAGGCATGTCAGTCACGCAGTACGTCGCCAACGGGAAGAAGTAGCCGGTTCATGCCCACGATCCAGCAGCTGGTCCGAAAGGGCCGCGAGGACAAGGTCTCCAAGACCAAGACCGCCGCGCTGAAGGGGAGCCCCCAGCGCCGGGGGGTGTGCACGCGCGTGTACACCACCACGCCTAAGAAGCCGAACTCCGCGCTGCGCAAGGTCGCCCGCGTTCGGTTGAGCAGCCAGATCGAGGTGACCGCCTACATCCCGGGCGAAGGGCACAACCTGCAGGAGCACTCCATCGTGCTGGTCCGTGGTGGCCGGGTGAAGGACCTCCCCGGGGTGCGCTACAAGATCATTCGCGGTTCGCTGGACACCCAGGGAGTTCGCAACCGCAAGCAGGCTCGCAGCCGTTACGGCGCGAAGAAGGAGAAGAGCTAATGCCTCGCAAGGGTCCGGCTCCCAAGCGGCCGCTGGTATCTGACCCGGTCTACAGCTCGCCGTTGGTCACCCAGCTGGTGAACAAGGTGCTGGAGCACGGCAAGAAGTCGCTGGCCGAGCGCATCGTCTACGGCGCCATGGAAGGTTGCCGGGACAAGACCGGCACCGACCCCGTGGTCACCCTCAAGCGCGCGCTGGACAACGTCAAGCCGTCGATCGAGGTGAAGAGCCGCCGCGTCGGTGGTGCCACCTACCAGGTGCCGATCGAGGTGCGGCCGGTCCGGTCCACCACGCTCGGGCTGCGCTGGCTGATCACCTACTCCCGGCAGCGCCGCGAGAAGACCATGATCGAGCGGCTGATGAACGAACTTCTGGACGCCAGCAACGGCCTCGGCGCGGCGGTCAAGCGCCGCGAGGACACCCACAAGATGGCCGAGTCGAACAAGGCGTTCGCCCACTACCGGTGGTGACGGGCCGACCGTCCGGATCCACCGCTGCCAACCCACAGACCCGCCCACAACGCGAGAGGGGGGAGTACGACCATGGCACGAGACGTGCTAACTGACCTTAGCCGGGTCCGCAATATCGGCATCATGGCCCACATCGACGCCGGAAAGACCACTACCACCGAGCGGATCCTGTACTACACCGGGATCAACTACAAGATCGGTGAAGTGCACGACGGCGCGGCCACGATGGACTGGATGGAAGAGGAGCAGAAGCGCGGCATCACCATCACGTCCGCCGCGACGACCTGTTTCTGGAAAGACCACCAGATCAACATCATCGACACCCCCGGTCACGTCGACTTCACGGTCGAGGTGGAGCGGAATCTGCGGGTGCTGGACGGCGCGGTCGCGGTGTTCGACGGCAAGGAGGGGGTCGAGCCGCAGTCCGAGCAGGTTTGGCGGCAGGCCACCAAGTACGACGTCCCACGGATCTGCTTCGTCAACAAGATGGACAAGATCGGCGCGGACTTCTACTACACGGTCCGCACCATCTCTGAGCGCCTCGGCGCCACCCCGCTGCCCATCCAGCTGCCCATCGGCTCGGAAGGCGACTTCATCGGAGTCATCGACCTGGTCCAGATGCGCGCGCTGACCTGGCGTGGCGAGGTGTCCAAGGGCGAGGACTACACGGTCGAGGACATCCCGGCCGACCTCACCGAGCGGGCCGCGGAGTACCGCGAGAAGCTGCTCGAGATGGTCGCTGATACCGACGACGACCTGATGGAGCGCTACCTCGGTGGCGAGGAGCTGACCGTCGCCGAGATCAAGCAGGGCATCCGCAAGATCGTGAACGATCGGATTGCGTATCCCGTGCTGTGTGGCTCGGCGTTCAAGAACAAGGGTGTCCAGCCGATGCTGGATGCGGTGATCGACTATCTGCCGGCGCCGTTCGACCTGCCGCCGGTCGAGGGCCTGCTGCCGGACGGGGAGACCCCGGCCTTCCGCAAGCCCACGAAGGAAGAGCCGTTCTCCGCGCTCGCCTTCAAGATCGCGGTACACCCGTTCTTCGGCAAGCTCACCTACATCCGGGTTTACTCGGGTCGGGTTCCGGCGGGCGCCCAGCTGATCAACTCGACCAAGGACCGCAAGGAGCGCATCGGGAAGATCTTCCAGATGCACGCCAACAAGGAGAACCCGGTCGACGAGGCCATGGTCGGTCACATCTACGCGGTGATCGGTCTGAAGGAGACCACCACGGGCGACACGCTCTGCGACCCGCAGAACCCGATCGTCCTGGAGTCCATGACCTTCCCGGAGCCGGTCATCTCGGTGGCCATCGAGCCGAAGACGAAGGCCGACCAGGAGAAGCTGTCCACGGCGATCCAGAAGCTCGCCGAGGAGGACCCGACCTTCCGGGTCAACCAGGACGAGGAGACCGGTCAGACCATCATCCAGGGCATGGGTGAGCTGCACCTCGAGGTGCTGGTCAACCGGATGAAGTCGGACTTCAAGGTCGAAGCCAACATCGGCAAGCCGCAGGTGGCCTACCGGGAGACGATCACCAAGACGGTCGAGAAGCTCGACTACACGCACAAGAAGCAGACCGGTGGTTCCGGCCAGTTCGCCAAGGTGATCATCAAGCTCGAGCCCTTGGAGACCGGCGACGGTGCGCTCTACGAGTTCGTGAGCAAGGTCAGCGGCGGCCGGGTGCCGAGGGAGTACATCCCCTCGGTGGACGCCGGCGCACAGGACGCCATGCAGTACGGCGTGCTGGCCGGCTACCCGCTGGTGGGCATCAAGCTCACCCTGCTGGACGGCGCGTACCACGAGGTGGACTCGTCCGAAATGGCCTTCAAGATCGCTGGCTCGATTGCACTGAAGGAGGCCGCCCGCAAGGCGTCCCCGGTGCTGCTCGAGCCGCTGATGGCCGTCGAGGTCACCACACCCGAGGACTACATGGGCGACGTGATCGGCGACCTGAACTCCCGCCGTGGCCACATCCAGGCCATGGAGGAGCGTGCCGGTACCCGCATCGTCAAGGCGCTGGTGCCGCTCTCGGAGATGTTCGGTTACGTCGGCGACCTGCGGTCCAAGACCCAGGGTCGGGCGAACTACTCGATGACGTTCGACTCCTACTCGGAGGTTCCGACCAACGTGGCCAAGGAGATCATCGCAAAGGCGACGGGCGAGTGAACACTCGCTAGGCGCAGCCCGACCAGTAAGGCCGAGTACAACGAGGTCGGGCCGGGGGAGTAGCGTCCCCGGTCCGATCCGATCTCGGCGCACGACAGACCTGCCGTCAGCACGGCGGATAACAAGGAATCACAGTCCAGGAGGACCCTGCAGTGGCGAAGGCGAAGTTCGAGCGGACCAAGCCGCACGTCAACATCGGCACGATTGGTCACATCGACCACGGCAAGACCACGCTGACGGCGGCCATCACCAAGGTTCTGCACGACAAGTTCCCGAAACTCAACGAGGCCAGCGCGTTCGACCAGATCGACAAGGCCCCCGAGGAGCGGCAGCGCGGTATCACCATTTCGATCGCGCACGTCGAGTACCAGACCGAGAAGCGGCACTACGCACATGTCGACTGCCCCGGGCACGCCGACTACATCAAGAACATGATCACCGGCGCGGCCCAGATGGACGGCGCCATCCTGGTGGTCGCGGCCACTGACGGCCCGATGCCGCAGACCCGTGAACACGTGCTGCTGGCCCGCCAGGTCGGCGTCCCCTACATCGTCGTCGCGCTGAACAAGGCCGACATGGTCGACGATGAGGAGATCATGGAGCTGGTTGAGCTCGAGGTACGCGAGCTGCTCAGCTCGCAGGAGTTCCCGGGCGACGACCTGCCCATCGTCCGCGTCTCCGCGCTCAAGGCGCTGGAGGGCGACGAGGAGTGGGGCAAGACCGTTCTCGAGCTGATGGACGCGGTGGACGAGAACGTCCCCCAGCCCGTCCGCGACATCGAGAAGCCGTTCCTGATGCCGGTGGAGGATGTGTTCACCATCACCGGCCGTGGCACCGTCGTCACCGGCCGCGTCGAGCGTGGCGTGGTCAAGGTGAACGAGACGGTGGAGATCGTCGGCATCAAGGAAAAGTCGATGACCACCACCGCCACGGGGATCGAGATGTTCCGCAAGCTGCTCGACGAGGGCCAGGCCGGTGACACCGTCGGTCTGCTCATCCGCGGCATCAAGCGCGAGGAGGTGGAGCGCGGCCAGGTCGTCTGCAAGCCGGGCTCGATCACCCCGCACACCGACTTCGATGCACAGGTCTACATCCTGTCCAAGGACGAGGGTGGCCGGCACACGCCGTTCTTCAACAACTACCGGCCGCAGTTCTACTTCCGCACCACGGACGTGACCGGTGTGGTCACCCTCCCGAGCGGGACCGAGATGGTCATGCCG
>DATHIT010000316.1:0-3715 GCA_035489915.1 Pseudonocardia sp. | reverse complement strand
ATGGCGCTGAGCTCCACCACCCGGGTGGTGGTGCTCAGCGTGGTGTGGGCCGGCGCGCTCGGCGGAGTGCTGCTGAACATGCTCTGGCCGAGGGCGCCCCGCTGGGTCGGAGTGCCCATCTACCTGGCGCTGGGCTGGGTGGCGGTGTTCGTGCTGCCGCAGCTGCTGACCCATGCCGGGGTGACCGCGCTGGTACTGCTCCTCGCCGGCGGCGCGCTCTACACACTGGGCGCGATCTGCTACGCCACCAAGCGGCCGAACCCGTGGCCAGCCACGTTCGGGTTCCACGAGTTCTTCCACGCGGCCACTGTGCTGGCCGCGCTGTGCCATTACGTCGCCATCTGGTTCGTACTGACCAGCGTCTAGCTGGTCGTCGGGCCGTCGGTTGTCGGGCCGTCGGTTGTCGGGCCCTGAGCGCGCAGCTCGTCCACCTTGGCCATCGCGGTACGCAGCTCGGACAGCCAGTCGTCGGCGTGCTCACCGACCAGCTTCACCGCCCAGGCCAGCGCATCTGACCGGGAGCGCGCCACCCCGGCGTCGACCAACGTGTCCAGCACGATCCGCTCCGGCTGGCGAAGCCGGGTCATCACCGGCACCGACAGAGTGGTGAACAACTCCTCGGTCTCGCCGAGGCGGGCGCCCCAGGCCACCTTGCGGCGGTACCGGTGCTCGGCCTGCCGGGCGATGTCAATGCGCTCCTCCCGGGTCTGCTCGCGGAACCGGCTGATCCGGCCGGCGACCGCGGCGGCCCGGTTGGCCCTCCCGCTGTCGTCGTCGGAAAACTCCTCGTCCAGCGGGGGCAGCTCCCCGACGATCAGGATCTCCTCCCGGTCCACCCGTACCTCCGGGGCGCCGGTGAACCAGCCGTCCGGCAGCCGCCCGCGCAGCCATGCCGCCGCGTCCTCGGCGTCCGGCAGGTCGGCTTGCTGCCAGCCGCCCTTGCCAGGTCCACGACCAGGCCCTCGTCCCGGTCCTGGCCAGCCCCGATGCATCCGTCCGACCATGGTCGGCCTCCGTCCCATCACCAGATCGAGCTTCCCTCGACCGAGTGATTACACTATTACATAGCTACAGACTGGCTGCACGGGAAATTCAGGGCCCGAGCCCGCGTTCCACCAGACGAAGATGGCGCCCGGACCAACGAGGGAGGCGTCCCGCCTTGGGTGATCAACGAGTGACCCCGGCGGATACCGACTCGGCCACCCTGCGGCGGCTGCTGGACGTGGTGCTGCGGCTCGGTGCGGAACGGCGGGTCGAGCCGGTGCTGCGGCAGGTGGTGGACGCCGCCCGAGAGCTCACCGGCGCCGGCTACGCCGCGATCGGGGTACCGGACGGGGCGGGCGGCTTCGAGCGGTTCCTGACCGCCGGGGTGGACTCGGCCACCTGGTCCCGGATCGGCGCGCTGCCGCGCACCCACGGCCTGCTCGGCGCCGTGCTGTGTGAACCGCTCGCGCTGCGGCTGGCCGATATCCGTGCCGATCCCCGATTCCGCGGCTACCCGGCCGCGCATCCGGACATGGGCGCCTTCCTGGCGGTACCCATCCTGGCCGGCGCCGAGGTGGTCGCGGAGATCTTCCTGACCAACCCGGCGGGCGGGCCGGAGTTCCCGGACGCCGCGCTGCGGCTGGTCGAGGCGCTGGCCGGGCATGCCGCACTGGCTGTGGTCACCGCGCAGCGCCAGGAGCGGTTGCGGGAGCTCTCCATCGTGGCCGAGCGCACCCGGATCGCCCGCGAGCTGCACGATTCGGTCACCCAGACGCTGTTCAGCCTCAGTCTGGCGGCCGACAGCGCCGCCGCGCTGGCCGACCGGACCAGCTCCGAGGGGCTGATTGACCAGCTGGACCGGGTTCGCTCGCTGGCCCAACTCGGGCTGGACGAGCTGCGCGAGCTGGTCGACACGCTGCGGCCGGCCGAGCTGGGCCGGGATGGGTTGGCCAGCGCGCTGCGCACCCGGGTGGACCTGTTGCGCGCGGTGCACGGCACGCCGATCGCGCTGCGCACGCGGGTGATCCGGCCGGTGGACGAGGCGCTCGGCCGGGAGCTGCTGAAGATCGCTAACGAGGCGCTGGGCAACGCCCTGCGGCACGCCGGGGACGCGCGGGTGTCGGTGGAGTTGGAGGTGGGCGCCGAGGCGGTCCGCCTGGTGGTGTCCGACGACGGCGTGGGCTTCGACCTGCCCGGCACGCTGCGCGCGTCCCGCCGGCTCGGGCTGACCAGCATGCGCGAGCGCGCGGAGGCACTCGGCGGCTCGTTGCGCATCGACACCGCCCCCGGCGAGGGCACCACCGTCACGCTGGAGGTACCGCTGTCATGAACCGGCTCCCTGGCGACGCACCGATCACGGTGCTCCTGGTGGACGACCACGAGCTGGTGCGGGCCGGGTTGCGCACCTTCCTGGAACTGCAGCCGGACATGACCGTGGTGGGCGAGGCGGCCAGCGGCGAGCAGGCCCTGGCTCTGGTCGCCGGGGTGAGGCCGGACGTCGTGCTGCTGGACCTGGTGCTGCCCGGGATGAGCGGCGTGGAGACGGCACGCCGACTGCGGTTCGCCCACCCCGAGGTCAAGGTTGTCGTGCTCACCTCGTTCGCCGGGCAGGACTCGGTGCTGCCGGCGGTGCGCGCCGGGGTGGCCGGATACCTGCTGAAGGACGTCGGTCCGGCTGAGCTGGCCGAGGCATTGCGTTCGGTGCACGCCGGCGGGTCGCCGCTGCATCCCACGGTCGCGGCCACCGTGCTGCGGCAGGTGAACTCGGGTGTCGACCCGCTCACCCCGCGCGAGCGTGAGGTGCTGCGGCTGATCGCCCGGGGCCTGTCCAACCGGCTGATCGCCCGCGAGCTGGTGCTCTCCGAGAAGACGGTGAAGACGCACGTCAGCGCGGTGCTGGCCAAGCTCGGGGTGGCCGACCGGACGCAGGCCGCGCTGCTCGCCGTGCGCGACGGCCTCGTCGGGTCCTGAGGGTCGTGAGTGGCGATGGTCGCTATAGCGACCATCGCCACTCACGACCTAGGACGAAGGTCTCGGTAGGTCCGGGCCCGAGGCGGAGGGCGGCGGGCGGCCACGCGCGCAGCGTGGAGGTATGCAGACAGCGATCATCACCGGAGCGTCCACCGGGCTGGGCCGGGCCCTTGCCGAGCACCTGAGCCTCGCCGGCTGGCGGGTCGTGGTGGACGCCCGCACCGCCACCGAGCTGCACGAGGCCGCCGCCGGGTGGCCGGACGCCGTGGTCCGCCCCGGCGATGTCACCGACGAGACGCACCGCGCGGAGCTGGTCGCCGCCGCCGGAGAGCGGCTGGACCTGCTGGTACTCAACGCCTCCTCGCTCGGGCAGATCCCGCTGCCGCCGCTGGCCGAGTACCGGCTGGACGAGCTGCGCGGGATACTGGAGGTGAACGTCGTGGCGCCGCTGCGCCTGGTCCAGCTGGCCTTGCCCGCGCTGCGCTCCGCTCGACCACGAGCCGGCCGGGTGCTGGCGATCAGCAGCGACGCGGCGGTGGAGGGATACCCGGGGTGGGGCGGCTACGGCGCCAGCAAGGCCGCGCTGGACCAGCTGATCCGGGTGCTGGCGGCGGAGGAACCGGGGATACCGGCGTATGCGGTCGACCCCGGTGACATGCGCACCCGGATGCACGCCGCCGCGTTCCCCGGCGAGGACATCAGCGATCGGCCGTCCCCGGAGTCGGTGGTTCCCGCGCTGCGCCGGCTGATCGACGGCGAC
>DATHIT010000315.1:0-30605 GCA_035489915.1 Pseudonocardia sp. | reverse complement strand
GGGCGCGTGGATCGGCTGCCGCCGCCGGGGCATCCCGCTGCCGTTCTTCGCCGACGCGGTGGCCCCGGCCATCGTCACCGCGCAGGCCATCGGCCGGCTGGGCAACTACTTCAACCAGGAGCTCTACGGCGGCCCGACCACGCTGCCCTGGGGTCTGGAGATCTACGCCAGGGTGGTGCCGGGCACCTCGATCCCGGACCCGCTGGGTGGCGTGGCGGTGGATCACACCCCGATCGCGGTGGTGCACCCGACGTTCCTCTACGAACTCATCTGGAACCTGCTGGTGGCGGCCCTGGTGGTGTGGGCGGACCGCCGGTTCCGGCTCGGCCACGGCCGGGCGTTCGCGGTGTACGTGGCCGGCTACACCCTCGGGCGGTTCTTCATCGAGCAGATGCGCTCCGACCCGGCGACCCGGGTTTTCGGTGACATCCGGATCAACACGGTGGTCTCCGCTGTGGTCTTCCTGGGTGCGGTGGCCTACCTGCTGTGGGTCCGCAAGCCGCGCGAGGTGCTTGCCCCGGCCGAGGACGCCGGTCCGGCCACGAGCCCGGATTCGGCGGATCGGGTGGAATCGGCGGAGTCCGAGCATTCCGCGTCGGGGAACCCAGTCCCGGACAATTCGGCCTCGGCCAATTCCACGTCGCCGCCCTCGGCGAGCGCGAATGATCCGGCCCCGGTGTCCTCCTCGGCCGCTTCTGAGCCGTCCTCAGGCGAGCCAACCGGTGAGACCTCCTGGTCTCGGCCGGAGTCCGGGAAAACCTGACGGACGTTCCGTCCGGACAAATCAGTTTTGCTGTCGTATCGTGGCGACGGGTCGCATCTCGTTGTGGCGATGGGTCCATGGCGAGTACTCGTCCGACCGCGGGGGTGGCGCGAGGCGGGTACATAGGCGGTCCACCGTGCATCGGCGTTGTTTTTCCTCACCGTCGAAGCCTGTGCCTGCCTGTTTCCTGCCTGTTACAGTCACGGAAATCCGCGGGCCACCGGCGTCCCGACATGCCAGCTACCAGCGTCGAGGGAGGTACTCGCGGTGATTTTTTCTACTCAACCGCGCCCGCAGGGTCTTTACAACCCAGCAGCCGAACACGATGCATGTGGTGTCGCCATGGTGGCCGACTCCCATGGTCGACGAAGTCATTCCATCGTTGTGGACGCGCTCACCGCGCTGGCCAACCTGGAGCACCGGGGCGCCGCCGGAGCCGAGCCGACCAGCGGTGACGGCGCGGGCATCCTGGTCCAGGTGCCGGACGCCCTGCTGCGCGCCGAGGTCGGCTTCGCGCTGCCCGAGCCGGGCCCGGACGGCGCCTTCTCCTACGCGGTCGGGCTGGCCTTCCTGCCGGTGGAGGACGACCAGCGGTCCAAGGCGGTCGAGCTGATCGAGCGTCTCGCCGCCGAGGAGAAGTTGCGGGTGCTGGGCTGGCGGGAGCTGGAGGTGCGCCCGGACGAGGCTGGCGTTGGCCCGTCCGCGCAGTCGTGCATGCCCCGGTTCGCCCAGCTGTTCGTCGCCGCCGAGGACAACCCGGCCGAGGAGCCGATCACCGGCATCGCGCTGGACCGGCTGGCCTTCTGCCTGCGCAAGCGCGCCGAGCGGGACAGCGCGGCGCTGGGTTGCGGCACCTACTTCGCCTCGTTGTCCTCCCGCACCCTGGTCTACAAGGGCATGCTCACCACGCACCAGCTGCCGGCGTTCTTCGCCGACCTGACCGACGAGCGGCTGGAGAGTGCCATCGCGCTGGTGCACAGCCGGTTCTCCACCAACACTTTCCCGTCCTGGCCGCTGGCTCACCCGTTCCGCTACGTCGCGCACAACGGTGAGATCAACACCATCCGGGGCAACCGGAACCGGATGCGGGCCCGCGAGGCGCTGCTGGCCAGCAAGCTCATCCCGGGCGACCTGGATCGCCTGTACCCCATATGTACCGACGGCGCGTCCGACTCGGCCTCCTTCGACGAGGTGCTCGAGCTGCTGCACCTCGGCGGACGCGCCCTACCCCACGCGGTACTGATGATGATCCCGGAGGCGTGGGAGAACCACGCCGAGATGGACCCGGCCCGCCGGGCGTTCTACAAGTTCCATTCCAGCGTGATGGAGCCCTGGGACGGGCCCGCCTGTGTCACGTTCACCGACGGCACCCTGGTGGGCGCCGTGCTGGACCGCAACGGGCTGCGCCCGGCCCGCTGGTGGCAGCTGGCCGACGGCCGGGTGGTGCTGGCCAGCGAGTCCGGTGTGCTGGACGTGCCGCCCGACCAGGTGGTGGCCAAGGGCCGGCTGCAGCCGGGGCGGATGTTCCTGGTGGACACCGAGGCCGGCCGGATCGTGGCCGACGAGGAGATCAAGTCCGCGCTGGCCGCCGAGCTGCCCTACGACGAGTGGCTGCACGCCGGGCTGCTCGAGGTGCAGGGCCTGCCGACGCGCGAGCACGTGGTGCAGCCGCACGAGTCGGTGCTGCGCCGCCAGCTCACCTTCGGCTACACCGAGGAGGAGCTGCGCATCCTGCTCGCGCCGATGGCGACCAAGGCGGCCGAACCGATCGGCTCGATGGGCACCGACACCCCGGTGGCCGCGCTCTCCCAGCGGCCCCGGCTGCTCTACGACTACTTCACCCAGCTGTTCGCGCAGGTCACGAACCCGCCGTTGGACGCGATCCGGGAGGAGATCGTCACCTGCGTGGCCCGGGTGATGGGCCCGGAGCAGAACCTGCTGGAGCCCACCCCGGCGTCCTGCCGGCACCTGCGGCTGCCCTACCCGGTGATCGACAACGATGACCTGGCCAAGATCCTGCACGTCAACCACGACGGCAACCTGCCCGGGTTCGCCGCCGCGGTGATCAGCGGCCTGTACGAGGTGGACGGCGGTGAGCCGGCGCTGGCCGCGGCGCTGGACAGGGTGCGCCGGGAGGCCTCCGAGGCCATCGCCGAGGGCGCCCGCATCCTGGTGCTGTCCGACCGCGACTCCGACCACCGGATGGCGCCGATCCCGTCGCTGATGCTCACCTCCGCGGTGCACCACCACCTGGTGCGCCAGCGGGAGCGGGTCCGGGTGGCGCTGGTGGTGGAGAGCGGCGACTGCCGCGAGGTGCACCACGTGGCCCTGCTGCTCGGCTTCGGTGCCGCCGCGGTGAACCCGTACCTGGCCTTCGAGACCATCGAGGACATGATCCGCAGCGGCGACATCGCCGGGATCGACGCGCACACGGCGGTCCACAACTACGTCAAGGCGCTGGTCAAGGGCGTGCTCAAGGTGATGTCCAAGATGGGCATCTCCACCGTGGGCGCCTACACCGCCGCGCAGGTCTTCGAGGCGATCGGGCTGTCCCACGAGCTGGTCGACGAATACTTCAGCGGCACCGCGTCCCAGCTGGGCGGGGTGGGGCTGGACGTGCTGGCCGAGGAGGTGGCCGCCCGGCACCGGCGGGCCTACCCGGAGAACCCCACCGACCGGGTGCACCGGCGGCTGGACGTGGGCGGCGAGTACTCCTACCGCCGCGAGGGTGAGCTGCACCTGTTCACCCCGGAGACGGTGTTCCTGCTGCAGCACTCCACCAAGACCGGCCAGCGCGACGTGTTCCGGCGCTACACCGCCGAGTGCAACCGGCTGGCCGCCGAGGGTGGCGCGCTGCGCGGGCTGTTCAAGCTGAAGAACGGGGTCCGCCCACCGGTACCCCTGGCCGAGGTCGAGTCGATGGAGTCGATCCTGGCCCGGTTCAACACCGGGGCGATGTCCTACGGCTCGATCTCCGCGGAGGCGCACGAGACGCTGGCCATCGCGATGAACAACCTGGGCGCCCGGTCCAACACCGGCGAGGGCGGCGAGGACAAGGACCGGCTCTACGACCCGCGCCGGCGCAGCGCGATCAAGCAGGTCGCCTCCGGTCGGTTCGGTGTGACCAGCGAGTACCTGGTGAACGCTACCGACATCCAGATCAAGATGGCGCAGGGCGCGAAGCCGGCGAGGGCGGCCAGCTGCCGCCGAACAAGGTCTGGCCGTGGATCGCCCGGACCAGGCACTCCACCCCGGGCGTCGGGCTGATCTCGCCGCCGCCGCACCACGACATCTACTCCATCGAGGACCTGGCGCAGCTGATCCACGACCTGAAGAACGCCAACTCGCGGGCGCGGATCCACGTCAAGCTGGTGTCCTCGGTGGGGGTCGGCACGGTCGCGGCCGGGGTGGCCAAGGCGCACGCGGACGTGGTGCTCATCTCCGGCCACGACGGCGGCACCGGCGCGGCCCCGCTCACCTCGCTCAAGCACGCCGGCGCGCCGTGGGAGATCGGCCTGGCCGACACCCAGCAGACCCTGATGCTGAACGGGCTGCGGGACCGGATCGTGGTGCAGACCGACGGGCAGATGAAGACCGGGCGGGACGTCATCGTGGCCGCCCTGCTCGGCGCCGAGGAGTTCGGCTTCTCCACCGCGCCGCTGATCGTGGCGGGCTGCGTGATGATGCGGGTGTGCCACCTGGACACCTGCCCGGTCGGCGTGGCCACCCAGGACCCGGAGCTGCGCAAGCGCTACACCGGCAAGCCGGAGTTCGTGGAGAACTTCTTCCGGTTCCTCGCCGAGGAGGTCCGGGAGTACCTCGCCGAGCTGGGCTTCCGCTCGCTGGACGAGGCGATCGGGCACGCCGAGCTGCTGGACACCGACACCGCGATCCACCACTGGAAGACCTCCAAGGGCCTGGACCTGTCGCCGCTGTTCGTGGTGCCGGACCTCCCCGAGGCCTCCCGCCGGCAGATCCGCGAGCAGGACCACGGCCTGGACAAGGCGCTGGACCAGACGCTGATCCAGCTGGCCGAGGCCGCGCTGGAGGACGCCCACCAGATCCGGCTGGAGCTGCCGGTGCGCAATGTGAACCGCACGGTGGGCACCCTGCTGGGCGCCGAGGTGACCCGCCGATACGGCGGCGAGGGATTGCCGGATGGAACCATCCACATCCAGCTGGAGGGCTCGGCCGGGCAGTCGCTGGGTGCGTTCCTGCCGCCGGGCATCACCCTGGACCTGATCGGCGACGCCAACGACTACGTGGGCAAGGGCCTCTCCGGTGGCCGGCTGATCGTCCGGCCGCACCCGGATGCCACCTTCGAAGCCGAGCGGCAGGTCATCGCCGGCAACGTGATCGGCTACGGCGCCACCGCGGGGGAGATCTTCCTGCGCGGCAAGGTGGGCGAGCGGTTCTGCGTGCGCAACTCCGGCGCGCTGGCCGTGGCGGAAGGGGTGGGCGACCACGCCTTGGAGTACATGACCGGCGGCATCGTGGTGGTGCTCGGCGCGTGCGGGCGCAACGTGGCGGCCGGCATGTCCGGCGGTACCGCCTTCGTGCTCGACCTGGAGCCGGGACGGGTGAACCGCGAGCTGGTGGACCTGGAGACACCGGACGAGGCCGACATGGAGATGCTCTACGGCGTGGTCTCCCGGCACCAGGAGCTGACCGGTTCCGCCGTGGCGGCCTCCCTGCTCGGGGATTGGCCGCGCCGGTCCAAGTCGTTCACCAAGATCATGCCCCGGGACTACCGCCGGGTTCTGGAAGCGGTCCGCCAAGCCACCGCGGAGGGCCGCGACCCCGACGAAGCGATCATGGAGGCTGCACGTGGCTGATCCGCGTGGCTTTCTCACCTTTCGACGCGCGGACGCACCGAAGCGACCCAAGCCGGAGCGGGTGCACGACTGGCACGAGGTCTACCTCGACCAGACCGCGCCCGAGGTGATCGACGAAACCCGCAAGCAGGCGTCCCGCTGCATGGACTGCGGCATCCCGTTCTGCCACTCCGGCACCGCCGGCTGCCCGCTGGGCAACCTGATCCCGGAGTGGAACGACCTGGTCCGCCGCGACGACTGGGCGCAGGCCAGCGACCGGCTGCACGCGACGAACAACTTCCCCGAGTTCACCGGGCGGCTCTGTCCGGCGCCGTGCGAGGCGGCCTGCGTGTTGGCGCTGACCCCGGCGGCCGAGGGCGCGGTGACCATCAAGCGGGTGGAGCAGTCGATCGCCGACGTGGCCTGGGAGCGCGACCTGGTGGTCTCGCAGAACCCCGGGCTGGCGTCCGGCAAGAAGGTCGCGGTGATCGGGTCCGGGCCGGGCGGCCTGGCGGCGGCCCAGCAGCTCACCCGGGCCGGGCACGAGGTGACCGTTTTCGAGCGGGACGACCGGCTCGGCGGTCTGCTGCGCTACGGCATCCCCGAGTTCAAGATGGAGAAGGCGGTGCTGGACCGCCGCCTCGCCCAGATGCACGCCGAGGGCACCCGGTTCGTCACCTCCTGCGAGGTGGGTGGATTCGCCCCCGGGGACCTGTCGGTGGAGCGGTTGCGCGCCGAGTTCGACGCCGTCGTGCTCGCGGTGGGCGCGCTGGACGGCAGGGACGCCCCGGACCTGCCCGGTCGTGACCTGGCCGGGGTTCACCTGGCCATGGAGCACCTGGTGCCGTCCAACCGGGAGTGCGAGGGCGACGGCCCGACCTCCATCTCCGCGCACGGCAAGCACGTGATCATCATCGGTGGCGGGGACACCGCGGCGGACTGCTACGGCACCGCGCTGCGCCAGGGCGCGGCCTCGGTGCACCAGCTGGACCAGTACCCGCGCCCGCCGGACCAGGCCGACTTCGACCGCTCGCCGTGGCCGACCTGGCCGTGGATCCTGCGTACCTACCCGGTGCACGAGGAGGGCGGCGAGCGCGCGTTCGAGGTCGCCGTGGAACGGTTCGTCGGCGACGAGAACGGGCAGGTCAGGGCCGTCCAGCTGCGCACGGTCAAGGTGGAGCGGGACCGGGCCACCGGCCGCCGCGAGGTGGTGCCGGTGTCCGACGAGGTCACCGAACTGCCCTGCGACCTGGCCCTGCTGGCCATCGGGTTCGCCGGGGTCGAGGACATGCCGCTGCTGGACGGGCTGGGCCTGCGGCGCAGCCCGAAGGGCACGCTGAGCTGCGGCCCCGACTGGGAGACCGAGTCGCCCGGGGTGTTCGTCTGCGGGGACGCCCACCGGGGCGCCTCCCTGGTGGTCTGGGCGATCGCCGAGGGCCGCGCGGTGGCGCACTCGGTGGACGCGTTCCTCACCGGCACCTCGCAGCTGCCCTCCCCGGTACACCCCACCGCCCTGCCCCTCATGGCCTAACCACGGCACGCTTGGGTGGCTCCTGACGCCGAGTGGCAACGGAGTCCGGTTTTCCTTGATCAAAACCGGACTGACTTGCCACTCGGTGCCGGAGAACCGGTGTGTCGGGTGTGATCCTTCTGTTTCGGGGCGCGCCGGGATACTGGGTTTCGCCCCGGCCGCCCGGGCCGCTCTCGTACGATCGGGCCGTGGTCCTCCCCAGCACCGCCACCGCGCCCCTCGACGTCCTCAAGCGGGTCTTCGGCTACGACGCCTTCCGAGGCAACCAGGCCGAGATCATCGAACACGTCGTCGGCGGCGGCGACGCGCTCGTACTGATGCCGACCGGTGGCGGGAAATCCCTCTGCTACCAGATTCCGGCGCTGGTCCGGGATGGCGTCGGCGTCGTCGTGTCGCCACTCATCGCCCTGATGCAGGACCAGGTCGACGCGTTGCGGGCGCTGGGTGTCCGCGCCGGGTTCCTCAACTCGACGCAGGACGCCGCCGAGCGCCGGGCGGTGGAGACCGCGTTCCTGGCCGGTGAGCTCGACCTGCTCTACCTCGCGCCGGAGCGGCTGCGGGTGGAGTCCACGGCGCGCCTGCTGGACCGGGGCAAGATCGCGCTGTTCGCCATCGACGAGGCGCACTGTGTGGCGCAGTGGGGCCACGACTTCCGGCCGGACTACCTGGCGCTCTCGGCGCTGCACGAGCGCTGGCCCTCGGTGCCCAGGATCGCGCTCACCGCGACCGCCACCAAGGCCACCCACACCGAGATTGCCACCCGGCTGAACCTGGCCGAGGCGCGACATTTCGTGGCCAGCTTCGATCGGCCGAACATCCAGTATCGGATCGCGCCGAAGGACGAACCGCGCCGCCAGCTGCTGGATCTGCTGCGCACCGAACACCCCGGCGACGCGGGCATCGTCTACTGCCTGTCCCGCAACTCGGTGGAGCAGACCGCCGAGTTCCTGGTCGCACAGGGCATCACCGCGCTGCCGTACCACGCCGGGCTGGATGCGCGGGTGCGCGCGACGAACCAGTCACGGTTCCTGCGTGAGGACGGGGTGGTCATGGTGGCGACCATCGCGTTCGGCATGGGCATCGACAAGCCGGACGTGCGGTTCGTCGCGCACCTGGACCTGCCGAAGTCCGTCGAGGGCTACTACCAGGAGACCGGTCGTGCCGGCCGGGACGGGCTGGCGTCCACCGCGTGGCTGGCCTACGGACTCGCCGACGTCGTGCAGCAGCGGAAGATGATCGACGATTCGCCCGGGGACCTTGCGCACCGCCGGCGGCAGAGCCAGCACCTGGACGCGATGCTGGCGCTGTGCGAGACCGTCGCGTGCCGGCGGGTGCAGCTGCTGAACTACTTCGGGCAGCCGGGCCAGGCGTGCGGCAATTGCGACACCTGCCTGACCCCGCCGGAGTCCTGGGACGGCACGGTCGCGGCGCAGAAGGTGCTCTCCACGGTGTACCGGCTCGACCGGGAGCGGCGGCAGAAGTTCGGCGCCGGGCAGATCATCGACATCCTCCGGGGGAAGCACACGCCGAAGGTGGAGCAGTTCGACCACCAGTCGCTCACCGTCTTCGGCGTCGGCGCGGACCTCTCCGACGGGGAGTGGCGCGGCGTGATCCGACAGCTGATGGCGCAGGGGTTGCTGTCCGTCGAAGGCAACTACCAGACCTTCGTGCTCACCGAGGCCAGCCGCGAGGTGCTGCGCGGCGAACGTCAGGTGATGATGCGCCGCGACCCACCCAAACAGGCTCGCACCCGGGTCCGCGCGTCGGCCAAGCAGACCGCCGCCCAGGCGCAGCTGCCGGCCGAGGCCGCACCGGTGTTCGAGCAGCTCCGTAGTTGGCGAGGGGCCACCGCGAAGGAGCAGGGCGTGCCCGCCTACGTGATCTTCCACGACGCCACGCTGCGGGAGATCGCCGCCCGGATGCCGACCAGCCTCGACGAGTTGAGCACGATCAGCGGAATCGGCGAGAACAAGCTGGCGAAATACGGCCAAGGCGTCCTAGAAACCCTAGCCGCACCCACCGCCCCCTAACCCCGCCCCCCGGGGCAGCGGTCGCCGTCATCCGGGCGTCTTGTCGCGTCTTTTTCGAACGACAGGTACTTGTTGTCGTGTCTAGTTCCAACGACAAGTCGGCTGGCGACGACGGCTGGCGACCGTGACACGGCGCCGCGGGGGATAGCCTGCGCGGCATGGGTTTTGCCGGGTTCGGGGAGCGGCTGGTCGACTTTTACGACGGGTTGGAAGCGGACAACTCCAAGCCGTACTGGACTGACCACCGCGCGGTGTACGAGGAGCATGTGCGCGCGCCGATGGTCGCGCTGCTGGCCGAGCTGGAGCCGGAGTTCGGCCCGGGGAAGATCTTCCGCCCGTACCGCGACGTGCGGTTCAGCCCGGACAAAACGCCGTACAAGACGCACTGCGGGGCGACCGTGGGCGGTTACTACGTTCAGGCTGGCGCGGACGGGATCATGATCGCCGGCGGCTACTACCACATGGCCGGTGACCAGATCTCCCGCTACCGGGTGGCGGTGGACGAGCAGCGCCGGGGCGAGGACCTGCGCCGGCGGCTGGACGCGATCGGCGGAGCCGAGCTGACCAGGGCGGGGGACCTGCTGGCCACCCGCCCACGGGGGGTGGACCCGGGGCACCCGAGGCTGGAGCTGCTGCGGCACCGTTCGCTCTACGCCTGGCGCCGCTGCCCCGGGGAGGAGCTGATGCTGTCTCCCAAGCTGGTCGATGAGGTGGCCGGCACCTGGCGCACGATTACCCCGCTGATCGAATGGCTGACCGACCACGTGGGCCCCACCGAGCAGCCGCGCCGGTAGCCGCTGAGGTCGCGGGTGGCTCACCGCCGGGCGCGCCGGGCGCGCCATCGGCCGATTGCCGCGCCGCGCCCTCGGCTCCAGGCACAACCGCCAGCCGGGGCTATTGCGAAAAATGGCGCAAATGGGCTTGTGAACACCCTCGCAGTGCCCTCGTCGGCCTCCGGCCCACCCCGTCCCCGGCGGTAAAAGGCCAGTTCAAGGCGGCCCAACCGGGAAAAGCCGGCGGGCGGCGGGATGTGGCGCCGATCACTAATTGAGGCGGACGTTCACCTCATGGTCAACGGGGCGGCTCCGAGCGAGGGCTACTCTTCGGAGATGTGAGCCGTCGCGCGAAGATCGTATGTACCCTCGGGCCCGCTACGGCCAGCCCGGAGCGAATCAGGGACCTGGTTCAGGCCGGGATGGACGTCGCCCGGCTGAACTTCAGCCATGGCAACCGGGAAGACCACAAGCGGGTCTATGAGCTAGTCCGGGAGGCCGCCGACGCGGAAGGCCGCGCGGTGGGCATCATGGGCGACCTGCAGGGCCCCAAGATCCGCCTCGGCCGCTTCGCCGCGGGACCGGTGGAGTGGCGCACCGGCGAGGAGGTCCGGATCACCGTCGAAGAGGTGGCCGGCACCCACGACCGGGTGTCCACCACCTACACCGGCCTGGCCGACGACGCCCGCCCGGACGACCGGCTGCTGGTGGACGACGGCAAGGTCGGCCTGCGGGTGATCAAGGTGGACGGCCCGGACGTGGTCTGCAAGGTCGTCGAGGGCGGCACGGTGAGCGACAACAAGGGCATTTCGCTGCCCGGGATGAACGTCTCGGTGCCGGCGATGAGCGAGAAGGACATCTCCGACCTGGAGTTCTCCCTGGGGCTGCGGGTGGACTTCGTGGCGCTGTCCTTCGTGCGCAGCCCGGCGGACATCGACGCGGTGCACCAGGTGATGGACCGGGTCGGCGGTGGCCGGCTGCCGGTGATCGCCAAGCTGGAGAAGCCGGAGGCGGTGGACAACCTGGAGGCCATCGTGCTGGCCTTCGACGGCGTGATGGTGGCCCGGGGCGACCTGGGCGTGGAGCTGCCGCTGGAGCACGTGCCGCTGGTGCAGAAGCGGGCGATCCAGATCGCTCGGGAGAACGCCAAGCCGGTCATCGTGGCCACCCAGATGCTCGACTCGATGATCACCAACTCGAGGCCCACCCGGGCCGAGACCTCCGACGTGGCCAACGCGGTCCTGGACGGCGCCGACGCGGTGATGCTGTCCGGCGAGACCAGCGTGGGCCGGTACCCGATCAAGACGGTGCGCACCATGTCGCAGATCGTCGAGGCGGTGGAGGCCGGCTCGTTCGGGGTGCCGCCGCTGAACCACGTGCCCCGGACCAAGCGTGGGGTGCTGTCCTATGCCGCCCGCGACATCGGCGAGCGGCTGTCCGCCCGGGCGCTGGTCGCGTTCACCCAGTCCGGAGACACGGTGCGCCGGCTGGCCCGGCTGCACAGCAAGCTGCCGCTGCTGGCCTTCACCCCGGTGCCGGCGGTGCGCAGCCAGCTCGCGCTCACCTGGGGCACCGAGACCTTCCTGGTCGACGAGGTGGACTCCACCGACGCCATGGTCCGCCAGGTGGACCAGGCGATGCTGTCCATCGAGCGGTCCGAGCCAGGTGACCTGGTGGTCGTGGTCGCCGGGTCCCCGCCGGGCACCGTGGGCTCCACCAACCTGATCCGGGTGCACCGACTCGGCGAAGAGGATCTCGCCTAGGAGTGTCCGGGTCGGGTGGGTCCGGATAGGGCAGACTGCGCGTTCATGACGCAGTCCGAGGCGCAGGCCGAGTCCCTTCGCGAGGTACTGGGCGCGGACGGGGTGCCCACCGGGCAGCCGGTGCTGGACAGGCTGGTCGCCCGGCTGGATCTGGAGCGCATCGAGGTCAACCTGTTCCGCGGGGTCAGCCCACCGGAGTCGCCGCCCCGGGTGTTCGGCGGCCAGGTCGCCGGGCAGGCGCTGGTCGCGGCCGGGCGGACGGTCCCGCCGGAGCGCGGAGTGCACTCGCTGCACGCCTACTTCATCCGGCCCGGCGACCCCACGGTGCCGATCGTCTACGAGGTGGAGCGGGTGCGCGACGGGTTCTCCTTCACCACCCGGCGGGTGCTGGCCATCCAGCACGGCGAGGCGATCTTCTCGCTGTCCGCGTCCTTCCAGCTGCCGCAGCCCGGGCTGGAGCACACCGAGGAGATGCCCAGCGGAATCCCCGGCCCGCACGAGCTGCCCGATATGGGCACCCGGATCATGCAGCTGGGTGAGCCGGTCAGCCCGTTCCAGCGGCAGCCCCGCCCACTGGACATCCGCCACGTGCGCGACCCGGTGTGGTCGGCGGGGTTCGTGCCGACCAGGGAACCGGTGCGGGTCTGGATGCGGGCGGACGGCACGCTGCCGGACGACAAGCTGCTGCACGTCTGCGTGCTGACCTACGCCTCGGACCTCACCCTGCTCAACTCGGTGCTGGCCCGCCACGAGATCCCGGTCCGGGACGAGGAGATCCGCAGGGCCAGCCTCGATCACGCGATGTGGTTCCACCAGCCGTTCCGGGCCGACGAGTGGCTGCTCTACGAGTGCTATTCCCCGGTGGCGTCCGGAGCGCGTGGGCTGGCCACCGGCCGGTTCTTCACCGAGGACGGCCGGTTGGTCGCCACCACCGTGCAGGAAGGCCTGGTCCGGATCGCCGGGTCCTCGGCGGCGACATCGCGCTGAGCGGCGCGGCGGCCTCAGGGACACTAGGGTCTGGCGCATGCAGAGCGACGTGACGTTTCGCTGTGACGACGGCTTCTCCATGCCCGGGGTGCTGACCAACCCGGATGGCGAGCCCGAGGCTGCCCGTCCCGGGCTGCTGCTGATCTACGAGGCGTTCGGGATGAACGAGGAGATGGCCGAGGTGGCCCGCGACCTGGCCGGCGAGGGCTGGACGGTGCTCATCCCGGACCTGTTCGCCCGGGGCGCCAAGCCGCTGTGTGTGGCCCGCTGCCTGCGCACCGTGGCCACCGGGCACGGTCCTGCGCTGGACGACCTGGATGCGGCGCGGCGCTACCTGAGCGAGCTTCCCGGGGTGGACGCCGAGCGGATCGGGGTGATCGGGTTCTGCATGGGCGGCGGCTTCGCCCTGCTGCTCGCGATGACCGGGCAGTACCAGGCCAGCGCCCCGTTCTACGGCATGGCGCCCAAGACGATGCCCCGGTCCTGCCCGGTGGTGGCCAGCTACGGCGGCAAGGACCTCGCGCTGAAGCCGATGCCGGCCAGGTTGGAGCGCAACCTCACCGAGCTCGGCGTGCCGCACGACGTGAAGGTGTACCCGGAGGTCGGGCACTCGTTCTACACCAAGCCGGTGAACCGGGTGATGGAGCTGGTCGGCCCGTACACCCCGCTCCGGCTGGGCTACCACGAGCCCAGCGCCAAGGATGCCCGCGAGCGGGTGGTCGCCTTCTTCCGCCAGCACCTCGATGGCCGGCCCGCCGACGACCAGCCAGCCGACGACCAGCAGAGCTGACCGAGCCCTGATGACGGAGCAGGCCGAACAGACAGGCACCGGGCCCGAGGGAGCTGGCGAGTCCAGTGAACACGGGGAGAGCCTGCTCACCGTGCTGCTCGCGCTCGGCGCCAACACGGCGATCGCGGTGGCCAAACTGCTGGCCGGGCTGCTCACCGGGAGCGCCGCCATGCTCTCCGAGGCGGCGCACTCGGCGGCGGACTGCGGCACCGAGCTCTTCCTGCTCACCGCGCTGCGCCGGTCCGCCCGGCCGGCCGACCGCAGCCACCCGTTCGGCTACGGCAAGGAGCGGTACTTCTGGTCGCTGCTCGCGGCGGTGTCGATCTTCACCGCCGGCGCGTTGTTCTCGCTCTACCAGGGCGTGCACACGCTCACCGGAAACCCCGAGGAACACCAGGACGTTCTGGTTGCTTACCTGGTCCTGGCCGCGGCCGCGGTGCTGGAGAGCATCTCGCTGACCCAGGCCATCCGGCAGGTGCGCGGCGAGAAGACCAAGGACGACCTGCCCCTGTTGCAGTACCTGCGGCGCAGCGACGACCCCACGGTGAAGACCGTGCTGTACGAGGACAGCGCCGCGCTGCTCGGGCTGCTGTTCGCGTTCGGCGGGATCGGGCTGACCCAGCTCACCGGTTCGCAGACGTGGGACGGCATCGCGTCGCTGCTGATCGGCTTGCTGCTGGTGCTGGTCGCCTACCTGCTCGGCCGCACCAACATGAACCTGCTGATCGGTCGGCAGGCCGATCCGCGGCTGGTCTTCGCGGTGCGCGACCGGCTGGCCGCGCAGCCGGAGGTGGAGGTGGTGGTGGACCTGCTCACCATGCTGACCGGCACCGACCGGGTGCTGGTTTGCGCCCGGTTGGACTTCGACGACGCGGTGAACACCGCCGAACTGGAACGGGCCTGCGTGCGGATCGACAACGAGCTGCGCCAGGAGTTCCCCGATCTGGACGAGATCTTCCTGGAACCCGTGCCGCGCAACGATCCCGAGCTGCGGGCGAGGGTGCGGGCCCGGTACGGGCCCAGCCAGCTGGGGCAGCCCAGCGGGCCGGCCTAAAGGCCACCCATGTGATAGGAAATTGAGTATGCGTCACCGGGTTGGGGAGAGTTGATGGCCGACCGCCAATGGGGATTCCGCACCCGGGCGGTGCACGCCGGGGCGGCGCCGGACCCGACCACCGGGGCCCGCGCGGTGCCGATCTACCAGACCACCAGCTTCGTCTTCGAGGACACCACCGACGCGGCCAGCCTGTTCGCGCTGCAGAAGTACGGCACCATCTACAGCCGGATCGCCAACCCCACCGTCGCGGTGCTGGAGGAGCGGCTGGCCAACCTGGACGGCGGCCTCGGCGCGGTGGCCACGGCCAGCGGCCAGGCCGCCGAGTTCCTCACCTTCGCCTGCCTGGCCGGCGCCGGGGACGAGATCGTGGCCGCCGCCGGGCTCTACGGCGGCACCGTCACCCAGCTCGACGTCACCTTGCGCCGGTTCGGGGTACACACCACGTTCGTCGGCGGCGGTGAGCCGGCCGACTACGCCGCCGCCATCACCGACCGCACCAAGCTGCTGTTCGCCGAGGTCGTCGCCAACCCCTCCGGCGAGGTCGCGGATATCGCCGGGCTGGCCGACGTGGCCCACGCGGCCGGGATCCCACTGGTCATCGACGCCACCCTGGTCACCCCGTACCTGTGCCGGCCGATCGAGCACGGCGCGGACATCGTGATCCACTCGGCGACCAAGTTCCTCGGCGGGCACGGCACCACGCTGGGCGGGGTGGTCATCGAGTCCGGCCGGTTCAACTGGGGCAACGGGCGCTTCCCGCAGATGACCGAGCCCATTCCGTCCTACGGCGGGCTGAGCTGGTGGGGCAACTTCCAGGAGTTCGGCTTCCTCACCAAGCTGCGCTCCGAGCAGCTGCGTGACATCGGCCCCGCGCTGTCCCCGCACAGCGCCTTCCTGCTGTTGCAGGGCGTGGAGACGCTGCCGCAGCGGATGGAGGCGCACCTGGCGAACACCCGGGTGGTGGCCGAGTGGCTGGCCGCCGACCCCCGGGTGTCCTACGTCCGGTGGGCCGGGCTGCCCGACCACCCGCACTACGACCGGGCGGCTCGCTACACCCCGCTCGGGCCTGGCGCGGTGTTCGCGTTCGGGGTGAAGGGCGGCCGGGCCGCCGGGCAGACGTTCATCGAGTCGGTGGAGCTGTGCAGCCACCTGGCCAACGTGGGCGACGTCCGCACCCTGGTCATCCACCCCGGCTCGACCACCCACCAGCAGCTCACCGACGAGCAGCTGCGAACTGGTGGGGTGCCGCCGGACCTGGTCCGGATCAGCGTCGGCCTGGAAGACCCGGACGACATCCTCTGGGACCTGGACCAGGCACTCGCGGCGGCGACCAAGGACGTGGCGACCGACCCACCGGAGACGACATGAGCAGCCCGTCCAGCAACGGGGTGGAGTGGACCAACCCGCCGCCCAGCGCACGGCTGGCCCTGCTGCGCCGCACCCACGCGGTGGCCATGGTGGGCGCCTCCCCGAACCCGGCACGGCCGAGCAACTTCGTCGCCACCTACCTGCTGGCCAGCACGAACTTCGACGTCTACTTCGTCAACCCGAACGCCACCGAGATCCTGGGTCGCCCGGTGTACAAGACCCTGGCCGAGCTGCCGGTGGTGCCAGACCTGGTGGACACCTTCCGCCGCCCCGAGGATCTGCCCTCGGTGCTGGACGAGGTGCTCGCGGTGGGCGCCAAGGCCTGGTGGCTGCAGTTCGGGCTGTGGGCGCCGGAGCTGGCGCTGCGAGCCGAGGCGGCCGGGCTGACCGTGGTGATGGACCGCTGCCTGAAGATCGAGCACGCCCGCTTCCACGGCGGGCTGCACCTGGCCGGCTTCGACACCGGGGTGATCAGCTCGCGGAGGGCGCCGCGTTGAGCACCACGGCGGGCCGGGCACCCGGCGGTGTCCGGGGTCGGGTGACCGGCGCCTGGGTGGACGGCGACCCTCCGGGTGACCGCCGGTTCCTCGAGCTACCCGAGCGCACCCTGGAGTTGGGCGGGCGGCTGCCCGGTATCCGGCTGGCCTACGAGACCTGGGGCGAGCTCTCCCCGGCCAGGGACAACGCGGTACTCGTACTGCACGCGCTGACCGGGGACAGCCACGCCACCGGTCCGGCCGGGCCGGGGCATCCCACCGGCGGCTGGTGGGACGGCGTGATCGGGCCCGGCCTCGGCCTGGACACCGACCGGTGGTTCGTGATCTGTCCGAACGTGCTCGGCGGCTGCCAGGGCAGCACCGGGCCCTCCTCGCTGGCCCCGGACGGGCGGCCATGGGGCAGCCGGTGGCCGGACACCACGATCCGCGACCAGGTGCGGGTGGAGCTGGGCCTGGCCGACGCGCTCGGGGTGTCCCGGTGGGCGGCCGTGCTGGGTGGCTCGCTGGGCGGCCAGCGGGCGCTGGAGTGGGCCGTCGAGGCGCCGGAGCGGGTCGAGCGGCTGATCGTGCTGGCAGCGAACGCGGAGGCCAGCGCCGACCAGATCGCCACCTGCACGATCCAGATGGACGCGATCCGCGCCGATCCGCGCTGGCTGGGCGGCGACTTCTACGACGACCCGGTCGGCCCGCAGGTGGGCATGGGTATCGCGCGGCGGATCGCGCACATGAGCTACCGCACCGCGGAAGAGGTGGACGACCGGTTCGGCCGGAGCTGGCAGGGCAACGTGGACCCGTTGCGCGGCGGGCGCTACGCGGTGCAGTCCTACCTGCAGCACGCCGAGGACGGGCTGCGCAACCGGTTCGACGCGAACAGCTACGTGTCGCTGACCTGGGCGATGAACAGCCACGACGTCGGCAGGGGACGGGGCGGCATCCGGGCCGCGCTGGACCGGGTGCGGGCCACCCCGACGATCGCCGGGGTCGACTCGGACCGGCTCTACCCGCTGCGCCAGCAGGTCGAGCTGGCCGAGCAGCTCGGCGTCGAACCGCTGGTCATCCACTCCGACCGGGGCCACGACGGATTCCTGGTCGAGGTGGAACAGGTCAACACCATCCTGGCCACCGCGCTCAGCGTCTAACCGCCCGCCCGCCCTGCCCACCCGACCTGCCCCCCCGACCGCCGCCCTGAGCGCTGGCCGCCGTGCCGCTGATCGCTTCTCCGCACTTCGCATAGCCACGGCTCACTTCGCATACCGCACGCACTATGCGAAGTGAGCCCTAGGTATGCGAAGTGGGGACGGGGCGTGCCGGGGGCAGCGGCGTGGTGGACGGCGGCGTGGTGGACGGCGGCGTGGCGGGTGGCGCTGGTTAGTCGGAGGGGAGGCGGCCGTTGGCTACCGCTTTGACCAGTGCTTCGTGGTCGGCCTCGGTCTGGTCGGCGTAGGCCGAGGCGAACTGGCACATCGCCTCGTCCAGCGCGGTCGACTTGCCCACGTAGCCGGCGATCATCGACGCGCCGCTGGTCCGGGAGTGGCCCTTGGCCAGCAGGTGACCGACCACGCCCGCGTAGTCGTCCAGCGCGGCGGCGTCGATCGAGTCCAGCGCCACGGTGCCCTTCATGTTCCGGAACTGGCGCACGTAGTACTGCCGGTCGCCGGCGGTCATCCAGCCCAGCAGCGGGTCGCTGACCGTCTGCAGCGCCTGCTGGTACTCCACCACCCGCTGCCCCTGGTGCGCATGCCACGCCGACTCGCCGTGCACATAGCGCGCCAGCACCGACCGGCGGGCCTGCTTGAGCTGCAGCAGCACCACGTCGTCCGGGCTGCTGCCTTCCAGCAGGGCGACGTAGGCGCGCAACCCGACGCTGCCCACGCCGACCACCTTGTGCGCGATGTCGACCAGCGTGTAGCCGCCGAGTACCCGCCGCCAGTGCGGGGCCAGCGTGTTCAGGTACTGGTCCAGCCCGCTGGCCAGCGCGTCGGCGTCCTCGTCCGGCACCCGGGTGATCAGCGGCGGTTCCTCCACGATCCGGCGGGTCTCGCCGTGCGCCTCGGTGAACCGTGGCAGCGCGCGGTCACTGGTGCGCTTGCGGGCTCGCTCGGCGGCCCGGGTGACCTCCGCCCGCAGGTGCTCGTCCGAGGCGTCCGCCGCCAGGCTGTCCACGGTCAGCCGCTGGTAGGAGCGGGACAGCAGCGGCTGGTCGGCGAGGTAGCGCACCTCGGCGCGGTACGCGGCCACACAGGCGGCCACCGCGCTCTCGCAGTCCTGCTCGGACGCCTTGTTGTGCCGGCCGGCCACCCAGATGCTGGCCACCAGGCGCCGCAGGTCCCACTCCCAGCCGCCGGGGTGGGCCTCGTCGAAATCGTTCAGGTCGATGACCAGGTCGCGCTCGGGGGAGGCGTAGAACCCGAAGTTGCCCAGATGAGCGTCACCGCACACCACCGGGGTGATCCCGGTGCTGGGCAGGTGCGCGACGTCCTCGGCCATGACCACCGCCGTGCCGCGCAGGAAGCCGTACGGCGAGGCGGCCATCCGGGCCACCCGCACCGGGATCAGCCAGTCCAACCGGCCCTGGTGCGATTCGTTGATCAGCTCCACCGGGTCGGGCCGCCCGACTGCCGGCGGCCGCCACTGCCCCAACGCCGAGCGGGGCACCCGTTTGCGCAGCTCGCGGCCCAGCTTGTAGCGCTCCGCGCGGGGCTGTGGCCGGCGGCGCAGGGAGGCGTACGCCGACCCGTCAGCGCCGGCGATCACCACGTGTTCGTGCGGTTCCACCACCGGTCGGCTCACCCCGCATCACGCTCCGAAGGGAGAACTTGTCGCCAGATACTACGACGGCTGGGTGGCGGCCGGGCGTCGGGACGATCCCTCTCAGCTGGCCGTTCTACGGTGGGCAGCATGGGAGATGTCTGTACCGAGCCGGCCGGGGCGCCGCGATGAGCGCCGGGCTGAGCACCCCGAGCGCCTCGAGCGCCTCGACCCCCGGATCGCCGGCCGGCGGCTCGCTGGCCGCGAACGAGGCCCGGGTGGCCGAGCTGCTCGACACCGAGTGGGGGCTGCTGATCGGCGGCGAGCTGGTCGAGTCGGCCAGCGAGCGCAACTTCGAGGTCAGCAGCCCGTACTCCGAGGAGGTGATCGCCCGGGTGCCGGACGGCTCCGCCGAGGACGCCAGGCGGGCCGTCGCGGCCGCCGGCGCGGCGTTCCCGGACTGGGCGGCGCTGCCCGCCACCGCCCGTGCCGACCTGGTCCGGGCGCTCGCCGACGCGATCGAGGCGCGCACCCACGACCTCGCCCTGCTGGACGCGATCGACGGCGGCGCGCCGATCGCCGCGATGGCCGCCGACGTCGGCGCCTCGGTGGCCACGCTGCGCTACTTCGCCGGGCTGGCCCTGGAGCTCAAGGGCTACACCACCCCGGCCACCACCAACCTGCACTTCACCGAGCGCCAGCCCTACGGCGTCGTCGCGAAGATCATCCCGTTCAACCACCCGGTCATGTTCGCGGCGAGCAAGATCGCCGCGCCGCTGGTCGCCGGCAACACGGTGGTGCTCAAGCCGGCGGAGGCGACCCCGCTGTCCGCGCTGCTGCTGGGCGAGATCGCCCGCCAGGTGCTGCCGCCCGGGGTGCTGAACATCGTGGTCGGCGACGGGCTGGCGGTGCCGGACGCGCTGGTCCGGCACCCGGACGTGTTCCGAATCGGGTTCACCGGCAGCGAGTCGGCCGGCCGGGCGATCCAGCGCGCCGCCGCCGAGGTCGCGGTCAAGATGATCACCCTGGAGCTGGGCGGCAAGAACGCGTTGCTCGGCTTCCCGGACGCCGACCCGGCCGAGGTCGCCGACGGCGCCGTGCGCGGGATGAACTTCACCTGGTCCGGCCAGTCCTGCGGCTCGACGTCGCGGCTGCTGGTGCACGAGTCCATCGCCGACGAGGTGGTGGCCCGGGTGGCCGCGACACTGGCCGACCGGCCGTTCGTCTCGCCGCTGGACCCGGCCGCCGTGCAGGGCACGATCGTGAACCGCCGGCAGTACGACCGGATCCTCGGCTACATCGACGGCGCCGTCGCCGAGGGGGCCAGGGTGGCCACCGGCGGCGGCCGGCCGGTCGGGGTGTCACGGGGCCTGTTCATCGCGCCCACCGTGCTGGACGGCGTGCTCCCGGCGCACCGGGTGGCCAACGAGGAGATCTTCGGGCCGGTGCTGTCGGTGCTGCGCTGGACCGAGGAGGCCGAGGCCGTCGCGCTGGCCAACAGCGTCCGCTACGGGCTGACCGGCAGCGTCTACACCAACGACATCCGCCGGGCGCACCGCGTGGCCCGCGCGCTGGACACCGGCTTCGTCTGGATCAACGGCGCCGGCCCGCACTACCTCGGCATGCCGTTCGGCGGCTGGAAGAACTCCGGCACCGGGCGCGAGGAGGCCCTGGAGGAGCTGCTCAGCTACAGCCAGGTCAAGTCCGTCAACGTGATGCTCTGACTGGCCGTGTGGCGATTTCGAACCCTCAGACGCGCAGCTTGATGACGTAGCGGTAGAGGTCGCCCCGGGCGGCGGACTCGGCGTACTCGATGGGCCTGCCGTTGGGGTCGTAGGTCCAGCGGCGCATGACGAGCACGGGGGTGCCCAGCGGCACGGTCAGGGCGTGGGCTTCGTCCTCGCCGGCGGCGTCAGCGTGGATGGTCTCGGTCGCCTCGGCAACGGTGACCTGGCAGTCCTCGCTGAGGACCCGGTACAGCGACTGCACCTGAGCCAGCCGGCGGGGGTCGAGGGAGCGGCCGATGTGGTCGGGCAGCCAGGAGTCCATCAGCGCGAAGTGACGGCCGGACGCGGTGCGCACCCGCCGCAGCCGCCACAGCACGCCGGGGGCGAAGAAACCGCTGACCTCCGGCGGCGGGTCGGGGTCGACCGCCAGCTCGAGCATGCCGATGCCCGGCTCGAGGCCCAGGTCGGTGATGATCTGGGTGAGGCTGCGCAGGCTGCCCAGCGAGTGGCTGATGCCGTTCCCCTCGGCGACGAAGGTGCCCGAACCTCGGCGCCGGTGCACCAGGTTGGCAGCGGTGAGCCGGTCCAGCGCCGAGCGGACCGTGTTGCGGCTGACCCCGAAGTGCTCACCCAGCTCGAGCTCGCCCGGAAGCCGCTGACCGGGTTGGTAGTCGCCCTGCAGGATTTGCTCCCGCAGCGCTGCCGCCACGGTCTGGTAGGCCGGCTGCCTGCTCATCTCCCCCTCCCACGGCCCCGGCACACGTCCGTCCGGGGTGGGCGCTGACGTTAACACGATTTGTACCTACATGTATTGACGGTTGTGGGTACAACTTCATAGTCTCGGCGCTCAACGCGCGCTCGACCCGACCCGGATCGCCACCCAATCCGGTCCGAGGAGGTCTCGCGCGGGACCCCTCAGGGAGGTACGTGGTGAAGATCTCGAAGCCCCTGGTCGTCCTGATCGCGCTGCTGATCGCGGTGCTGTCGGCGTGTAGTTCGGTTGGTGGCGGCTCCGGCCCCGGCGGGCCCAGCGGTGCCGGCGGCGCGAGCGGTGCCGGCACCAAGGTCGCGTTTGTCTCCCAGGTGGAGGGCATCCCCTACTTCGCCGGTTTCAAAGCGGGCGCCGAGCAGGCGGCGCAACAGCTGGGGCTGAGCTACACCCAGGCCGGCCCGGCGACCGCCGACTCCACCGAGCAGCTGCGCATCTTCAACAGCCTCGTCTCGCAGGGCTACCAAGCAATCGCCATCTCCCCGCTGGACCCGAACTCGATGAACCCGGCGATCGCGGCGGCGCGTAAGCAGGGCGTGCACGTGATCACCGCGGACGCGGACGCGCCGGGCAGCGAACGCGAAGTGTTCGTGCAGCAGGCGACCGACCAGGATCTCGGGTTCGCCGCGATGGACCAGCTGGCCCAGGCCATGGGCGGCAGCGGCCAGTACGGGATCATCTCCGGCGCCCCGGACACTCAGACGTTCAACTCCTGGTCGCACTTCATCCAGCTGCGCCAGCAGACCAAGTACCCGAACATCCAGCTGGTCGGCGGGCTGCGCTACACCGCGTCCACCGCGCAGGCGCTGCAGGAGGCGCAGAACCTGATCACCGCCTATCCCGGGCTGAAGGGAATCATCGCCGTGCCGTCCACGGCGGTGCCGGGGGTGGCGCAGGCGGTGCGGAACGCGGGCAAGACCGGACAGGTCGCGGTCACCGGGTTCGGCTCACCTAAGACGGCGGCCCAGTTCGTCGACTCCGGAGTGATGGCCTCGACCGTCCTGTGGGACGTGCCGAAGCTGGGCCAGCTGACCGTGTGGGCGATGAAGCAGATCCTGGACGGCAAGAGCTTCGCCCAGGAGAACCCGGTGTCCGGTCTCGACCAGCCGGTGCGGTTCGACGCGGCGTCCAGGACGCTGGTGATGGGCCCGCCGACGGTGTTCACCAAGGCAAACATCGGCAACTACAACTTCTGACGAACACCGCGATGGTAGCCCTGCTGACCGCCCGCGCGGTGTCCAAGCGGTTCGGCGCGACCCGCGCGCTGAGCGAGGTCGACCTGCGGCTGGTGGCCGGGGAGCGGCTGGCGGTTCTCGGCGAGAACGGCGCGGGCAAGTCGACGCTGATGAAGATCCTCGCCGGGGTCTACCCGCCGGACAGCGGCGCCATGACGCTTGATGGGCGGCCCTACCGGCCCGGCTCTCCCGCCGACGCGCTCGCCGCCGGTGTCTCGATCGTCTACCAGGAGCCGTCGTTCTTCCCCCGGCTCACTGTGCTGGAGAACCTGTTCGTCGGCCGCGAGCTACGGGCCGTTGGCGGCGGGGTGCACTGGCGGCGCATGCGCTCGGCCGCCCACGACCTGTTCACCAGCCTGGAGATGCCCATCGATCTGCTCGGCCGACGAATGGACGAGCTGAGCCTGGCCGAACAGCAACTGGTGCTGATCGCCCGGGCAGTGGATCAGGACAGCAAGGTGCTGATCCTCGACGAACCCACCTCGATCCTCACCGCGCGGGAGACCGACCGACTGTTCGGGCTGGTCGACCAACTGGCCGCGCGGGGTGTGGCGATCCTCTACATCACCCACCGGTTCGACGAGCTCGAGCGGGTGGCGGACCGTTTCGTGGTGCTCAAGGACGGGCAGCTGGCCGGTGAGCTGCCCGCCGAGAACGCCGACCACGACCGCATCATCGAACTCATGACTGGGCGGGCGGTCGAGCGCACCGAGCACACCGGCCGTGGCGGCGGCGCGCCAACCCCGGTGCTGGAGCTGGACAACCTCGCCGCTTCCGGCCTGTACTCCGACGTCAGCCTCACCGTGGGCGGGGGTGAGATCGTCGGGCTGTACGGGCTGGTCGGCGCCGGGCGCACCGAGTTGGCGCTGACCGTGTTCGGGGTGCTCAAACCCAGCCGGGGCCGGATGCGCCTCGGCGGGCGGCCCTACGCCCCCCGGTCCGTCCGCCACGCCATGGCGCAGGGCGTGGCCTACCTGCCCGAGGACCGCAAGACGCAGGGCATCTTTCCGTCTCTCTCGGTGGGGGTGAACCTCACCGCGGCCACCCTGCCCCGGTTCACCCGCCGCCTCGGGGTGCTCAACACGCTGAAGGAGGACGGGCTGGTCGGGACCTGGATCCGACGGCTCAACATCAAGGTGACCAGCGCGGCGGACGACATCCTCAGCCTCTCCGGCGGGCATCAGCAGAAGGTGCTGCTCGCCCGGTGCCTGGCCACTGATCCGAGAGTGCTGGTGCTGGACGAGCCGACCCGGGGCATCGACGTGGGCACCAAGGCGGAGATTCACCGGATGATCATCGACCTGGCCCGGGGCGGCCTCGCCGTGCTGGTGATCTCCTCGGAGCTGCCCGAGCTGCTCGCGCTGGCCGAGCGGGTGTACGTGCTGCGGGAAGGCGCGGTGGCGGCTGAGTTCACTCAGGGCGACATCACCGAGCAGGCGGTGCTGCGCGCGACCTTGGGGGCGTCGTGATCAGCACCGTCGAGCCGGTCGAGAAGTCCGCAACCGGGCGACTGGCCGGTCGGTCCAGCGTGCTGCGCCACGGGCTGCTCCCGCTGCTGCTGGCCGCCGAGATCGTCTTCTTCAGCCTCGCCTCCTCGACATTCCTGACCACCAACAACCTCTCCAACGTCGTCATCAACTCCTCGGACCTGGCCGTCATCGCCGCGGGGCTCACCCTGGTGGTGCTGTTGGGCGGGATCGATGTCTCCACCGGCTCGATGCTCGGGGTGCTTGCCTGGGTGGTGGCCACGCTCAGCCAACACGGAACGGCCCCGGTGCTGGTGATCGGCGCGGCGGTACTGGCAGGCGCGGTGCTGGGTTCGCTCAACGGCGGCCTGATCGCGTTCGGCGGGGTCTCGCCGATCATCGCCACGCTGGGCACGTCCGCAGTCTTCAGCACACTGCTGTTCCTGCTCTGGAACAGCACGGATGTGTTCGCCGCGCCGGTCAGCCCGTTGCTGGGCACCGGGCGGATGGGCGGCTGGCCGTTGGTCGGGATGGTGGTGCTGGCGGTGTTCGCGCTGTTGAGCTACCTGTCCCGGCAGCGTGCCTACGGCTGGCACGTCTACGCGATCGGCAACGACCGGGAGGGCGCGCGCCTGCTGGGCGTCAAGACCACCCGGGTCGTCTTCGTGACGTACCTGCTGCTGGGCGGCTGTGTCGGGCTCGCGGCGGTGATCTACGCCGGCCGAGTCGGCGTGGTCCAGGCCAGCTCGGGCAGCGAGCTGACGCTCAGCGCGGTCGCGGCGGTCGTGGTGGGCGGCACGTCCATCCTGGGCGGCGAGGGCTCGGTGCTCAAAACGCTCGGCGGGCTGCTGTTCGTCGCCGTGCTGCAGAACGGCGTGGTGCTCATCGGCGTCCCGCCGCTGTGGAACGGCGTGCTGGTCGGCGTCGCGGTCGCCCTGGCGGTGTGGCTGGACATCGCCACCCGGCGCGGGAAGGGAAGGCGGAGATGACCACCGCCACCGCCAGGTCGTGGGTCAGGAGCACCGGGGCGCTGGCCGACCGCCGCACGTTCCTGCTGCTGCTGATCGTGGTGGCGGGCGCGGCGATGAGCCTGCTCTCGCCGTACTTCCTGCAGGTGCACAACCTGCTTTCGATGACGCAGTACGGCGCGGTGATCGGGCTGCTTGCCTTGGGCCAGAGCCTGGTCATCCTGGGCGGCAACGGCGGTATCGACCTGTCGGTTGGCTCCATGCTCAGCCTCAGCGGCGTGCTTATGGGACTGATGACCCAGTACGGCGGGCTGAACCCCTGGCTGGCCGCGGCGGTCACCCTGGGCGCCTCGGTCGGGCTTGGGGCGGTCAACGGAATTCTGGTCGCCGGGCTGGGCATTCCGCCGCTGATCGTCACGTTGAGCACGCTCTACCTCTACGGCTCGCTGGCGAACGTGCTCACCGGCGGCGGGCAGCTGGGTGGCTTCGACCGTGCCGGCTTCCCGGCGCTCGGGCAGACCGCCATCCTGGGCATCCCCACCCAGGTCCTGCTGGTGTTCCTGCCGGCCACCGCGCTCTGCGTGTGGGTCATGCACCGCACCCGCTCCGGCCGGGTGCTCTACCAGGTCGGGACCTCGCAGTTGGCGGCCAGCCTGGTGGGCATCGACGTCCGGCGCGCCCGGTTCACCCTGTACTGCGTTTCCGGGCTGCTCGCCGGGCTCGGCGCGATCGTCACCAACTCCTGGCTGCTCACCGCGCGCCCGTCCGCCGGCGCCGGCCTGGAGCTGCAGGCGATCACCATCGCGGTGCTCGGCGGGATCGACATCTTCGGCGGCCGGGGCTACCTCTCCGGCACATTCCTCGGCGTCATGCTGGTGGTGGTGCTCAACTCCGGCCTGCAGCTGGCCGGCGTGGGCGGCTCGGTGCAGACCGGTTTGCTCGGCGCGGTGCTCGTGGTGAGCGTGCTGCTGAACAACCTGATGCTCAACCGGAAACCGCTCCGGTGACCGCCGAGCTCCGGCGCGGGCCGGCGCGCCCGGTGGACGTGCTGGCCATCGGGGACACCAGCGCCGATCTCTTTGTCTCCGTGCCCTACCTGCCCGGCCGGGATCAGAAGGCCATGGGGCGTTTCCTGGGAATCCACGGCGGGGGCATGTCGGCCAACTTCGCGGTCGCCGCGGCCCGCGAGGGAGCGGTCGGCGCCCTGGCCAGCGTGCTCGGCGACGACGAGCGTGGCCGCGCCTGCCTGCGCGAGCTCGTCGAACAGGGCATCGACACGACCGCGGTGACCACGGTCGATGGCGTGAACACCTGGTTCTGCATAGTGCAGCTGGACCCCAGCGGGGAGAAGGCGCTGACCGGGGCGATGACCGAGATCAAGGTCCCGCCGCTGGAGCAGATCACCGACCAGCTGCTCGCCAGGGCCGCGCTGGTGGCCCCGCTCGCCGACGACGTCGCCTGGGCCACCGAGGTCGCGATGCGCGCCAAACGCCAGGGCTGCCTGGTGGCGGTCGATCTGGAAGCCGGGGCGATGAGTGACGGTCTCGGCGCTCTGGACCGGCTGCTGCGCCACACCGACCTGGCGTTCACCAACCGCGCGGGCCTGGCCAGCGCCGGCCACCACAACTTGGACGACGCGGCGCGGATCCTGCTGCGTTCCGGGCCGGCCGTGGCGGTGGTGACCCTGGGCGCGGACGGAGCGGTCTGCGCCGCCGGTGTCCAGCGGCTGCGCTCCCGTGCCCTGCCCAGCAAGGTCGTCGACTCCACCGGCGCCGGGGATGCGTTCAGCGGCGCGTTCGCCTCGGCGTACCTGCGCGGCGCCCCGCTCGCGGACTGCCTGCGCCGAGCCACCGCGATGAGCGCGCTCGCCGTCGGCTCGCTCGGCGCCCGCACCTACACCGCCGGGCCCGAGTTCGACCAACTCGCCGCCCGGGTCGACATCACCGCGCACCACCCCGAGAGCCTGCATCACCCCGAGAGCGGGGTCCATCACCCCGAGAGCACGGAAGAGGAACAGTGCTGACCACGGCAACGCTACGCGACAAGATCCTCGGCAGCCTCGCCGGAGCGTGTCTGGCTGATGCGCTCGGTGCCCCCACCGAGCAGCGCTCTATCCGGGAGATCCGCGAGGTGTTCGGCGGCCGGGTCGAGACGTTTGTCGCGGCGCCGGCCGACTCGCCGTTCGCCCACGGCAAGGCCGCCGGCCACATCACCGACGACTCCAGCCAGCTGTTGATGCTCGCCGAGGCCTACATCCGGCACGACGGCGTGATCACCCCGGAGGTCGTCGCCGACATGCTGATCCGTTGGTCGGGCAATCCCGAGTACTTCCCGCATTTCGCTGGGCCCAGCACCCGGGCCGCGATCGAGCGGCTCAAGGCCGGCGCGGACCCCCGCGAGACCGGTAAGCAAGGTCGGCTGACCACCGAGGGCACCAGCAACGGCGGCGCCATGCGGGTCGCCCCCGCCGGGCTGGTGCATGCCGGCAACATCGAAGCCGCCGTCCGGGACGCACACATCAACTGCATCCCCAGCCACCACACCAACATCGGGGTGGCCGGGGCGGGCGCGATCGCCGCCTCGGTCGCCACCGCCCTGCTCCCGACGGCCAGCCTCACCGACATCGTCCGCGCCGCCCGGACCGGCGCCACCCTCGGTGCGGCGCTGGGCTCCCGCGAGGGCCGCCACGTCGCCGGACCGTCGGTAGCCGCCCGCATCGACCTGGCCTGCTCGCTCGCGCTGCGGGCGGACGACATCGACGAGGCGGTGGAGGCGATCACCGCCACAGTGGGGACCGGGCTGGCCGCGGCCGAGGCCTGCCCGGCGGCGGTCGGGTTCGTGGTGGCGGCCGGCGGGGACCCCTACCTGGCCGCGATCGCCGCGGCCAACGCCGGCGACGACAGCGATACCGTCGGTTGCATGGCCGGCTCCATCGCCGGCGCCCTCAGCGGCATCCAGGCCATACCCGAGGAGCTCTACAAGCAGGTGTGCGAGGTCAACAATCTCGACCTCGAAGCGCTCGCCGACCGGCTCACCCCACTCGCCGAGCGTTCCCTTGAGTCCGCCGCGCGAGCTACTCCGCGTCCCGGGTGAACGCCTCGAGGATGCGGTCGGCGGCCAGCGTCGGGGTGAGCTCGCCGTCCAGCACGGCCCGCTCCAGCTCGGGCGTCAGCGCGCGTACCTCGGGGTGCTCGCGCAGCCGGGCGGCCAACCGGTCGTTCACCATGGTCCACATCCAGCGCACCTGCTGGCGGCGGCGGCGCTCGGCGAGCTCGCCGGAGACGTCCAGCCGGTCCTGGTGGTCGACGACCTTGCGCCAGACCTCCTCGACGCCGCCGCCGGTGGCGCCGCTGCAGGTCAGCACCGGTATTTCCCAGCCGTCGCCGGCCGGGCCGCGCAGCATGCGCAGCGCCGAGGCTAGTTCGCGGGCGGCCCGGCGGGCGTCCCGCTCGGCCGGCCCGTCCGCCTTGTTCACCGCGATCACGTCGGCCAGCTCGAGGATGCCCCGCTTGATGCCCTGCAGCGCGTCCCCGGTGCGGGCCAGGGTGAGGAACACGAAGGTGTCCACCATGTCGGCCACCGCGTACTCGGACTGCCCGACGCCGACCGTCTCGATGATCAGCACGTCGTAGCCGGCCGCCTCCAGCACCACCATGCTCTCCCGGGTCGCGGTGGCCACCCCGCCCAGCGTGCCGGCGGTGGGGGAGGGCCGGATGAACGCCGCCTCGTCGCCGGCCAGCCGGGACATCCGGGTCTTGTCACCCAGGATGCTGCCGCCGCTGCGCGAGGAGGACGGGTCCACCGCGAGTACCCCGACCCGGTGGCCGGCGCCGGTGAGCTGGGTGCCCAGCGCGTCGATGAAGGTGGACTTGCCCACCCCGGGCACCCCGGTGATGCCCACCCGGCGGGCCTTCCCGGTGGCCGGCAGCAGCTCCACCAGCAGCCGCTGGGCCAGCTCGCGGTGATCGGCGCGGCGGGACTCCACCAGGGTGATCGCCCGCGCCACCCACCGGCGGGACCCCTGCCGCACCCCGTCCGCGTACCGCTGCAGCTCGTCCGTCACGGTGCGGTCACGTGCTGGCGTGGGCCCGCTCGCGCAGCGTGGCGAGCAGCTCGGTGGCCGCCTCCGCGATCACCGTGCCGGGCGGGAAGATCGCCGCGGCGCCGGCTTCGCGCAGCGCGTCGAAGTCGCCTGGCGGGATCACCCCGCCGACCACGATCAGCACGTCGGAGGCGTCCAGCGCGGCCAGCTCGTCGCGCAGCGCGGGGACCAGGGTCAGGTGGCCGGCGGCCAGCGAGGACACCCCGACGACGTGTACATCGGCCTCCACCGCCTGGCGGGCCACCTCGGCCGGGGTCTGGAACAGCGGGCCCACGTCCACGTCGAAGCCCAGGTCGGCGAACGCGGTGGCGATCACCTTCTGGCCCCGGTCGTGGCCGTCCTGGCCCATCTTGGCCACCAGGATCCGGGGTCGCCGCCCGGTCTCCTGCTCGAACTGCTCGGCGGCCGCCCGGCAGTCCTCGATCGCACCCACCTGGCCGGCCTCCTCCCGGTACACCCCGGACAGCGTGCGCATGGAGGCGGTGTGCCGCCCGTAGACCTTCTCCAGCGCGTCCGAGATCTCCCCGACGGTGGCCTTCGCCCGCGCCGCGTCCACCGCCAGGGCCAGCAGGTTCTGCTCCAGCCCGGTGGAGTGCCCGCCGCGCTTGCCGGCCTCGGCGGCGGCGGTCAGTGCGTCCAGGGCGGCCGTGCACGCCGCGCTGTCCCGTTCCTCGCGCAGCTTCCGCAGCCGGGCCACCTGCTGGGCCAGCACATCGGCGTTGTCGATCTTGAGCACGTCGATCGACTCGTCCGCGTCCACCCGGTAGGTGTTCACCCCGATCACCGGCTGGCGGCCGGAGTCGATCCGGGCCTGGGTGCGCGCGGCGGCCTCCTCCACGCGCAGCTTCGGGATGCCCTCGTCGATCGCCTTGGCCATCCCGCCGGCCGCTTCGACCTCCTCGATGTGCTCCCAGGCGCGCCGGGCCAGGTCGTAGGTGAGCTTCTCCACGTAGTAGCTGCCGCCCCACGGGTCGATCACCCGGGTGGTGCCGGACTCCTGCTGCAGCAGCAGCTGGGTGTTGCGGGCGATCCGGGCGGAGAAGTCGGTGGGCAGCGCCAGCGCCTCGTCCAGGGCGTTGGTGTGCAGCGACTGGGTGTGCCCCTGGGTGGCGGCCATCGCCTCGACACAGGTGCGCACCACGTTGTTGTAGACGTCCTGCGCGGTCAGCGACCAGCCGGAGGTCTGGCAGTGCGTGCGCAGTGACAGCGACTTGGCG
>DATHIT010000314.1:0-2148 GCA_035489915.1 Pseudonocardia sp. | reverse complement strand
GTGCACCTGGGTGCTCGGGGTGATCTACGCGCTGGCCCTCGGGCTGGCCCCGGCGTGGCTGCGCCGGGTGCTGTTCGGGGTGCTGTTCCTGACCTTCTGGGTGTCGCTGCTGGTGCGGACCTACGGCTGGGTGCTGACCCTGCAGCCGGCCGGCGCGCTGGACCGGCTGGTCGAGGCGCTCGGCCTGACAGACAACGGGCTGGGGCTCTACCAGACCACGGCCGGTCTCGTTCCGGCGATGGTGCACATCATGCTGCCCTACCTGGTGCTGCCGGTGTACGCGGCGCTGCGCGGTATCGACCCCGCGCACCTGCGGGCGGCGCGCGGCCTCGGCGCCGGCGAGATGTTGACCCTGCGCAAGGTGGTGCTGCCCGCGCTGCGCGGCGGTTCGCTGGCCGGCGCGGTCATCGTCTTTGTCATGTCACTCGGCTTCTACGTCACCCCGGCGTTCCTCGGCGGGCCGGGCAGCCAGCTGGTCGCCACGGTGATCGGCACCGAGTTCGGCCGGCTGCAGAACCTCGGCGGCGCGGCGGCGATGGGCGTGGTGCTGCTGGTGGTGACCCTCGGCCTGTACCTGCTGGCCGACCGGTTCGGCAAGATCAGCGAGCGGTGGGAGCGGATATGACGGACGAGGCGCCCGCCCCGTTGCGCCGGACCGCGATCACGGTCAGTGTGCTCGGCGCGCTGATCGCGATCTTCCTGCTGGCCCCGATGCTGGTCATTCTTCCGGTCGGCCTCAGCGCCAACACCTTCCTGCGGTTCCCGCCCTCGGCGCTGTCCACCCGATGGTTCGAGGAGATCTTCAGCGACCCGGCCTGGCGCGCGGGTGTCATCCAGTCGGTCAAGGTCGCGGCGGTCGCCACGGTGCTGGCGGTGGTCGCGGGGACCAGCGCCGCCCTCGCGTTGCGTCGGTTGCGCCGGGGCCGACGGGTGGTCCGCACCGCGCTGATCGCCCCGATGGTCATTCCGCAACTCGTCCTCGCCCTCGGGCTCTACCTGGGAGTGCGGGATCTCGGCGGGACGGCCGGAATCGCCACGCTGATGCTCGGCCAGGCGGTGCTGGCCACGCCGCTGGTGTATCTCACCGTCACCGCCGGGCTGTCCGCCGTCGACCCGGCGCTGTCCCGCGCCGCGCACGGCCTCGGGCACCGCTGGCCGTCGGTGCTGATCCGGGTGGAGTTGCCGCTGGTGTCGCGGACCATCGCCGGGGCGAGCGTGCTCGCGTTCGGCCTGTGCTTCGACGAGTCGGTACTGGCCTACTACCTGAGCCCGCCCGGCCAGGAGACCCTGCCCACCCGCATCTGGCTGGCCGCCAGTCAGCAGGCCTCGCCGGTCATCGCGGCGGTCAGCACGCTGGTCATCGGCCTGGCGATCGCGCTGATGGGGTTGTCGGTTGCGCTCACCGGAACGCGGAGAAACAGATGAGCACAAACGTCCGCATCGAGGCGCTGACCGTCCACCTGTCCGGCACCCGGATCCTGCACGAGGTGAGCCTCGAGGTCCCCGCCGGCTCGTTCGTCACGCTGCTCGGCCCCAGCGGCAGCGGGAAGACCACCACGCTCAACGTGCTCGCCGGGTTCGCTCCGGCCAGCGCGGGCCAGGTGCTGCTGGACGACCAGCCGATCGAGGGCCTGCCCGCCCACCGCCGCGACATCGGCTTCGTGTTCCAGAGCTACGCGCTGTTCCCGCACCTCACGGTGGAACAGAACGTCGAGTTCGCGCTGCTGGCCCGCAAGGTCCCCCGGGCCAGGCGCGGGGAGCTGGTGGCCGCTGCCCTGGAGCTGGTCCAGCTCCCCGGGCTGGGAGCCAGGCCGGTCCGCGCGCTCAGCGGCGGCCAGCAGCAACGCATCGCGCTGGCCAGGGCGTTGGTTTTCGGGCCGGCCCTGCTGTTGCTCGACGAGCCGCTCGCCGCGCTGGACAAACAGCTGCGGGAGACGATGCAGATCGAGCTGAAGCGGATCCAGCGCGAGACCGGGACCACCACGATCGCGGTCACCCATGACCAGGGCGAGGCGCTGTCCATGTCCGATCAGGTGGCCATCATGAATGGCGGGCGGATCGAGCAGGTCGACACGCCCGAGGAGGTCTACCGGCGGCCGGCCAGCCGCTTCGTCGCCGAGTTCCTGGGCGATGCCAACCTGTTGGCCG
>DATHIT010000313.1:0-2064 GCA_035489915.1 Pseudonocardia sp. | reverse complement strand
CATTCGCCAGCCGGGTCGCCGCGTCCGGTTCGATCACCCGCCGGGGCCGGGGCCGCAGCCCGCAGCGAGCCCGTACCTCCCGGTCCAGCGCGCGCCAGGCCTCCTCGGCCGTCGCGTGCACACTCACCGTCGCCGGCCCGTCCTCGTCACCCAGCAAGAGGGTGTACACACTCACTACGTCATAGGACAACGGATCTGACCTTCCGCTCACCGCGCGCCCGGCGTTTGGGGAGCACCCGCGCGAGCCGCTGGCGCCATTGAACTCCATCGCTACGGCTCCGGAGCGCATCGCCACACCCTCCAGCGCCGACCGGGGTCCCACACCCGGCCGCCGGCAAACCCGCTCGACGACCGGACGGGCCGCGGTTAGCGTGCAAGCATGATCTCCGGCCCGCCGCCTGACCCGGTGCCGGTGCCGGCCTCGGTGCGCCGATTGGCCGGTGACGCGACGATCCGGCCGGTCTGGCGGAACGAGCTGGGTGGAGTGACCTTCCAGCTGGGCTCGGGATCCGGCCGGCGGTTCGTGAAGTGGCAGCCGCCGGGCGTGTCGATCGACCTGGCGGCCGAGGCTGACCGGTTGAGCTGGGCGGGGAAGTTCACCCCGGTGCCCAGGGTGCTCGACCTGGGCGCCGACGAACAGGGCAACTGGCTGCACACCGAGGGGGTACCCGGGGACACCGCGGTGGCCGAGCGCTGGCTGAGCGAACCCCGGCCGGCGGTGGTGGCGATCGGTGCGGGACTGCGGGCCTTCCACGAGGCGCTGCCCGTCGCCGACTGCCCGTTCCGCTGGCTCCCCGAGGGCGGCCAACCGGCGCCCGAGATTGACCCGGAGCAACTGGTGGTCTGCCACGGCGACGCGTGCGCACCGAACACCCTGGTCGACCCGTCCGGTCGATGGGCCGGACACGTCGACCTGGGCGCGCTCGGTGTCGGCGACCGGTGGGCGGACCTGGCGATCGCCAGCTGGAGCACCCAGTGGAACTACGGTCCCGGCTGGGAAACCGTACTGCTCGCCGCGTACGGAGTGGGGCCAGACCCGGAGCGGATCCGGCTGTACCGGGAGTTGTGGGGGAGCAGCCCCTCCGGTCCCCCACTCAGTGATCATTTTCGGTGAGTCCGGGGGAGGACCGCCGCCGCGGCGCGGTGCGACTCAGTCCCGGACGAACGCGCCGTCCCGGCGCACTGGCACGGCGTCGGTGAGGTCCAGTTCGGCGGCGATGCCCACATCCTCCGGGTAGCCGCTGTCGATCAGCTCCCGGCCGCTCGCGCACGCGCGCAGGTGGACGCCGACATCCTCGGCCACCGCCCGGTAGCTCGCGGCGGCGGCGGCCGCCTCCGGGGACAGCTCAAGCCAGCCGCCTTCGTGCAGGGCATCCAGCACCGCGCCGGCACCCCACTGGTCCTCGACGGCGGGTCGAAGGGTCCCGTCCGGCCAGCGCTCGCCGGCGGCGATGACGGCGACGTTCAGGCCCGGCTGTCGAGCACGCTCGCGGAGCAACCAGGCGGCCACCGCGCGCGGGTTCCGCAGGCTCGCCCCGAGCACGGTGGCGCCGGTGGCGGCGAGCTGGGCGCTGAGCGTGGATCCGTTGGGCGAGGGGAGTACCAGGCCAAGCAGGTCGGCCGGCGCAGCGCGGACAGACTGGGGGGAGAGGCTTACCTCACCTGGCCCGGCCTTTGAGCGGGGGACGGCCAGGGTGGCGTGCCGCGCGGCGGCGAACTCCATGGCCGCCGCCGTGTCATTCACTCGAAAGGGGAAGACTCGGAGGCCCCGCTCCATCGCCACGCTCAGCGTTGTAGTGAAGCTGAGCACGTCCACCACGACCACCACCGCGCAGCCCGGTGCGACCGCTGAGGCGCCGCTCGGACCCCAGTCCATTCGGACCTCATAACTTCCTTGGCCGTGCGCTGGAGCAGATTTCGCCACCACCGCACAGTACCCAGGCAATTCGCCGGCGGCGAACACCTGCGCCCTGGGTGAAAACGCCCATTCTTATGGTGCGAGCGCGCCGTGGTGTGCGCCATCCTGTGAATGTGACGTTGTATACCGAAGGGTGCAGTCGAGCC
>DATHIT010000312.1:0-8690 GCA_035489915.1 Pseudonocardia sp. | reverse complement strand
GAAGGCGTTCGGCCAGGCGCGCGCCCCGGACCGGTTCCGGGCGGCGACCAGCGGGTACGCCGACGCGCACGACGAGGCCCAACGGATCTTCATCCGACAGCGCGCGCTGACCAGGGCCACCGTGGCACCGGCCACCATCCTGCTGCTGGTCACCGGCGTCGGGATCGGGCTGGTCGGGCTCGGCTGGACCCAGCCCATCAACATCGTGGCCTTCGCGCTGCTCGGCCTGGGGCTGTTCGAGCAGCTCACCCCGATCTACTCGGCCCGCGACCAGCGGCGGACCGCCGTGGCCGCCGCGCACCGGGTCGCCGCGCTGCTGCGCGAGCCGGCCGAACCCACCGCCGAGCACCCGCGCCCGCTGACCGACGCGGCGTCGCCGGACGCGGTGTTGCCGGTGCAGCTCGACGGGGTGCACTTCGGCTACAGCAAGGGCCACGAGGTGCTGCACGGCATCGACGCGGTGCTCGCGCCGGGAACGGTGACCGCCGTGGTCGGGCCGTCCGGCGCCGGCAAATCCACCCTCGGCCTGCTGCTGGCCCGGTTCTACGACGTGACCGAGGGGGCGATCCGGCTGGGCGGCGTCGACATCCGCGAGCTGGACCGGGCCCAGCTGTACCGGCACATCGGCTTCCTGTTCCAGGACGTGGTGCTGCTGCGACAATCGGTACGGGACAACATCGCGCTCGCCGACCCGACGACCACCGACGAGGTGGTGCGCGCCGCGGCCACCGCCGCCGCCATCCACCAGCGGATCTTGACCCTGCCCCGGGGCTACGACTCGGTGGTCGGCGAGGACGCCCGGCTCTCCGGCGGCGAGGCGCAACGGGTCAGCATCGCCCGCACCCTGCTGGCCGATACGCCGATCCTGGTGCTGGACGAGGCCACCGCGTTCGCCGACCCGGAGTCCGAGGCGGCCGTGCAGGATGCGCTGGCCGAACTGGCCGCCGGGCGGACCCTGCTGGTCATCGCGCACCGGCTGCACACCGTGGTGGCCGCCGACCAGATCCTGGTGCTGGACGAGGGCAGGGTGGTGGAGCGCGGCCGGCACGACGAGCTGCTGCGGGAGAACGGGCTCTACGCGCGGCTGTGGCGGGCCCAGTACGGGGCGCGGACATGATCGGCCGACAGCGGCGGCTGACCCGTGCACTGGCCGTGGCGCCGGCCGGCCTGGTGCGCCGCTACCTGCTGTCCACCGGGGTGTACGCGGTTAGCGAGGGTGCCGCGTTCGGGCTGCTCGCTCCGCTGCTGTCCGCGTTGCTGGCCGGGCGAACCGGGGAGGCGGCCCGCTGGTTGATCCCGATGGCCGGGTGTGTGGCGCTGGGTTGGCTGGCCCACTACGACATGAACCTGCGGGCGCTGCGGCTGTCCTCGGCCATCCGGCGCACGCTCTACGACCGGATCGGCGCGCATCTGGTCCGGCTCCCGCTGGGCTGGTTCGACGGCCCCCGCGCCGCCCAGGTGGAGCAGCTGCTCGGGCGCGGGGTCGGCGTCGCGGTGCGCACGGTGAACCTGGCCCAGACGCTGATCGCCTCGGTGCTCACCCCGGTCACCATCTTCGTGTTCCTGCTCGTGCTGGACTGGCGGATGGCGCTGGCTGTGCTGGTCACCGCGCCGATGGTGGTGCTGGTGTTCGCCGCGGCGGCGCGGCTGACCGACCGCACGGAGGCCGAGCACGACCGGGCCGCCGCCGAGGCCAGCGCCCGACTGGTCGAGTTCGCCGGAGCGCAGCCGGTGTTGCGCGCCAACGGCCGTTCCCGGGGCGGGCGCCGGCTGCTCGGCGAGGCCTTGGCGGCCCAGCACCGGGCGGCCCGGGGGGAGGTACTCGGCGCGCTGCCCGGCCAGCACCTCGGCCAGCTCGCCATCCAACTGGCGTTCACCGCGGTGCTGGTCGTCGGGCTGCTGCTGGCCACCGGCGGGGTGGTCACCCCGGCCAAGGTCATCGCGCTGCTGGTGCTCGGGGTGCATTTCCTGCAGCCGTTCGCGGCGGTGGCCGGGGCGGCCAGCTCGTTGCGGGTCTCCCGGGCCGCCGTGCAACGGATCACCACGGTGTTGTCCACCCCGCCGCTGCCCGAGCCGGAGCAGCCCCAACCGGTCGGCGAGTCGTCCATCGAGCTGGCCGGGGTGCACTTCGGCTACCGCTCCTCGCCGGTGCTGCACGGCGTCGACCTGTGGATCCCGCCGGGCAGCAGCACCGCACTGGTCGGGGTGTCCGGCGCCGGCAAGACCACGGTGACCAAGCTGGTGGCCCGGTTCTTCGACGTGCACGCCGGCTCGGTGCGGATCGGCGGGGTGGACGTGCGGGACATCTCCAGCGCGGAGCTGGAGCGGACGGTGTCGCTGGTGTTCCAGGACGTCTACCTGTTCGACGGCAGCATCGAGGACAACATCCGGATCGGCGCGCCGGGGGCCACCGCCGAGCAGGTGCGCGCGGCGGCCTACCGGGCCAGGGTGGACACCATCGCCGCCCGGCTGCCCGACGGCTGGTCCTCCCGCGTCGGCGAGGGCGGGCGGCTGCTCTCCGGTGGCGAGCGGCAGCGGGTGGCGATCGCCCGCGCCCTGGTCAAGGACGCGCCGATCGTGTTGTTGGATGAGGCCACCTCGGCGCTGGACGCGGAGAACGAGGCGGCCGTGCACGCGGCGCTGGCCGAGCTCGGTCACGGCCGGACCATGCTGATCATCGCCCACCGGCTGACCACCATCGCGACCGCCGACCAGATCGCGGTGCTGGACGGCGGCCGGATCGTCGAGCACGGCCGGCATGCCGAGTTGCTCGCCGCCGGCGGCCGCTACGCCCGGCTGTGGGCCGAGCGGGAACGCGCGGTCGGGTGGCGGCTGAGCAATCGAAGTTAGGTTCGGCTCACCTATAGTGGGCGGGCTGGTTAGAGCGCCGCTTGGCTCGAGGAGTCGCCCCTGATGTCCGCACGTGTCGGATCCGCCATCCGCGTCCTGGTCTCTCTGTTGCTGATCGGCACCGTGGCCGCCTGCGGCGGCGGAGCACAGCCCGACCAGCAGCGGGGCGGTGGCTCGGGCGCCGGGTTCCCGGTCGCGGTGACCGGCAAGTTCGGCACCACCACCGTGCCGGAGAAGCCGGTCCGAGTGGTGGCGATGAGCTGGACCGACGCCGACTTCGCGCTGGCTCTCGGGGTCACGCCGGTGGGCATCGCCAAGGCGCCGGACGCCCCGAATGGGCTGGAACCGTGGACCGCCGCCGCGCTGCGGGACGCGAAGCCCACGCTGTTCTCCACCCTGGGTAGCGACCCGATCGAGCAGGTGGCCGGACTCGCCCCGGACCTGATCCTGGCGACCAAGGACTACAACCTGGGCCAGAGCTACCCGCAGCTGTCCCAGATCGCCCCGGTGGTCACCTACCTGGGCGGCCCGAACACCGACTCGTGGCAGCAGGCGCTGGGCAATGTGGCCGCCGCCCTGGGGCTGGCCGACCAGGGCAAGAAGCTCACCGCCGACACCGAGGCGCAGATCGCCGCGCAGAAGGTCGCCCACCCCGAGCTCACCGGCAAGACCTTCAGCTACGTGGTCGCACCCACCGCCGCCGGGGTGTACACGGTGAACTCCGACCAGGACGTGTCCGCGCAGCTGCTCGCCGGCCTGGGCATGCGCCTGTCGCCGAAGGTCCTGACCCTGCCGACCTCCGGCATCCCCGGCCGGGCCCAGCTCAGCCTGGAGAACCTGAGCGTGTTGGACGCCGACATCATCGTGGTGGCCGCCGCCTCCCAGCAGGACCTGGACGCGTTCGCGAAGAACCCGGTCGCCGAGAGCCTGGGCGCGGTGCGCCGAGGGGCCTACGTGCCGTTCAACTACACCACCGCCGTGTCCATCGCGTTCCCGTCCACGCTGAGCCTGCAGTGGGCGATGACCCAGGTCGTGCCCAAACTTTCCGCCGCCGCGAAAGCCTGAGCCCAGCCGGCGCAGACCTGGTGTAGCCCACGCAGAGCGTGCACGGTCTGCGTGGGCGGTACCTGGTCTGCGCGGCCGCCAAACCGGCGCCGCGCCGGCCGCCACCGCCAGCCGCTGGCGCAGAACTCCTAGAACCGAATGGCGTCGATCGGGTTCAGCTGGGCCGCGCGACGAGCCGGATAGGTGCCGGCAACCAGGCCAATGAGCAAGCTGATCCCGAAAACGGCGAGCACGGACCAGCCAGAAACCCATGGTGTGTCGATCGCCGGAATCAGCGGCTGAATAAAACGGCCACCGACGACGGTAAGCAGGATGCCCAACACTACCCCGACCACGCCGCCCATCCCCGCGATCACCACCGATTCAATCAGGAACTGCTTCAGGATGGCACTGCGCCGGGCGCCGATTGCCTTCCGGATTCCGATTTCCTTCGTGCGCTGCGTGACCGTGACCATCATGATATTGGCGACCCCGAGCGTTCCGACGAACAGCGCGATCCCGCCGATCGCCAAGGTCAGCCAGTTGAGCAAGGTCACGTACCGGTTCAACTTCTGAACCTGATCAAGTGACGCCGTCACGGTGTAGTCGCGGAAGTCTGGGCCGTCGACTTCGTGTTGCGCATCCAGGACCTGGTAGATTTCTTCGATCGCGGCGGGGACTCGGTCCGCACTCGTCGCAACGATTCCAATTCCGTTGAGCGTGTCAAGGCCGCCGAAGATCACCCGTGATGCGTTCAGCGGAACCGGCGCGAAATGGTCCTGGTCGTCGCCGGCGGGAGCCAAGATCCCAACCACCCGGAACGGTATCCTGCCAATAGTAATTTCAGATTCGAGAGCCTTTTGAACGTCATCCTCGAACAGGTAGGTGACAATCTTAGGAGAAATGACCACTACCCTGGCCTTCTCCTGATTCTCCTGTTCGGTGAACATCCGGCCCGCAGCTATTTTGTCATTTCGAACCTGAAGAAAGGTGGGAGAGGTTCCGTTTACCGTCGCGGTGAACTCGTTAGTTCCGAACCGCACGACCGCGGTGCCCGAGCGCAGCGGCGTGACACTTTCGATGTCTGGAGCAAGGCGCTTGTTCCGCAATGCCGCGACATCGCTTTCTCGCAAGAGTTTGGTCCGGGCGACGTCCGACGTCGTCGGGGTGGCCTTACTGACGGTGAGGGTCCGGCTGAGGTCGCCGAACGCGGAGCTGAAGCCGTCCCGCATACCGTTGCCGAGGGCCAGCAGAACGATCACCGCCGCTATCCCGATCACGATGCCCAGCGCGGTCAGCGCGGTCCGGAGTCGCGCCGCACGCATGCTCCGCAATGCAATGGTCAGCGCCTCTTTGAGGTACATGCCTCGCTCCCAGCCTGGTTTCTCGCGCTCTAGTAACGCAGCGCGTCAATCGGGTGCAACCGGGCCGCACGCAGCGCGGGGTATACGCCGGCAAAGAGGCCAATGACCAGGCTGACCCCGAAGGCGATGAACACCGCCGGCCACGACAGCTCGGGCGTGCCGTACCCGGGCGCGAGAACTGGTAGCACCTCGCCGCCGAGCAGGACCAATCCGATTCCGGCGCCGACGCCGAGCAGACCGCCGAGACCGGCCAGCACAATCGATTCGATCAAGAACTGGCGCAGCACCGCGCCGCTTCGCGCGCCGATCGCCTTGCGGATTCCAATCTCACTGGTCCGCTCGGCTACCGTCACAATCATCATGTTGGCCACACCGAGTGTGCCGATCAGCAGCGCAATGCTTGCCACCGCAAGGGTGAACCATTTGATCAGCGTTATGTATGTGCTGATCCGGTCCAGCTGGGCGACATTTGTCTGCGACGTGTAATCGCGTTCGCCGGGATTGTCAATCCTGTGCAGTGGATCCAGAATGGCTTGGGCCTGTTGTACGGCGGCTGGCACTCGATCCGCACTAGTCGCCATGAAACCGATGGCGGTGACCCTGTCGGCACCGGCGAACAAGGCTCTGACAGAGCTCAGCGGTGTCAAGTTGAGCAGATCCTGATCCTGTCCCGCGGGTGCCATCATGCCGATGACCCGCATTGTGAGGCGTCCGACTTGGACTTGCGAGTTCAACGCCGCGTTGGCATCCCCGTCAAAGAGCCGGTTGACGACGTCCGAGCCGAGCACAATCACTCGGGCTTTTTCCTGGGCCTCTTGCTGGGTAAACATTCGGCCGGCGGCGATTTTCCGATTACGCACCTGCAGGTACCCGGTCGCCGTGCCGCCCAGCAAGGCCCGGAATTCTTTGTCTTTGTAGCGAATCAACGCGGTCCCGTTGCGCAGTTCCGTCACCGACTGGGGGTCGATGTCCGGCGCCTTGGCTTGGTCTCGCAGCGCTTGGGCGTCGGACTCAAGCAAGGGGGCCGCCGCGGTACCGGGCAGCCGCGGCGCGTTCTTCGTGATCATGACCGCTCTGCTGAGGTCCCCGAAGGTGGTGTTGAACCCGTTGCGCATCCCGGTGACGAACCCGACCAGGCCGATGACCGCCGCGATGCCGACGACGATGCCCAATCCGGTCAGCACCGTGCGCAGCGGGGCGGTCCGCATGCTGTGCATCGCGATCACGAACGCTTCCCTGAGATGCATCGACACCTTCAATCTCGCTCACGGGCCGCGGGTCATCATCACTCGTTCGTGAACAATAGGCAAGCCTTCCCTAAGTCAGCCTCGGATAGATAGATCACACCGGGTCCGACCACGCCACACCCGCTGCCTGTCGGCTGTGTACGAACTGCACACCCGACAGGCAAATCTTTGATCGAACACGCCTGGTGTGCAGTTGGGTAACAACGGCGTCCCCGCCGGCCGGCCACCGACCCCGCCGGCGTGCTTCGCTCAGTCGCCGGACCGGGTCAGCGAGCGCTGGGCTCGGGTTGGGGAACCAACCACACGCGGGGCGTGGCGGCCGGCCGCCGGGGTTTCTCCCGGCCACCGCGCGAGGCTCCTCCCGGGTGGCCGCCGGGTCGCGCGGCCAGGCCCGCCTCGACGAGCAGCCGCCGGTGCAGGGCGCGCCTGCGCTCGGCCGAGCTCGGCCCCGGTCGAGGCAGCAGCCCCGGGCCGGTAGGTGGAGAGGTCGCGGGTGGAGCAGCCGCCGGCGGAGCAGTCGCCGCCGGGGGTTCGGCCGCCGGGCGGTTCCGCTTACCGGCGTGGAACGGGCAGCCCATCTCGGCGTCGGTGTTCTTGTCCGGCAGGAAGTACTGGCGCCACTCCCGGTTGGCCGGGTCGCCGTAGTTGCCCAGCGCGGCGGAGGGCGCCGTGCCGTCGAAGGCCCGCAGCCGCTTGCGAATCACCCGCCGGGCCGCCGCGCCCCGCGCCGACTCCGGCTCCAACCCCTCGAACACCCAGCGCGGCTGGAAGGTGATCACAAAGCCCGGCGAGTACCGGCTGCGCCGCCGGGTGTGCGACGGGGTGTTGCACACCACGAAGATCGAGGTGCCGCCGAAGCTGAACTCCCACATGGGATCGTCCGGGTCCTCCGGCACCGCCGCCGGCCACCGCTCCGGGTCGTGGTCGTGCAGGTACTGCAGCACCGACCAGAACTTGGCGTGGTACTCCTCGATGGGCCGAACCTGGCGCTGCGGCCGGAAGAACACCACCAGCGAGGTGTCCTTGGACAGCGCCTGGTAGGTGTCCAGGTACGCCGAGATCACCGTGGTCAGCGACGTCCAGCTACCGACGTCGTCCAGGTCGTCGACGAAACCGAAGCGCAGGGTGCGCTTCTTCGCCGCCGCCACCGCGAACGTGCAGGGGAACGGCGACTCGGTGGACACCAGGGCCTCGACCAGGTCGTCCAGGCAGGTCGGTCCCCAGTCCGGGACCGCGCCGATGGTCCAGTCGGCGACTTCGCGCGGCTCAGCTGAACCGTTGCCAGTGGGCACTCTCACTCCTCGTGCGGGGCGGCGATGTTGATCAGCTGAACTGGCGGAGCATCTCGTCCGGAATGATCGGCTGGTGGTAGGTGCACGAACCGGACAGCACCGTGGACCCGTGCAGCCGCGAGATCGGGATCAGCAGCTTGTCGCCCTGGTTGAGCTGGATCTTGTGCGTCACGTTGTTCCAGAAGTGCATCTGGCCGACCTCGATCATCACCAGCCGGTGTTCGTTGTGCACGTGCGTGGTGGAGGTCTCCTCCGAGGTCTCCACGAAGGTGTCCAGATCCACCACGATGTTCTCGTTGGTGATCACCTGGTCGATCTTTTCCGCCTTCTCCTGGTACTCCTCGATGCGATCCGCCCAGGTCACCTGCGCGGCGAGGTCGCGGTGCCAGAGGTCGCTGAGCCAGACCGAGTCGGCGAAGCCCCGGTGGAAGCCGGCCACGACCTCGTCCCCGAAGACCTCCCGCAGCGGCTCGACGAGCGTGCGCAGGTAGTCCTCCAGCGCCGGACCGGCCACCGTGGCGGGGCGGTCGAAGAACTCCCCGCGCGAGCCGAAGCCGTCGGCGAACACCTCGGCGAATCGCCCGAGGGTGGCGTCCTCGTCGATCTTCTTGTGCACCAGCGCGCCGAGGAACTCGAACAGGTGCTCGTGGTTGGTGGCCAGGTAGTGCAGGTGGTTGCCCCGGGCCAGCGACGAGTTGAGGTACAGCTGCCAGTAGGCGCCGGCGGTCGGCTGCAGCCCCCCGTCGGCCAACAGGCGGCGGTACGGCTCGGCGGCGGACACCCAGGCGGCGTACTCCTCGAGCAGCAGACCGCGCAGCCGGGGGTGGGCGACCTGGTACTCGCCGATCGCGTTGCGCGCCACCGCCGCGTTGCTGGCCGGCAGGAACGCGGAG
>DATHIT010000311.1:0-7329 GCA_035489915.1 Pseudonocardia sp. | reverse complement strand
AGCGGGACAACCCGACTCGGGCGGCGGTGCTCGTGGTGACCAGCGACCGGGGGCAGTGCGGCGGTTACAACTCCAACGTGCTCAGGGCGGCCAGGGAGCTGGAGGAGCTGCTGCGCGAACAGGGCAAGGAAGTGGTCCGGTACGTGATCGGCCGCAAGGGCGTGAGCAACTACCGGTTCCGCCGCCGCGCCGTCGAAGCGTCCTGGACCGGGTTCTCTGAGCAGCCCAGCTACGTCGACGCCAAGACGGCCGCGGACACCCTGGTGGCGTCATTCATGGCCGGTGGCGATGAGACCGCCGAGGCTCCCGGGGAAGGGGAGGTGCTCGGGGTGGACGAGCTGCACCTGGTGTACACCGAGTTCAAAAACATGGTCACCCAGATACCCAGGGCGCACCGGCTGGCTCCCATCGAGGTCGAGTACAGCGAGGAGGGGGGTGCGGCGGAATCGGCTCCTCAGGCCGAGCGCGCGTATTCCTTCGAGCCGGATGCGGACACGCTGTTCGATGCGCTGCTGCCGAAGTACGTCAGCGCGCGGTTGTTTGCCGCGCTGCTGGAGTCGGCCGCTTCCGAGTCGGCCGCCCGGCAGCGGGCCATGAAGGCCGCGACGGACAATGCGAACGACCTCATCAAGAGCCTGACCCTGGAGGCCAACCAGGCCCGCCAGGCCCAGATCACCCAGGAGATCAGCGAGATCGTCGGTGGCGCCGATGCTCTCGTCTCAGCGGGAAGTGAGAACTAGAGATGACTGTCACCAGCGACAACACTGCCTCCGCTGCCCAGGGGACCGAGACGAACACCGGCCGGGTCGTCCGGGTCACCGGGCCGGTCGTGGATGTGGAGTTCCCACGCAACTCCCTCCCCGCGCTGTACAACTCGCTCTCCGTCGAGGTCACCCTCAGCGGCGAGACCAAGAAGCTGACCCTCGAGGTTGCCCTGCACCTGGGCGACAACCTGGCCAGGGCCATCTCCATGCAGCCCACCGACGGCCTGGTCCGAGGGGCGCCGGTGACCGACTCCGGTGGCCCGATCTCGGTGCCGGTTGGTGACCAGGTCAAGGGTCACGTGTTCAACGCACTGGGCGACTGCCTGGACCAGCCCGACCTGAAGATCACCGGCGAGCGCTGGGGGATCCACCGGGTGGCACCCCCCTTCGACCAGCTCGAGGGCAAGACCGAGATGCTGGAGACCGGCATCAAGGTGATCGACCTGCTCACCCCGTACGTGCAGGGTGGGAAGATCGGCCTGTTCGGCGGCGCCGGCGTGGGGAAGACGGTGCTCATCCAGGAGATGATCACCCGGGTGGCCAAGAACTTCGGTGGTACCTCGGTGTTCGCCGGGGTGGGCGAGCGCACCCGCGAGGGCAACGACCTCATCACCGAAATGACCGAGGCCGACGTCATCAAGGACACCGCGCTGGTGTTCGGTCAGATGGACGAGCCGCCGGGCACCCGGATGCGGGTCGGGCTGTCCGCGCTGACCATGGCGGAGTACTTCCGCGACGAGATGCACCAGGACGTGCTGCTCTTCATCGACAACATCTTCCGGTTCACCCAGGCCGGCTCCGAGGTCTCCACCCTGCTCGGCCGGATGCCGTCCGCGGTGGGCTACCAGCCCACGCTGGCCGATGAGATGGGCGAGCTGCAGGAGCGGATCACCTCCACCCGAGGCCGGTCCATCACCTCGATGCAGGCCATCTACGTGCCCGCCGACGACTACACCGACCCGGCGCCGGCCACCACGTTCGCCCACCTGGACGCGACCACGGAGCTCTCCCGGCCGATCTCGCAGAAGGGCATCTACCCGGCTGTCGACCCGTTGACGTCGACCTCCCGGATCCTGGACCCGCAGTACATCGGCGAGGAGCACTTCCGGGTCGCCAACGAGGTCAAGCGGATCCTGCAGAAGTACGCCGACCTGCAGGACATCATCGCCATCCTGGGTATCGACGAGCTGTCCGAAGAGGACAAGCAGCTGGTCGGCCGGGCTCGGCGGATCGAGCGGTTCCTGTCGCAGAACCTGATCGTCGCCGAGGCGTTCACCGGTCAGCCCGGCTCGACGGTGCCGCTGAAGGAGACCATCGAGTCGTTCGACAAGATCGCCAAGGGCGACTTCGACGACGTGCCGGAGCAGGCCTTCTTCCTCTGCGGTGGCCTGGAAGACCTGGACCGCAACCGCAAGAAGCTGCAGTCCTGATCGCGGGCCCTACGGCCGGACGAAGTGAGGTATAGATGGCGGAGATGACCGTCGAGTTGGTCGCGGTCGAGCGACGGCTGTGGTCCGGCGAGGCGATCTTCGTCTTCGCCCGGACCACCGAGGGCGAGATCGGCGTGCTGCCCGGCCACGAGCCCACCCTGGCTCAGCTGGAGCAGGCCGGCGTGGTTCGGATCGACACCCCGCAGGGCACCTCGGTCACCGCGGCGGTGCACGGCGGGTTCCTGTCGATCACGCCGGAGGGCGTGACGGTGCTCGCGGAGATCGCCGAGCTGGGCGAGGAGATCGACGTCGAGCGGGCGCGCGCGGCGGCCAGCCAGGCGGACGAGTCCACCGAGGAGGGCGCGGCGGCCAAGGCCCGCGCGGAGACGCGGCTGAAAGCCGCTGGATCGACGGCCTGACCCGCGATGTGCCAGTAGAGCGGCGGGGCGGCGATGGGCATTTCAGAGATCATCGGCGTCGCCCTGCTGCTCGCCTGCCTGGTCATCGGCTGGCTCGCGGTTCGCCGCCTGCGGTTGATCCGGATCGGCGGGGTGGACGTTGCGCTGCGCCGGGTTCGCGCTTCGGCCCCTGGGTCCACGCGTGGGTGGAACCTGGGCGTCGGGCGGTACCGGGGTGACGAGTTCGTCTGGTACCGGGTGATCAGCCTGGGTGCCGGGGCGAACGTGGTGCTCAGCCGGCTGGACCTGGAGATCGTCGACCGGCGCCGGCCGGGCTCCACCGAGGAGTACGTGGTTCCGGCCGACTCCACCGTGCTGCGCTGCCGAGACGGCGAGCGCATCGTGGAACTGGCCATGACCCCTGGTGTGCTGACCGGATTCCTCTCCTGGCTGGAGGCCGCGCCACCCGGCCGCTTCGGCGGCTACCGCAAAGCCTCCTGATCAGGCCTTTTGGTCGGGGCCGCCGGGCCGCCACTTCACGTCGCCGCCCGGGTTGGCCACCCGACCGAGGATGAACAGCAGGTCGGAGAGCCGGTTCAGGTACTTCGCGGTGAGCGGGTTGGTGCGCTCCTCGTCGGCCTCCAGCAGCGCCCACACCGAGCGCTCGGCGCGCCGCGCCACGGTGCGCGCCACGTGCAGGTAGGCGGCCGCCGGGGTGCCGCCGGGCAGGATGAACGAGTCGAGCTTGGCCAGCCCGGCGTTGAACTCGTCGCAGGCCGCCTCCAGCCGCTCGACGTACGGCTCGGTGACCCGCAGCGGCGGGTATTCCGGGCTCGGCACGATCGGGGTGCACAGGTCGGCGCCCACGTCGAACAGGTCGTTCTGTACCCGGCGCAGCACCGCGGCGACCTCCTCCGGCGCGTCACCGACGGCGAGCACCACGCCGAGCGCGGCGTTGCACTCGTCCACGTCGGCGTAGGCGGCCAGCCGGACATCCGTCTTGGGCACCCGGCTGAAGTCGCCCAGCGCGGTCGTCCCGGTGTCCCCGGTGCGGGTGTAGATCCTCGTCAGGTGCACGGCCATACCGGCAGCCTAGAACCCGTGAGTGGTTGGCGTTGCCCTGGCAACGCCAACCACTCACGGGGCTACGCGTTTGTCCCGCCGTCGACCAGCAGCGCGGCACCGGTGATCATGCGGCCGTCCGGGCCGGCGAGCAGCGACACGGTGGCCGCCACGTCCGCCGGGGTGCCGAAGTGGCCCAGCGCGGACACCGCCCGCTGAGCGTCGGCCGAAGGGCCGTCCGGCGGGTTCATGTCCGACTCGGTGGATCCGGGATGCACCACGTTGGCGGTGATGCCCCGGGGGCCGAGCTCACGGGCCAGCGCCTTGGTCAGCCCGTCCAGCGCGGACTTGGTCATCGCGTAGAGCGCCAGCCCGGGGAACGGAACCCGCAGGCCGAGGTTGCTGCCGATGCTGATGATGCGGCCACCCTCGCCCAGGTGTCGGCTGGCTGCCTGCGCGGCCGCGAACGCCGCTGTCACGTGCACCGCGATGACCTCGTCGCGTTCCGCCGGGCTGACCTCCTCGATCGGCCCGTGCGGGAAGACGCCGGCGTTGTTCACCAGGATGTCCAGCCGGCCGAGTTCGCGGACGGCCCGCTCCACCGCCTCGGTTACCGCGTCCGGGTCGGAGCTGTCGGCCTGGATGGTTAGCGCGCGCCGCCCGGTCCGCTCGATCCGCGCGGCCACCTCCTCGGCCTTGTCCTTGCCCGCCCGGTAGGTCAGCGCGACGTCCGCCCCGTCCTCGGCGAGTCGGGTGGCGATCGCGGCGCCGATTCCCCGGCTGCCCCCGGTGACCAGGGCGACCCGCCCGTTGAGCTGCGACATGTGCTCTCCCCATTTCTGTAGCGATGACTTCAAAAGTCTGCGAGATCGCGGTGCCGCGCGTCAAGGGGTATTTTTAGGGTTCGATACAGAAAGAGGTGCGCGATGGCTGAGCGAGGGCGGCCCCGCGGTTTCGACCGCCAGCGGGCGCTGCGCCAGGCCATGGAGGTCTTCTGGGAGCACGGCTACGAGGGCACCTCGATCCACGACCTGACCAGTGCGATGGGCATCAACGCGCCGAGCCTGTACGCGGCGTTCAGCTGCAAGGAGGCGCTGTTCCGGGAGGCCGTGTCGCTGTACAACGAGCAGGAGGGGGCACCGCTGCGGCGGGCGCTGGCCGACGCACCGAGCGCCAGGGAGGCGGTCGCCGCGATGCTGCGCGATGGCGCGATCGCCTACACGGAGCCGGGCAAGCCGAGCGGCTGCATGATCGTGCTCGCGGCCACCACGTACACCCCGAAGACCGAGGGCATCCGCGACTACCTGGCCGAACAGCGCAGGGCCGGTACCACCGAGCTGCGCGAGCGGCTGGAGCGGGGCAGAACCGACGGCGAGCTGCTCCCCGAAGTGGACGCCTCGGCGGTGGCCGGCTACTTCAGCACCGTGCTGCACGGCATGTCGGTGCAGGCCCGGGACGGCGCCAGCCGGGCGGAGCTGCTCGCGGTGGCCGAGGCCGCGATGGCCAGCTGGGACGCGCTCACCGGCGGTCGGCCGGGGTGGGCCGCGCGCTCGGAGCCACCGGCCAGCCGCTAGCGTGCACGCGTGGCGGAGCATTTCCGGGTGAGCGGTGGCGCACGGCTGACCGGAGAGGTCCAGGTCGTCGGCGCGAAGAACAGCGTGCTGAAGTTGATGGCGGCGGCGCTGCTCGCCGAGGGCACCACCACGCTGACCAACTGCCCGGAGATCCTGGACGTGCCGCTGATGGCGGACGTGCTGCGGAGCCTGGGCTGCGTGGCGGAGGTGGCCGGCGGCACGGTCACGATCACCGCGCCGGCGAAACTCTGCGAGGAGGCCGACTACCGGTCGGTCTCCCGGCTGCGCGCCTCGGTGTGCGTGCTCGGGCCGCTGGTGGCGCGCTGTCGCCGGGCCGTGGTGCCGCTGCCGGGCGGGGACGCGATCGGTTCCCGGCCGCTGGACATGCACGCCAACGGACTGCGCAAGCTGGGCGCGCACACCGAGATCAGCCACGGGCGGGTGGTGGCGCACGCGGAGGACCTGCGCGGCGCGCAGATCTGGCTGGACTTCCCGAGCGTGGGGGCCACCGAGAACATCCTGATGGCCGCCGTGCTGGCCGAGGGCACCACAGTGATCGACAACGCCGCGCGCGAGCCGGAGATCGTCGACCTGTGCACCATGCTCCAGCAGATGGGCGCCAAGATCGATGGCAGCGGCACCTCCACGTTGACCGTGCACGGCGTGCACAGCCTTGAGCCCACTCAGCACCGGGTGATCGGTGACCGGATCGTCGGCGCCACCTGGGCGTTTGCCGCCGCGATGACCCAGGGCGAGGTCACCGTGCACGGGGTGAACCCGCACCACATCGATCTGGTGCTGGACAAACTGCGCTCCGCCGGTGCGGAGACCAGTACCGGGATCGACTCGTTCACGGTGACCATGCGCGCCCGGCCGACGGCGGTGGACTTCGTCACGCTGCCGTTCCCGGGGTTCGCCACCGACCTGCAGCCCATGGCGATCGCCCTGTCCGCCGTCGCCGACGGCACCTCCATGATCACCGAGAACGTCTTCGAGGCGCGCTTCCGGTTCGTCGACGAGATGATCCGGCTCGGCGCGGACGCCCGGACCGACGGCCACCACGCCGTGGTGCGCGGGGTGCCCCGGTTGTCCAGCGCCCCGGTGTGGGCCTCGGACATCCGCGCCGGCGCCGGCCTGGTGCTGGCCGGGCTGTGCGCCGACGGGATGACCGAGGTGTGGGACGTCGAGCACATCGACCGCGGCTACCCCCGGTTCGTGGAAAACCTGCGCGCCCTAGGAGCCGACGTCTCCCGAGTAGCCGCCGAACCCGTCCGCTAACCAACCCGCCCCGCCCGACCACCAACCAACTGCCCGCGAGTCGGGGCTCCTGGCACATCGAGTCGCGCTTCTCAGCACATGGTCCGGATTCCGGATGGTGTGCCCAGAGCCCCGACTCAGTGTGCTGAGGGCCCCGACTCGCGGGCAGTTGTGCTTGGGATTGTGAGCAGGAGTACGCGGTGGTGGGGGCTACTCGACAGTACGATCAGTGGGTTCACTGCCGAGCGGAGGTAGTCCGGTGCCCTACCCGACCGACCGCGAGCACGACCGGCCCTGGGTGATGCGTACCTACGCCGGCCACTCGTCCGCCACAGCGTCCAACGCCCTGTACCGACGCAACCTGGCCAAGGGGCAGACCGGCCTGTCCGTGGCGTTCGACCTGCCCACGCAGACCGGCTACGACCCGGACGACGAGCTGGCCAAGGGCGAGGTGGGCAAGGTCGGCGTACCGGTCAGCCACCTGGGCGACATGCGCCAGCTGTTCGACGGCATCCCGCTGGCCGAGGCGAACACCTCGATGACGATCAACGCGCCGGCCATGTGGCTGCTCGCGCTGTACGTGGCGGTGGCCGAGGAGCAGGCGGAGGAACAGGGCGCCGACCCGGCCGAGGTTCGGCAGAAGCTGGCCGGCACCACGCAGAACGACATCGTCAAGGAGTACCTGTCCCGGGGCACCTACGCGTTCCCGCCGGAGCCGAGCCTGCGGCTGGCCACCGACCTGGTGACCTGGACGGTGACCAACGTGCCGCGGTGGAACCCGATCAACATCTGCCCGTACCACCTGCAGGAGGCCGGCGCGACGCCGGTGCAGGAGATCGCCTAC
>DATHIT010000310.1:0-2095 GCA_035489915.1 Pseudonocardia sp. | reverse complement strand
CAGTTCAGCCCGTCACCGCGGCGATAGGTCCACAGCCGAACCTCGGTCGGGTCCTCGTTGGCGGTGAACAGCACGGTGTCGCCGTCGGTGTCCAGCACCGAGCGGACCCGCAGGCTGGGCGGGGTGACCGGATCGCCGTCGATCAGCAGCCGGCGCGCGTCATCCAGGTCGGCGGTCCACACCAGCGCGCCGTCGGCCAGGTGAGCCGGCACCCCGGACACCACGTCCACCCAGTGCTCGTCGGTGTTCTCGGTGACCGGGCTGGTCGCGCCGGTCACCGGGTCCACCCGCAGCACCCGGATGGCCCGCTGGTCCCGGGGCAGCACGGTGATCAGCAGGCCGGCATCGTCCCAGCACACCTCGGCCAGGTACTCCTCGCCGCCGGGCCAGGTCACCGCCGTCCGGGAACCGTCCCGGCCGAGCAGGTACAGCTCGGTCACCGCGTTCGGGGTGCCCGCCGCCGGGTAGGCCAGCTCGGTGGGCGGCCGCTCCGGGTTGGCCGGGTCGGCCAGGTGCCAGCGGCGCACCGGGGCCTCGTCCACCCGGGCCACCAGCACGGCGTCGCCGTCCGGGGCCCACCAGTAGCCCCGCATCCGGTTCATCTCCTCGGCCGCGATGAAGTCGGCGAGGCCGTAGCGCACCGTGTCGGACTCCGGCTCGGCGAGCGCGGTGGAGGTGCCGGTGGCCAGGTCGTAGAGCCACAGCGCGCCGCCGCTGACGTAGGCCACCCGGTGCCCGGCCGGATCGGGTCGCGGGTCGATCACCCCGGGTGGAGTGCTCACCGCGCGCGGGGTGGCACCCGGGGTGACCAGGTCAGCCACGTACAGGGTGCCGGCCAGGGTGAACGCGGCGAGCTGGGCCGACTGGTCGGTGGCGTAGCCCACAATGCCGCCGGCCTGCTCCCGAGCGCGCTCCCGGCGGGCCCGCTCCTCGGCGGGCAGCTCGGCGTCCGGGTCGCCCAGCAGCCTCGGGTCGGCCACCACTCGCTCGACGCCGGTGCCGGTGTCCAGTGACCACAGGCAGGTCACCGGGTCGGTGCCGGCCTGGCTGCGCAGGAACAGCACCCGCTGGCCGTCCGCCGAAATGGTGAAGCCGCGCGGGGCACCGAGGGTGAATCGGCGGGTGCGGGCCTGTCGACGTGGAAAACTCTCGGTCACGCTGCATCATCCTGCCGCGGTCGGGGTCCGGTCCGCCGGTCAGCTGCGACGAGCGGCTTCTAGCATGTCGACATGTCCACCACCCCCGGCCTGACGCGATGACCCGATCGCGCGGTCAGGCGCGGGAGCGGCTGCTCGCCGCGGCGATGACCTATTTCGGTACCCGAGGCATCAGCGACCTGAGCCTGCGGCAACTGGCTGAGGCCCTCGGCACCAGCCACCGCATGCTGATCTACCACTTCGGGTCCAAGGAGGGTCTGCTCACCGAGGTGGTCCGGGCGGTGGAGAGCGGACAGCGCCGGCTGTGGAGCGAGCTGGTCGCCGACCCGTCGCTGGACCCGGCGGAGCGGCCGAGGCGGCTGTGGCAGCGGGTGTCCGACCCGGCGATGGAGCCGTACGCCCGGTTGTTCTTCGAGATCTACGGACAGGCGCTGCAGGGCCGCGAGCCGGCTACCGCCTTGCTCGAAGGGGACATCGAGTCGTGGTTGGCGCCCAGCGTGCGCAGCCTGGTGGACAGCGGCGTCCCCGCCGAGCGGGCCGAGGCGATGGCCCGACTCGGGTTGGCGGTGACCAGAGGCCTGCTGCTGGACCAGCTGGCCACCGGGCAGCGGGAGGCGGTGGCCGAGGCGTTCGAACTGTTCCTGACCCTGTTCCAACGGGCCGAGCAGCCCGGCGCGGTCGCGGAGACCGGCGCCGGCTGAAACGCCGGGGCTCAGCGACCGCCGCGCAGGGCTTCCCGGATCGCGATGAGCACCCGTCGGCCGCCGTTGCCCCGGCGGAGCACGTCGTAACCGGTGCGCAGGATGCGGTTGGGGATCAGTTCCACCGCCGGCGGGTAGGTCCACACATCCCCGCCGAACTTGGTCTTGAACAGATCCGGCCCGGCCAGCGAGTCCAGATCGACCACGCCGGGAGCGCGCAGCGCGGCCACCGACTCC
>DATHIT010000309.1:0-27674 GCA_035489915.1 Pseudonocardia sp. | reverse complement strand
TGTGAGTCCTGCCATGCGGAGGTTGCTGTGAGCTACAGCCTCGGCGTCGACCTTGGTACGACCTTCGTCGCGGCCGCCCTAGCCGCGTCGTCGCGGGTCGAGCTGTTTACCCTGGGCGACCGCTCGGAGGTCACTCCGGCGGTGGTCTATGCCCAAGAGGACGGAACGCTGCTGACCGGTGAGGCGGTCAACAGCCTGCGGGAGGTGAGCAGCCCGGACCGGGTTGCCCGGACGTTCAAGCGCCGCCTCGGCGACCCGACCCCGATGATGCTGGGCGGTCACACCTTCCCCGTCACGACGATGCTCGGCACGCTGTTGAAGGACGTGTTGGAGCGCGTGGCGGAGAGCGAAGGAGGGCAACCGGAGCGGGTGGTGCTCACCCACCCGGCCAACTGGGGCCCGTTCCGCCGAGCGCTGTTCGAGGAGGTCGCCCAGTACGCGGGGGTGACCGACGCGCTGATGGTGTCCGAGCCCGAGGCGGCCGCCGCGCACTACGCCGCGACCCGGCAGCTGGCCGAGGGGCAGACCGTGGCGGTCTACGACCTGGGCGGCGGCACGTTCGACGCCACCGTGCTGCGCGCGGTTCCCGGCGGGGTGGAGATCCTGGGCATCCCGGAGGGCGTTGAGAAGCTGGGCGGCATCGACTTCGACGACGCCCTGATGGAGCACCTGAACTACCGCAGCAAGGGCGCGCTCACCGATATGGACATGAGCGACCGCCGCAACGCCACCGCGCTGGCCCGGTTGCGCCAGGACTGCGTGCTGGCCAAGGAAGCGCTCTCGGTGGATACCGAAGCAGTCATCCCGGTCTTCCTGCCCGATCGGCATTTCGACGTCCGGGTCACCCGGGGCGAGTTCGAGGACCTGATCCACGCCCAGATCGACTCCACCATCGCGGCGCTGTCCGGAACCTTGCGCTCCGCGCGGGTCGAGCCGGCCGAGCTCAGTGCGGTGCTGCTGGTCGGCGGATCATCCCGCATCCCGCTGATCGCCCGGATGGTCTCGGCCGCGCTGGGGCGCCCCACCGTGGTCGACACCCACCCGAAGTACGCCGTCGCGCTCGGCGCCGCCACGCTGGCGGCAGCGTCGTCGCCGGCGGCGGCGGGCGCGCAGGTCGCGGCCGGCTCGCCGGTAGCGGCACCGGCGGCGGCAGGCTCGCCGGCACCGGCGGCGCCCGTCCCCGCCCTACCCCGGTCCGCCCAGCGCACGGCGGTACCAGCCCGTCCCGCGGCGCTGGCCAGCTTCGCCCCGCCGGGAAGGCGCACCGCGCCGCCCGGTCAACCCGTCCGACGGCCTCTCACTGAGCGCCGCACGCCGCCGGCACCTGGACTGCCGCCTCGGCTGCCCTCGCACCTGACACCGCCGCCGCAACCGCTGCCCCGGGTACACCTCGGGCCGCCCCCGTACCCGGCGCGACACCAGCTCACGCCGCCCGGGCGCTCGGCTCCGCCACGGCGCCCGATGCCGCCGCCGACATCGATGCGCCCGGTACCGGTGCCCCCGCTACCGGCGGAACCCGCCATCGGCGCCCACTCCACCAGCCGCCGGATACTCCAGTTGCGCCGGCTAGCGGCCGCCGTCACCATGGCCGCCGCTATCGCGGTGGGCGCCACCGGTGTCCACGTGCTGGCCCGGCCGGCACCGGCGAACGTGCCAGTCACCTCGACGGAGTTAGCGCTCACCACCTCCCAGGTGACCAGCGGCAGTTCGTACGTCGCCACCGCCACCGGGTTCCAACCCGGCGAACCGGTCAGGTTCTCCTGGACCGGGCCGGCCAGCGGCTCCAGCGATGCCCTGCCCACCGACCCGTCGGGCACCAACGTGCACGGCCCGATCATCAAAGACGGCCCGCCGGGCAACTACCTGATCACCGCCACCGGGCTGACCTCCGGGCGTTCCGCCACCGCGCCCCTGGTCGTGGTGGCACCCGCCCCGGGACCCAACCCCGGCGCCGCCACACCGCCCAAGGCCACCCCGCCCAAGGCCACCACCGCGCCGAGGGCCACCACCGCGCCCAGAGCCACTACCCCGCCGAGGACCAGCACAAGGCCAAGGCCGGTCTCGCCGAGCCGCACCACCAGCCCCTCCAGCTCGGGGCGCTGACCCCCGCACGGGGCACTGGCGCCGGCTTACCTTGCTGAGGTGATGCCGCCGGCGGATTCGCTCAGCGGGGCGCGGCCGGTGCCTGGCTTGCCGGCGAAGGCCTGGGCGATGGACAACCACTCCTGGGCGACCGGGCCGGTGACCTCCAGCGCCAGGTCGGCGGGGTGCCGGCGCTGGGTGACCAGCAGGCAGAAGTCCAGCGCCGGACCGCGCACCAGGTCCGCCGCATCGTCCGGGCCCCAGCTCCACAGCTCGCCGCCGGGCGCGGTCAGCTCCACCCGGACCGGGGCGGCGGGTACCTCGCGGCCGCGCAGCAGGTAGCTGAACGGCAGCGCCCGCACCCCGATGTGCGCCACATGCCGCAGCCGGTCGGTGGGCGACCTGGTCACCCCGAGGGCGTCGGCGACGTCCTGACCGTGCGCCCAGGTTTCCATCAGCCGGGCGGTGACCGAGGAGGCCGCGCTCATCGGGGGGCCGTACCAGGGCACCCGCAGCCCCGGGTCCAACTCGGCGAACGTGCTGATCAGGCGGGCCCTGGCACCGTCGAACCAGGCAAGCAGGCGGTCGGCCGGCAATGCCCGGTACCTCGCGGCGATATCATCCGGCGAGAGCTCGCCGCTCTCCAGCACCCCCCGCAGTTCCTCCTGGAAACCGTGCGGGTCGGTGGCCGAGCGGACGGCCGAGTCGTCGAAGTAGGCCAGGTGGCTGACCTGGTCCCGGATCGCCCATCCTTGCGCCGGCGTGGCCAGCTCCCAGTCCTCCGCGCTGAGCTCGACCAGCAGCACGCGCAGCGCCTCGGTCTCGCCCGCGAGGTCGCGGGTCAACTGATCCATCCCGACTGGCATCGCGGCGTCCTCTCCGTTGACGTCGATCTTGCCCCCGCCGGGCATCATCCCCCAACTCCGGGCGCCCGGCGCGGGAAGCGGCTCAGGACGCGGCGGCGACCGGGGTCTGGCTCGGCGAGGGCGGCGGGATACCCGCCTCGGTGAACGCGGTGGCGACGGCTTCGAACAGCGCTCGGCGCACGGCGACCTGCTGACCGGGGCGGGTCCGCACAGTGATCCGCAACGTGACCCCCTCGGCGGTGACGGACTGCACGCCGAGCACGGTCACCTCGCCGAGCAGGTCCTCTGACAGAGGCGGCTCGGCGACCGCGGCGCGCGCGGCCGCGTCGGCGAGCTCGGTGGCTCTGCCGATGTCCGCGCCGTGGCCGAGCGGTACATCCACCAGCGCGATGGAGAAGTGCTGGCTGAAGTTCCCGACCCGGGAGATCGCCCCGTTCCGGACGTACCAGAGCGTGCCCTCGACGTCGCGCACCGTGGTGACCCGCAGCCCGATGCTCTCCACCGTCCCGGATGCCTCGCCGAAGTCCACCGCGTCACCGACGCCGTACTGGTCCTCCAGCATCATGAAGATGCCGGACAGGAAGTCCCGGACCAGGTTCTGCGCGCCGAAGCCCACCGCCACCCCGATCACCCCGGCGGAAGCGATGATCGGCGCCAGGTTGACCCCGAATTCGCCCAGCACCAGGACCGCCCCGGTACCGAAGATCACGAACGAGGCGATGGACCGCAGCAGCGAACCGATCGTGGCCGCGCGTTGCCGCCGCCGCTCGACCAGCGTCGCGACACCGGAGCTCCCGCGCGGCCCTCGCGCGGCACGCTCCCGCAGGGGGCGCAGCAGCGCGGGTGCCCGGCCCTGTCCGACGCCTCGAGCCACCTGGGCGATGGCCCGGTGACACAGCGCCCGGATGACCACCGCCAACACCACGATGAGCAGGGTCTTGAGCGCACCATCGAGCACCACACCGGCCGAACGAGCCAGCCAGCCGACCCCGGTGAGCTGATAGATCAGCTGACACCACGAGCTGTCCTGGGCGGTACACACGGTCGCACCGCCCACCAGCTCGTTCGGCGGCAAGACTATCGAGGGCAGGAATGGCATGGTCGCGAACTACCTCCATTGCACGTCGGTTGTCGGGGCACCAACGTTGCCGCGCCCGAGGGATCGATGGTTCAGCCGGGTCAGCGGCGACGCGGCCGGGTGTCGCGGGACCGCCACCATCTCCGGCCGACCACCACCGCGGCGGTCACCGACACCAGGGTGATCAGGATCGGGCCCAGTGGACCGTGCCCGATCAGAGCCACCCCGAATCCGAACACCAGGGTGCCCGCGATCACGCTCACCAGCAGAGCGAACGGGCGGCGTCTGGGCTTGATCACGCCGACGTCGGCGTCCTCGAGGCGCAGCCGCAGCACTATCTGATCGAAGTCCGCGCGTTCTTTCGGGCTCAGTGCCATGGCGGGGGCTCCTCGGTGTCGTACCGGGGCACCAGGGAGCGTCTCGCCCGCGCTGAGGCACGTGACGAGGAGGTGCCCGATCGAGTGGATCTCGCGGTCGGCGCCGGCATCATCCGCGTGGCCCGACCCCTCCGAGGTTACCGGATCGTGACCTGATCGAACTTTGGGGTCCACTTTCGGGGAGGCGAGATCACGCGGTCGTGGCATGGGGGGCGTACTCGTCATACGCAGCGTGACCTGCCAAGCTGAGCGGTGTGCGCAATAACGCCGGTGAGCCGACTCTGGGCCACGTCATCATGTTCGGCGCCGCCTCAGCTGGCTGGCTGGTGCTCTTCCTGATCAACCTGACGCTGTTCCACCCGGGGACGGGCTGGTGGATCCGGGCGGTGTTCAGCGGGGTGCTACTGGTCGGGTCGCTGGTGTTCACCGTCGTGCTGTGGCGGCGGCTGAGCAAGAAGGACGCGGGCAAGGGCGCGCAGCGCGGAAATTGACCGCGCGAGCTGAGCTCCCCCGCCGAGGCGGCGTGCCGGCCGGGTCGGCACCAGCGTTTCGAACTGACGGTCGCCGTATTCCCTGGAGCGGATCACCGAATTCGCGGCGCTGACAGCGCCGAGTTCGCGACTTGCTACCTCGACACATTGTCGACGTGGATACTCGCGCGAACGCGGTCCAACGACCAACCTGCGGGCGACCGAATCTAAAAACCACGTCCAAGCACGTCTGTCGCACCCTCACACAGCCCGCCCGAAACCCCCACACAGCTCGCGGCACCCTCGCACAGCCGCCCAGGCCGCTGTGCCGAGCCACACACGCTGTGCCACGCCACACATGCTGTGCCACGCCGCACGCGCTGTGCCGAGCCGCACGCCCTGTGCGCGCCCGGGCGCTGACGAGCCTCCGAGCCCGGGCGGCGATCAGCTTGTGCGCTTGCCGACCTGGCTACTCCGGACCGCGCCGGGCAATCACCAGTCCGGGCGCAGCGGCATGAAGGCCTCGCCCCGGTCCCCCAGCTTGACCCCGAGCACCTGGTGCAGCTGGATGTTGTTGCGCTCGAAACCGACCACACAGGCGGCCATGTAGAGCCGCCAGACCCTGGCCCGCTGCTCGCCGACCTCGCGCACCGCCTCGTCCCAGTGCTCGTCCAGGTTGGCGCACCAGCCCGACAGGGTGCGCGCATAGTGCTCGCGCAGGTTCTCCTCGTGCCGGATCTCGAAGCCCTGCCGGTTCATCGCGGCCACCAGCTTGCCGATGCCGTGCAGCTCGCCGTCCGGGAAGACGTACCGGCCGATGAACGAGTCGACGTCATTCCCGTCCGCGGTGGGCTGGGTGATGCAGTGGTTGAGCAGCCGACCGCCCGGCTTGAGCTTGCCGTAGAGCGTGCCGAAGTAGGACGGCAACTGGGACTCGCCGATGTGCTCGGTCAGCCCGATCGAGGAGATCACGTCGAAGTCGGTCTCCGGCACGTCCCGGTAGTCCAGGTGGCGGACCTCGGCCAGCTCGGTCAGGCCGCGCTCGACGATCTCCTTCTGCGCCCACTCGGCCTGCTGCCGGGACAGCGTCACGCCGAGCGCCTGCACGCCGTACTCGGCGGCGGCGTGCATCACCATGCCCCCCCAGCCGCAGCCCACGTCCAGCAGCCGCATGTCCGACTTGAGGCCGAGCTTGCGGGCCACCAGCTCGTGCTTGGTCCGCTGCGCCTCCTCCAGGCTGGCTGTGTCGGAGGAGTAGACCGCGCAGGTGTAGGCCATCGACGGACCCAGCACCCAGGAGTAGAAGCGGTTGGACACGTCGTAGTGGTGCGAGATCACCTTGGCGTCCCGCCGCTTGGAGTGCAGCCGGCCACGGGGCCGGTACTCCACCGGGGGAATCGGCGCGCGGTGCCGCAGCCGGTACCCCAACAGGGTGCGGGCCAGCTTGATCCGCTGCTCCGTCGGGATTCCGTGCAGCGTGACCTCGGCCATCTCACGCAGCACGACGGACATCTCGCCGTCCACCTCGAGCGCACCGGTCACGTATGCGCGGGCCAGCCCGAGCGAACCGGGCGCCGCGGCCAGGTAGGCCAGCGCCTGAGGCGTTCGGATGCGCATCACGTACGGGGCGTCTGGCGGTCCTACCGCGCTGCCGTCGTACGCGGTCACCCGAATCGCAGTGTCCGCACCAATGACGCTCTGGAACAGCTGGGCCACCCGCATAGCAATCACCGCTCCCGTACACACTTGTCGTAGAGGTCGGGTAACCGACCTCCCGGGTCATAACCCTTCTTGAGAGCCCGGTAGGCAGGCCCGTTGTAGCGCCGCTCGAACTCCTCAGGTGTGTAGTAGGAGTTCGAGTACAGCGACTTGTGCCCGTCCAGGTCCGCCACCAACTGCTCGATGCGGCGGTTGTGGGTGCCCACCGGCTGCCCCGGCGCCAGTGGCACGGCAGACCAAAAGCCTACGTTGACGTACAGCCGGCCCGGCTCCATCGGGTACAGCGGCCACCCGACCGGGTTGCGCAGCTGCACCGGACACAGCCAGACCGGGGTGATGCCGATGTCGGCGTCGAACGCGGTGAGGAACTCCGCCAGCCGCTCCACCGGCACCTCGATGTCCTGGATCACCGGTTCCTCGAGAGGCAGCCCACGCCAGGTGCGGACGCGCTCGTTGAGCCGGTACCGGCGATCCATCGCGACCAGCTTGCGGTACACGTCCGAGCGGCGGTACCGGCCCGGCCACACCCGGCGCACCAGCGGGTGCTGGGCGCCGAGCGCGCGCGAGCACCAGAACCAGTCGGTGTCCCAGCGCCAGATGTAGTCCGACGTGGTCAGCACGTCCTCGCCGCGGCCGGCGAACTCCTGGATGGAGCGGTAGTAGATCCGCTGACCGGTGTAGTCGCTGACCGAGGATCCGGCCGGCACCTCGTCGGTGAACCGGCCCAGCGTCAGGTACTGCTCGTCGGCGCTGAACACCGTGCCGTCCAGGAAGTCGACCGGGCTGCCCTGGTGCTCGCCGCTGGCGCAGATCGCCGCGATGGCCTCGGCGCAGCTGGCCGCGTCGGGGTAGCGCAGGTGCCGGACCGCGACGTAGCGGGTGACCGGCTGCAGCTCGATCTTCAACGAGAGCGCGTAGCCGAGCGTGCCGTAGGAGTTGGGCATGCCGTGGAACAGCTCGGCGTGCTCGCCGTCCGGGGTGGCGGTGAGCACCCGGCCGTCCCCGGTGAGCACCTCCATCTCCAGCACCGACTCGTGCGCGAGCCCTCGGGAGAAGGAGGTCGACTCGATGCCCAACCCGGCCAGCGCGCCGCCCACCGTGATGGTCTTCAGCTGGGGCACCACCATCGGCATCAGCCCGTGCCGCAGCGTCGCCTCGACCAGGTGCTCGTAGGTGGTCATGCCCTGCACGGTGGCGGTGCGGGTGACCGGGTCCACCTCGAGCACCTGGTCCAGGGCTCCGACGTCGAGCAGCGCGTACTTGTCTTTCGGCTCGGCACGGAACCGGAACAGGTTCGAGGTGGGCTTGGCCAACCGCACGCCGCGGCCGGCTGGGAGCCGGGCGTAGCGGGCGCGCAGGTCGGCTGTCGCGGCCCGGTGCCCCGTCAATGCACTCACAGACTTGACGCTAATTGCTGTGAGCCGGCGTTCATAGTATTTCCGCCGTACGCCACTCACCGGACCGGGTGAGTCTCAGACGTGCTGGACGACCTGCTCGTACTCCAGCCGGGGCAGGCGGTCGAACCAGGGGTTTTCGCCGGGCCGGCCGATGTTGACCACCAGGATGGTCCTCAGCCGACCCTCAGGAAAGAACTCCTTGTCCACGCCGTCGGCGTCGAAACCGGCCATCGGACCGGCGGCCAGGCCGGCGGCGCGCACCCCGAGCAGGAAGTAACCGGCCTGCAACGTGGCGTTGAACAGGGCGTGCTTCGTGCGGCCCTCAGGGTTGGCCTCGAAGCTGTCCTTCATCTCCGGGCGGATCGGGAAGACCGTGGGGATGTGCTCGTGGAAGCTCAGGTCGGCGGCCAACACGGCGACCGCCGGCGCCGAGGCGGTCTTGGCCTGGTTCGTGCCCATCATGTGCTCGACAAGCCGGTCGCGGGCCTCGCCCTTGGCCACGTAGAGCACCCGCAGCGGCTGGGTGTTCGCCGCGGTCGGGGCCCACTTGGTCAGTTCGAAAATTGCCCGCAGCTGCTCGTCGGTCACCGGTTCGTCGCTGAACGAGTTCGCCGAGCGGGCCTCGGTGAACAGCAGCTTCCGCGCTTCCTCGTCCAGCGCCAGGACGTCTTCGTAGTTGGCGAGTACCTCTGTCATCATGACCTCCCCGGGGGCTTTACCTGTCGATGTGCGCGGCGCCGGGCGCATCGTTGTCAGGTGTCAATAACCACGGGGGCCAGGCCCGGTGTGCCCGGAAGTGAGATACCTCATAAGATTGAGCATTCAATTAGAATCGACGGTTGCGTATCCCGCTCTTCATGGCTAGTGGAGCTCGCCGTTGTGCGCCACCATGGAGTGCAGCTGGGCGCGCATCCCGGGCCACATCCGGGCGACCTCCTCGCCCCGATCCAGGAACTCCAGCACGGCCAGGCCCCGGATCGCGGCCAGCGCGGTGGCCAGGAACGACCGGAAGTCCGGGCGGTCGGCTAGCCCCGGCATGCGCTCGTGCGCGAACTTGACCACCCGGCGGGTCAGCTCCCGTTCGAAGTCGCTCAGCCCGACCCGCAGCTCGGCGTCGGTGCGCGCGGCCAGCCAGAGCTCCATCAGGGCCGGGAACAACCGGTCGGTGTGCAGCGTCCAGAGCTGGTCCAGCAGCGCCAGCTGGGCCTGCTCGGGTCGCTCCGGCGGGCTGGGTTGGTCGGCGATCACCTCGAGGGCCAGCTGGTCCGCGACGTGCCGCAGGGCGGCCAGCACCAGCTCCGCCTTGGTGCTGAAGTAGTGCGCCTGGGCTCCTCGGCTGACCCCGGCCCGGCTCACCACCGCCCCGGTGGTCAACCGGGCATAACCCTGCTCGAGCAGGCAGTCCACACACGCCTCCAGCAACGCGGCGCGGGTGCTGGCGCGGCGCTCTGCCTGGGTGCGGCGGGGACGCTGGGGTAGACGGGGCGGCACGGGTCAGGCCGACTTGTCGTGCGTGTCCAGGAACCCGTCCAGACAGGTCCACGTGGTGCCCCGGGCCCGCCGGCCGGTGAGCACGCCGAGGTGGCCACCCGGGGCGGTCTCGAACCTCACCTCGGGCGAGCCGGTCAGCAGCTCGGCGCCCCGCCGGACCGCGCGCAGCGGCGCGATCACGTCGTTCTCACCGGCCACCACCAGCACCGGAACCCGCACCTCGGCCAGCGCGATGCGCCGCCCCGCCAGGTCCAGCCCGCCGTCGGCCAGGTCGTTGGACCGCAGCATCAGGTGGTAGATCTGGCCGAACGTGCGGCCCGGGTAGCCGTGCATGTGGCTCATCAGGTAATCCACCGCTTCGATCTGCTCCAGCACGTCCCGGTCGTCCAGGCGGGACAGCACGGTCAGCGGCTTGGTCAGGTACTTGTCCACGGTGGACAGCTGGAACGCCCACTTCACCACCGGCGCGGGCACGCTGCCCAGTGCCTGGTAGATCGAGGAGATCACCCGACCGCCGGTGATCGCGGCGAGCGGGCGCAGCGGAGCCACCAGGGGCACCGCCGAAACGTCGAACGGGCTGGCGATCGCGGTCACCGTGTGCGCCGGCAGGCTGGGCCGGTCGGCCGAGGTGAGCAGCGAGAAGATCCCGCCGAGGCACCAGCCGACCAGGTGCACCGGCGCGCCACCCCGGTACTCGCTGACCCGGTGCACCGCGCGCGGCACCACGTTCTCCACCCAGAACTCGATGCCCAGCCCGCGCTCGGCGAAGGAGATGTTGCCGTAGTCGACCAGGTACACGTCCCGGCCGGTGGCCAGCAGGTGTTGCACCAGGCTGCAGCCCCGACGCAGGTCGTAGGCGAAGTCCGGGGCGCCCAGCGGCGGCACCAGCAGCACCGGCAGCAGATCCGGGTCCGGTTCTGGGCCCGACCCCTCCAGCGGCAGGTAGCGGTAGAGCGTGGCGCTCGGGGACGAGTCGATCACCTCGCGGGGCATCCGACGCAGGTCGGCCAGGTGCCCGGCGACCGCCCGGTCGCGCACATTGGCGGCGGCACCCAGGAGATCCATGGACGAAGGTTACCGGCAGCTGCGCAGGTATGTGAGACTCGGCGTATGCAGCGGAACATCTTCGACGACGACCCCGACGCCTTCCAGGCCTTCCGCGACCTCGCCCGCACCTTCGTGGAGCGCGAGATCGAGCCCCACCACGAGCAGTGGGAAGCCGACGGGCAGGTCAGCCGGGAGGTCTGGCTGGCCGCCGGCAAGGCGGGGCTGCTGGGCACCGACGTCCCCGAGGAGTACGGCGGCGGCGGGGTGGCCGACTTCCGCTACAACGCGATCATCGACGAGGAGCTGACCAGGGCCGGCGCCAGCGGCATCGGGTTCCCGCTGCAGAACGACGTGGTGGCGCCCTACCTGCTGCGGCTGGCCAACGACGAACAGAAGCGCCGCTGGCTGCCCGGCTTCTGCTCCGGCGAGATCATCACCGCCATCGCGATGACCGAGCCGGGCACCGGCAGTGACCTGCAGGGCATCCAGACCACCGCGGTGCGCGACGGAGACGATTACATCGTCAATGGCGCCAAGACGTTCATCACCAACGGCATCATGGCCGACCTGGTGATCGTGGTGGCCAAGACCGACCCGGACGCCGGCAGCAAGGGCTTCAGCCTGATCGTGGTCGAGCGGGACATGCCCGGGTTCGAGCGCGGCCGGCGGCTGAAGAAGGTCGGTATGAAGGCGCAGGACACCGCCGAGCTGTTCTTCTCCGACGTGCGGGTGCCGGCGGCGAACGTGCTGGGCGAGGTCGGCCAGGGGTTCGTCTACCTGATGCAGAACCTGCCCCAGGAGCGGCTGTCCATCGCGGTGGGCTGCACGGCCGGGGTGGAGCGGGCGCTGGAACACACCGCCGCCTACACCAAGGATCGCCGCGCCTTCGGCAAGCCGATCTCGTCGTTCCAGAACACCCGCTTCGAGCTGGCCGAGATCGCCACCGAGGCCCAGGTGGCCCGGGTGTTCACCGACCGCTGCCTGGCCGAGCACGTGGCCGGCAGGCTGTCCGTGACCGACGCCGCGATGGCCAAGTGGTGGACCTCCGACCTGCTCAAGCGCACCGTCGACCGGTGCGTGCAGCTGCACGGCGGCTACGGCTACATGCTCGAGTACCCGATCGCCAGGGCGTTCCTGGACGCCCGGGTGCAGTCCATCTTCGGCGGCACCAACGAGATCATGAAGGAGATCGTCGGGCGCAGCCTGTTCAGCTGAGTCCCGGCCCGGGCGCGAAGCTGTCGGGGCTTGGCACCACCATGGGGCCATGAGCCTGAGCCAGCCGATCGACACCGGGACCGACCTGCGCGGCGAGGCGGAGGCGGCGCTGCGCGCACTGGCCGGGCCCGGCGCGGTGCTGCGCGAGGACCAGTGGGTGGCGGTACACGCCCTGGTCGCGGAGGGTCGGCGGGCGCTGGTGGTGCAGCGCACCGGGTGGGGTAAGTCGGCGGTGTACTTCGTGTCCACCGCGCTGCTGCGGGCCCGGGGCAAGGGGCCCACGGTGATCGTCTCGCCGCTGCTCGCGCTGATGCGCAACCAGATCGACGCGGCGGCCCGCGCCGGCATCCACGCGGCCACGGTGAACTCGGCCAACACCGAGGACTGGGAGCTGGTCTACCAGCAGGTCCAGGACGGCAAGATCGACGTGTTGCTGGTCAGCCCGGAGCGGCTGAACAACCCGGAGTTCCGGGACCGGGTGCTGCCGGAGCTGTCCCGCACCGCCGGCATGCTGGTGGTGGACGAGGCGCACTGCATCTCCGACTGGGGGCACGACTTCCGCCCCGACTACCGGCGGCTGCGCTCGCTGATCACCGACCTGCCGGCCGGGGTGCCGGTGCTGGCCACCACGGCCACCGCGAACGACCGGGTGACCAGGGACGTGGCCGAGCAGCTCGGGGTCACCGGCGGCGATCTCGCCGATGACGCCCTGGTGCTGCGCGGCCCGCTGGACCGGGACTCGCTGCGCCTCGGGGTGCTCCGGCTGCCCTCGGGCACCGACCGGTTCGGCTGGCTCGCCCAGCACCTCGGTGACCTGCCCGGCTCCGGGATCATCTACACCCTCACCGTCAGCGCCGCCGAGGAGCTGGCCGGCTACCTGCGCGAGCGCGGCCACCCGGTCGCCGCCTACACCGGCAAGACCGACCCGGCCGAGCGGCAGCGCGCCGAGGACGACCTGCTGGCCAACCGGGTCAAGGCACTGGTCGCAACCTCCGCGCTGGGCATGGGTTTCGACAAGCCTGACCTGGGATTCGTGGTGCACCTGGGCGCGCCCGGCTCCCCGGTGGCGTACTACCAGCAGATCGGCCGGGCCGGCCGAGGGGTGGAGCACGCCGAGGTGCTGCTGCTGCCCGGCCCGGAGGATCGGGACATCTGGGCGTACTTCGCCTCGCTGGCCTTTCCCGCCGAGCCGGCGGTGCGCGCCACGCTGGCGGCGCTCGCCGACGCCGGCCGGCCGCTGTCCACCTCGGCGCTGGAGCCGCGCGTCGAGCTGTCCCGGGGCCGGCTGGAGATGATGCTCAAGGTGCTGGACACCGACGGCGCGGTGCGCCGGGTGAAGGGCGGCTGGGCGGCCACCGGTCAACCCTGGGAGTACGACGGCGCCCGGTACGCCGGGCTGGCCAGGGCGCGGCGCGCCGAGCAGGAGGCGATGCTGCGCTACCTGGACACCGACAGCTGCCGGATGGAGTACCTGCGCCGATTGCTGGACGACCCGGACGCCGCCGCGTGCGGGCGCTGCGACAACTGCACCGGGCACCGCTACGACGCCTCGGTGACCGAGGAGGCCCGGGGCGGCGCGAGCGACTGGCTGGCCCGGCCCGGGGTGCCGGTGGCGCCGCGCAAGATGTGGCCCACCGGGATGTCCGGGCTGGATGTGCCGCTGTCCGGCAAGGTCTCCCCCGCCGACGCAGCCGAGGAGGGCCGGGTGATCGGCCGGCTGGTGGACGTCGGCTGGGGTCCCCGTTTGCGCCCGCTGATGCACGGCGACGGACCCGTCCCCGAGGAGGTGGTGGCGGCCGCCGTCGCGGTGCTCAAGGGCTGGGACTGGGCGCAGCGTCCGGCCGGCATCGTGGCCCTGCCGTCCCGCGCCCGCCCCGAGCTGGTCGCCTCGTTCACCGCCCGGATCGCCGCGATCGGCCGGTTGCCACTGCTCGGCACCCTGCTCGACTCGGCCCCGCCGCTGTTCACCGACCCGGAGGCGGACCCGGAGGACGGCGCTGAACTGGAGCCGCCGAACTCCGCCCAGCGGTTGGCGCAGGTGTACGCCCGGCTGTCCGTGCCGCCCGGCCTGGATCTGGGCGCCGGCCCGGTGCTGCTGGTCGACGACCTGATCGGCTCGGGGTGGACCATGACCGTCGCCGCCACGCTGCTGCGCCGGGCCGGCGCGCCCGCCGTGCTGCCCTTCGCGCTCGCCGCCACCAGCTGAGGCCACCGGGCGGGCGTGGTCACCGAGGTCGACGCGGGCCGGCCTCGTCTCGCGCTCCGTGGCTGCCCACCTCGAAGCCACAGAGGCCACGTCCACGCCACAGACCCCGCACCCTCTGTGACGTGGACGCCCGGTATGTGACGTGAGCGGGCCGCGACTGACGCCCCAATGGCGGCGATCGGGCGGGCCTGGTGGGATGGCCGGATGCTCCGGCTGTGGCCTCCGCCCACCCCCGATCCGCCCACGCTGACCGACGATGAGCTGGCCGAGGTGTACGCCTACCCGGAGCCGCTGGATCGCCCCTACCTGCGGATGAACTTCGTGGCCAGCGCGGACGGGGCGGCCAGCGCGGACGGGGTGTCCAAGGGCCTGTCCTCCGCGCCGGACCGGCGGGTGTTCGGCCTGTTGCGCCGGCTCGCCGAGGTGATCCTGGTCGGTGCCGGGACGGTGCGCACGGAGAACTACCGGGGAGCCCGCAAGCCCAGCGTGGTCACCGGTGAGCCGCCGAGGATCGCCGTGGTCACCGCGACCGCCCAACTGGATCCGGCCGCGCCGCTGTTCACCGACACCGAGGTTCCGCCGCTGATCCTCACCGCCGGTGGCGCTCCGGAGGCCAACCGGCGCCGGCTGGCTGACGCCGGAGCCGAGGTGGTGGTGTTGGACGGCGACCGGGTGGCTCCGGCGCGGGTGCTGGACGCGCTGGCCGAGCGGGGGCTGCGGCGGGTGCTGTGCGAGGGCGGGCCACACCTGTTCGGCAGCCTGCTCGGGGCGGATGCGGCGGACGAGTTGTGCCTCACCGTGGCACCTACCCTGGCCGGCGGCGCCATCGATCGCATCGTGGTGGGCGCTGATCACCAGCTGCGGGCATTGCGGCTGGTCAGCGTGCTGAGCGAGGATCACGTCCTGCTGCTGCGCTACCTGCGGGACCGGTAACCACCGGGCGCTCCGGGGGCGTCGAGAGGCCGGCGAATAACTGCCGGCTCACCAGATCCTCACCGGTCACCTTGCAGTCTGTACGGTGCGGCGTATTTCGCGCCGAGGTGACCCAGGGAGACAGGCGTGCGGCGATCGGCTGGTCGACCCCACAGGCCGGCCGCGCTGGCGGCTGCCCTCGCGGCGTTCGGGCTGCTGCTGTGCTCGTGCGCGGTCGGGCCGTCCATCCGCCCTCCGGTCGCGGTGCAGGGCTCCAGCACCGGGAACGGCGCCCCCGAGCCACCCCCGCGCCGCCCGCCGCCCGGTCCGCAGGTGCCGGTACCGGACGTCGGGGATGCCAGTGGGGTCGACTTCATCGACTGCACCGACGACATTCAGCCGGTACTGCCGGTGCCCATCCCCAAGGATCGAGCCCTGCGGTTCGACTGCGCCGACATGCCGGTGGACACCGATTCGGACAACGGGCGGCGCCGGCAGTCCTCGATCGGGCTGATGCGGGTATCCCTCACCGACCAGCCTCCGCAGGCCCGGCCACCGCTGCTGGTGCTGGGCGACAGCGACGGGGAGACCGGCACGCTGCGCGCCGCCCGGCTGGCCGCGCAGGTGCCGCTGACCCTGCTGCAACATTTCACCCTGGTCGGCATGGACCGCAGGGGCGAAGGCACCAGCCGGCTGGACTGCGCGCCCCCGGACGTCCGCGAGGACATCCTGGACACCGACCTGACCGGCACCGACCCAACCGCCGCCGACCGGCTACTCGACGATGCCCGCGAGGTGGTCCAGGAGTGCTACCTCACCGAGGGCGACACGCTGACCAGGTACGACACCGCGGACACCGCGCAGGACGTGGAACACGCGCGCACCCTGCTCGGGGTGCGCACGCTCAGCGCCCTGGGGCTGGGCGACGGGGCCAGGGCGCTGGAGGTGTGGGCGCAGAACTCCCCCAACTCGGTGGGCCGACTGGTGCTCGACGCCCCACCGGACCCGACCCAGGACTCGGTGGGCGCCGCCGAGGCGCGGGCCACCGCGGCGGAGGCGGCGTTCGACGCGTTCGGCCAGTCCTGCGCCTCCCGCCCAGGCGTGCCGTGCCCGCTCGGGCCGAACCCGCGCGCGTCGGTGCAGCAGCTGGCCGACCAGCTGCGCGGCCGGCCGGAGACGGGCCCGGACGGGGAGCAGCTCACCGCCAGCGCGATGTTGCACGCCGTGCTCATCGGGCTGGACGATCCGGACGGTTGGCCGGCGCTGGCCGGGGCGATCGGGGCGGCGCGCACCGGTAACCCGACCGGGCTGCTGCAGTACCTGGACCAGCTGCTCGGCCTGAACGGCCGATTCGACCTGGCCCTGGCCACCCGGTGCAACGACACCACGCAGCGGGTCAGCCCGCCGCAGGTGACGGCGCTGGTGAACAAGTGGCGCACCGACCACCCGCTGTTCGGCAGTCTGATGGCCCAGCAGCTGCTGCTGTGCACGGCCTGGCCGGTGCCCTCGGATCCGGCCAGGGTAGGGCCGGCCGCCGCCGCCCCGCCGATGCTGGTGCTGACCACCGCCGTCAGCCCCAGGGTTCCCGAGCAGGGCTACCAGCGGGCGGCCGACCAGCTGGGGCCGGCCAGGGTGGTCAACTGGGAAGGCACCGGCCGGGGCGCCTATCCGCGCACCCCGTGCGTGACCGCCGCCGTCGACGCCCTCTGGGTGAACGGCACGGTGCCGCAGACCAGCGTGCTCTGCCCGCCCTGACCGGCTGATGTTCCAGCCCCGGTAGCCGCGCGTGCCCAGCGCAGCTACGCGGGGATCACGGGGTCACTGGCCGCGGTTCTTCCGGGCATCAGCGATGAGCTCCTCGGCGATGTCCCGTGCTTCGTCCCGGTCCTCGGCTTCTACTTCCAGGTGCGGGATGCGGCCGGGCTGGACCAGGTCACCGAGCCGGGCGATCGCATCGGGGCTGAGCTCCGCGGGCAACGGGATCAGGTACATCCGGCGGGTCGGTGGTTGCGTCAACGCGGTGCGCTCGCCGGGCAACTGCATCGGGGTCGTCACGAGTGAATCCTCTCGCAGTCGAGCAACGAATCACCAGGGCAGCCCGCTGTCGCCGACCCTGGGCCGCTGGTAGGAGTAGTCGGGCTTCCGGCTGGGAGCGTTTTAGCTGGTGGGACTCTTGGCGCGGCTGGGCTGGACGCGCTTGGGCTCGCCGGGCATCTTGGGGTAGTCCGGCGGGTAGGGCAGGTCACCGAGGCCGTTGGCGGCGTCCGCCTCCGCCCAGTCCCCGAGCACCTTCTCCAGTCCGCCGGCGTGCTCGCCCAGCTGGGCGTGCGGGTCACCACGCTCGGCCAGTAGTCCGGGCACCGTGCGCAGGTTGAACTGGTCGGGGTCCACCTCGGGCAGCTCGTCCCAGGTCACCGGCGTGGACACGGTGGCCTTGGGCCGGCCGCGGACCGACCACGCGCTGGCCACCGTGCGGTCCCGGCAGGCCTGGTTGTAGTCCAGGAAGACCCGCTCTCCCCGGCTCTCCTTCCACCACTCCAGGGTGGCTCGATCGGGCAGCTCGGCCACCACCCGCCGGCCGATGGTGATCACTGCCCGGCGCACCTCGGTGAACGTCCACTCGGGGCGGATCGGGACGGTCACGTGCACGCCCCGGCCACCCGAGGTCTTCGGCCAGCCGACCAGCCCGGCGTCGGTCAGCACGTCGCGCAGCACGCCGGCCACCGCGACCGCGTCGGCGAAGTCGGTGCCCGGCTGCGGGTCCAGGTCGATGCGCAGCTCGTCGGGATGGTCGGGGTCCGCGCTGCGCACCGGCCACGGGTGGAAGTCCAGAGTGCCCAGGTTGGCCGCCCAGGCCAGCACGGCGGGCTCGGTCGGGCACACCTCGTCGGCGGTGCGCCCGCTGGGGAAGGTGATCGTGGCGGTGCGCACCCAGTCCGGCGCGCCCTTGGGCACCCGTTTCTGATAGAACGGCTCGCCGTCCACCCCGTCCACGAACCGCTTCAGGGTGGTCGGCCGGTCGCCGATCGCGCGCAGCAGCGGCTCCGCGACGCTCAGGTAGTAGTCCACCACCTCGCGCTTGGTGATGCCCAGGGCCGGGAAGTACACCTTGTCCGGGTTGGACACCCGGACCGTGCGCTCCCCGTCCGGCCCTGGCACGGTCAGCTCCACGGCCGGCGATCGACTCGGGCTCATCAGCTACGCCTTTCTCAGTCGGGTCGCATGTTCCTGAGAGGAGTCGGCCAGACGCTACCGTGGGTGCATGCCCACCCGCGATCCCGTTGAACCCGGCCGCCCCGAAGGCGACCCGAGCGACGATCTGGTCGCCGACGAGCTGATCGGGTTGGATCCGGATGACCCGGAGACCAGGGCCTTCGCCGAGCACCTGCACCGGATGCACCGCTGTCGACCCGGGTACACCGTGGAGGGCTACCTGGACGGCGTGTCCGACTTCGCCGACTCGGCCAACCGGGCCCAGGGCGGGCGCCGGCTGGGCGCGTTCGTGCTGGTCCTCCTGCTGCTTCTGGTCGCCGTCTATCTGATCATGGATGCGGTGGGTTTTGTGTTCTCCACCTGGTTGTCCTCCAGCCCGGCGAGCCAGGACAGCCAGGTCACCAACTCGTTCGACACGCGGGGCGCGTCCGGTATTAGCGTGGAGGCATGAAACCCGCGACCGGGGATGCCCCCAAGGTGGTCAAGTCCGAGCAGGAGTGGCGCGCGCAGCTGAGCCCCGAGGAGTATCACGTGCTCCGGGAGGCAGGTACCGAGCGGCCGTTCACCGGGGAGTACGTGAACACCAAGACCGTCGGCGTGTACGCCTGCCGGGCCTGCGGCGCCGAGCTGTTCCGCAGCGATACGAAGTTCGAGTCGCACTGTGGGTGGCCGTCGTTCTTCACCCCGCTGGCCGGCGGCGCGGTGATCGAGCGGGTGGACAGCAGCCTGGGCATGCGTCGGGTCGAGGTGGTCTGCGGGAACTGCCACAGCCACCTCGGACACGTGTTCGAGGGTGAGGGCTACGAAACCCCCACCGACCTGAGGTACTGCATCAACAGCGTCTCGATCACGCTGGAGCCGGCCGAAGGCTGATCGGTCGCCCTCGCTGACCGCCCCGCTCGGGGCGGTCAGGCTCGGGGATGGACGGGGTTTCTCCTGGCCACCAGGAACGCGGCCATCGCCGGCACGATGAAGATCACCATGTGGATCAGCAGCTCCTCGCCGATCGAGTAGCCGGAGATCACCCCGACGGTGGCGTCCAGCACGCACAGCACGAACCAGACCACCCCGAACGCGGCGAATGCCTTCTGCCGTGCTTCCGGTTCGCGCCGCGCGGCGAGTACCGCAACCACGATGAGCAAGATCAGGCCAATTCCGATGGCGATCAACGTGCGCACGGCACCTCCAGGGCTGCTCGGAGGGTCGATCCTCGACCGCGGCGGCGCCGGGATCAACAGTCGGCCGAATCCTGAGCCCTAGCTGTAACCCGAGGGCGTCAGGGCAGCACGGCCACCAGTTGCGCGATGTCCAGCCGGGGGCCGGTGTAGAACGGCGTTTCCTCGCGGACGTGCCGGCGCGCGTCGGTCTCCCGCATGATCCGCATCAGGTCCACGATCCGGTGCAGCTCGTCTGCCTCGAAGGCGAGGATCCACTCGTAGTCGCCCAGCCCGAAGCTGGCCACCGTGTTCGCCCGCACGTCGGGGTGTTCCCGGGCCTTCATGCCGTGCTCGGCGAGCATCCGGCGGCGCTCCTCGTCGGGCAGCAGGTACCACTCGTGCGACCGTACGAAGGGGTACACGCAGATGTAGCGCTTCGGGTCCTCGCCGGCCAGGAATGCCGGGATGTGGCTCTTGTTGAACTCCGCCGGCCGGTGCAGCGCCACCTGGCTCCAGACCGGCACGCTGGCCCGGCCGAGCGCGGTCTCCCGGCGCAGGTCGGCGTACGCGGCCTGCACCGACTCGATCTCCTCGGCGTGCCACCAGATCATGTAGTCGGCGTCCGCGCGCAGCCCGGACAGGTCGTAGACGCCGCGCACCACAACGCCCTTGCCCTCCAGCGCCTCCACGAACGCGCTGGCCTGCTGGGCGGCCGCCGCGCGGTCGTCGCCGAGCCGCCCCGGTTCGATCCGGAAGACCGACCACATGGTGTAGCGGATGGTGTCGTTGAGCGCCTTGTAGTCGAGCCGGGAGTCCTGGCGGGTCATACCGCCATGCTGCCATCCGAGGCGACGGGTTGACGGGTCAGGTCGGCCACGATGCTGAGCGCGGCGGCATCCGCGGTGGCCAGGCAGGCCGGCACTCCGACGCCGTGCAGCAGGGCGCCGGCGACGGCCAGCCGGGGCACCTCGGCGACCGCCGCGTCCAGCCGCGCGACCAGCTCGCCGTGGCCCACCCCGTACTGCGGCAGGCCGCCGCCGTGGCGCTGCACGTAGGCCGCCACCGGCGGGGCGGTGATGCCGGTCAGCGTGGCCAGGTCGGCGCGCACCCGGGCGACCAGCTCCTCGTCCGGTACCCGCAGCGTGGCGACCTCTCCCGCCCGGCCCAGCGAGGCACGCAGCCGCATCAGCCCGTCGGTGGCGCTCGGGGCCAGGTGCGACCACTTGCGGGAGGTGTGGGTGAACGCCTTGGCCGACAGCGGCTCGTCGGCGGCCACCAGCAGCCCGGAGGTGGCCGGCAGCGCGGCGGCGTCCTCGGAGCGGTAGGCCAGCGCGACCACCACCGGGGAGGCCAGCTCCACCGCGTCGGCGGCCACGGCGGCGGCCGGGGCGACCTCGGCCAGCAGCCGGCGCAGCGCGGGGGCCGGCACCGCGAGCAGCACCGCGTCCACGTCCAGCGCCTCCGGGTCGGCGGCGGTACCGATCTCCAGGCGCCACCCGTCCGGGCGGCGGATCAGCTCACGCACCGGGTAGCCGAGCCGGACCTCGGCGCCGGCGGCCTGGCGCAGCGCGTCCAGCAGCACCTGGTAACCGCCGCGCACCGCGCCGAACGCCGGGGCGGGCTTCGCGGGCTGGGGCGGCGTGGGATCCGGGGGTGTGCTGAGAGCGCCGACTCGGTGTGCTGAGAGCGCCGACTCGCGGGCCGTTGTGGGGGCGCTCGCGGGCGGTGTGGGTGGGGGCGGCGGGGGGAGGAGGGCGTCGGCGGCGGCGGTGAGGGAACGGGCGCCAGCGTCCAGCTGGGCGGCCAGCGCGGGCATCGTGGCGCGCAGGCCCAGCCCGTCCACCCGGCCGGCGTACACCCCGGACAGCAGCGGATCCACCAGCCGGTCGGCCAGCTCGTCGCCGAACCGGGCACGGAGCAACTCCCCGACCGACCGGTCCGCGCCGTCCCAGGCCAGCTCCAGCTCCCGCTCGCCGGCCACCTGGGCCACCGCCGCCGGGGAGAGCACCTCGTCCAGCCGCGCGCCGCTGCCCGGCACGCCCAGCACGGTCCGTCCGGGCAGCGCGGCGGTCCGCCCGCCGGCCCGCACCGAGGCCGAGGCGCCCGAGGGGTGCACCAGCAGCTCGGCCAGACCCAGCTCGGCGGCCAGCGCGGGCACCTCGGGGCGCCGCGCCAGGTACGCCTCGGCGCCCACGTCGATCGGCACCCCGGCCAGCGGCACGGTGCGCAGCACCCCGCCCAGCCGCCCGGACTGCTCGACCAGGGTGATCCGGGCGTCCGGCCCGAGCAGGGCGCGCAACCGGTACGCCGCGGCCAGCCCGGAGATGCCGCCGCCGACCACCGCCACGTGCACCGGACGAGCCGTGCCGCCGGCCCCGCTCACAGCGAGTGCACCAGCTCCACCACCCGGGACAGCACGTCCGGATCGGTCTCCGGCAGCACCCCGTGGCCCAGGTTGAACACATGCCCGTGCGCGGCGCGGCCCTCGGCCATGATCCGGCGCACCTCGGCGTCCACCACGTCCTGCCCGGCGAACAGCACCGACGGGTCCAGGTTGCCCTGCACCGCCCGCCCCGGGCCGATCCGCCCGGCGGCCACGTCCAGCGGCACCCGCCAGTCCACCCCGACCACGTCGGCGCCCGCCTCGGCCATCGCGCCCAGCAGCTCCCCGGTGCCCACCCCGAAGTGGATCCGGGGCACCCCGGCGTCGGCCAGCCCAGCCAGCACCCGCGCCGAGTGCGGCAGCACGAACCGCCGGTAGTCCCGCTCGGACAGCGCGCCGGCCCACGAGTCGAACAGCTGCACGGCGTCCACCCCGGCGGCCAGCTGCGCGCGCAGGAAGGTCAGGGTGATCTCGGCGAGGTGGTCGAGCAGCGCGTGCCAGGTGTCCGGGTCGGAGTGCATCAGCGCCTTGGTGCGCTCGTGGTTGCGGCTCGGCCCGCCCTCCACCAGGTAGGACGCGCAGGTGAAGGGGGCTCCGGCGAAGCCGATCAACGGGATCCCCGAGGGGCCCGAACCCAGCTCGGCGGTCAGCAGCCGGACCGCCTGGGCCACCGGGGCGACCGCCTCGGGCTCCAGCGTCGGCAACGCCGCCACATCGGCCGCGCTACGCACCGGCTCGGCCACCACCGGACCGGTACCCGGCACGATCTCCACGCCGATCCCGGCGGCCTTCAGCGGCACCACGATGTCGCTGAACAAGATCGCCGCATCGACGCCGTACCGGCGCACCGGCTGCAGGGTGATCTCACAGGCCAGTTCCGGGGTGAAGCACGCGGCGAGCATCTCGGTGCCCTTGCGCAGCGCCCGGTACTCCGGCAGCGAGCGACCGGCCTGGCGCATGAACCAGACCGGCGGGCGGGCCGGGTGCTCCCCCCGGATCGCGGCCAGCAAAGGGGCGTCGCGCAGTTCCCGGCGCGCGCCCGACACCACAGCGAGATCAGCCACAGGGGTCCACCGAATCTATGAAATGTGCTGCGTGAGCGGGTACTGTGCTCGGTATCACATCGGGCGCGACAGTGCGCCCGCCGACCGACGCCGCACCGGCGTCGGACCCGATTTCGGGTGCGGTGCCGAGGACGCGGGGATCGGACATGACCCCACCATCCTGGCACGGCTGGCGGCGCGCCTGCCCGCCACGGTGCCCCATCCCACCTACCCTCGGTCGACGTGAGCCCGCCGATATTCCGCCAGGCAGTGGAGGCGCTGCAGGCCGTCCAGCCGAGGGCGGAGCTCCAGTTGGTGGACATCGACCCGCCGCGCCGGCTCGCCCCGCACAGCTTCGCGCTGGGCGTCGAGCTGGCCGATGATGTCCAACCGCCCGGGGCCGCCTCGGACGCCGACGTGGACGTCACCGGCCGACTGGTCCTGCTGCACGACCCCGAGGCCAGAGACGCCTGGGCGGGCACCTTCCGGATGGTCTGTTACCTACGGGCCCCGCTGGATCCCGAACAGGCCGACGACCCGCTGCTGCTCGCGGTGGGCTGGTCCTGGCTGACCGACGCACTGGACACCTGCCGGGCCGGTTACGCGGCGCTCGGCGGCACGGTGACCCGCACCTGCTCCGCCCGGTTCGGCGACATTCCCGGCCCCACCCGGGCCGACGACGTGGAGCTGCGGGCCTCCTGGACGCCGACCGACGCGGAGTTCGGCCGACACGCCGAAGGGTTTTACCGATTAGTGACCCACGCGATCGGGTTACCAGAAGTGGGCGTATCTTTGATGACGGACCGTAACAGTTGATCTCGGTATCTGTGCTCCCCACGAGATCAATCAGGGTAGATCCAGCTAGAAGTCACTCTGTGAAGTCAGCGGGATCGACTAAAAGAGTGACCTAGTTCGACCAACGCCGTAGATCTCGGATGAAAATCTTTCGATGAATGCGCGCGGTTAGGCCGCTTGGGGGCTACCCTGCGTCCACGACACCTCCTCGGACGCGCGGCCTGCACAGCCGATCGGACGAGGTCCCGGTGCCGGTCGGGGGGCACGACCGACTCCAGGGAGGTAGTGACGTGGCTGTTGTCGGCCAAGGCACGCCTATTCGCACCGCCGGTGCGAATGCCGTGCTGCCGCCCGCCATGGTCCCGCATCCGCGGGAAGAGTTATTTTCAGTGCTGGTGGTTGACGACCATCCGCTGCTGCGAGAAGCAATCGCGGCGCGGCTGAGAACCATGGGTGCTGGCACGGTGTACGAGGCCGCTTCGGTGGCCGAGGCGCGTGCCCGGGCTCAATCCAGCGGTCCGTGTGACCTAGCGGTACTGGATCTGGGGCTGCCGGATGGCAGCGGTCTGGATCTGGTCACCGAGCTGCGGTCACTCGGGTGGAACCGCCTGGTGGTGCTCGCCTCGTCGGATGATCCATACGCCGTGCGATCGGCTTTCCAGGCCGGGGCGCAGGCGTACCTACTGAAGTCGGCGTCCGCGGCGATCGTCACCGACGGCGTGAAGCGGGTCCTGGACGGCGGCGTTTACGCCGACCCGACAGTGGCTCCGCTGCTCGCCACCGGCACCCGCGTACCCGGTACCGACAACACCCCGCGCGAGCTGTCGGCGCGCGAGGTCGAGGTACTTCAGCTGGTCGCTGACGGTCAGTCCAACAAGGAGATCGGCGAGGCGCTGAACCTCTCCGCGCTGACCGTGAAGAGCCACCTGTCCAGAATCGGGCGCAAGCTCGGGACGGGTGACCGGGCCCAGATGGTGGCACTGGCGATGCGTGCCGGAGTCATCCGCTGAGCTCGCTTGGCCCGGCCAGCCGCGCCGTCGACGATTCGGACCTCTCGGGAGACCTGCGTCCCTCGAGAACGGCCGGAACCGACAGCGGCCGGTCCGCCGGTGCCCGAGACGGGCCCAGAGGTGCGTCCGGCCCTAGGGCCGATCCCGGGGAACTGCCTCCCGGGGTGGACGCGCGCGACGGGCTGGTCGATTCTCCGGACGGGCCGAGGGGGGCGGCCGAACCGGTTCCACTGTTGGAACCGGCCGACGGGCTGCCCGAGGTGGTGCGGTCCCCGACCGCACTGCGGGCTGTGGCGACGGCGATCGCGGGTGGACATGGCCCGATCGCGGTGGACGCCGAGCGTGCGTCCGGTTTCCGGTATTCCGCCCGTGCCTACCTGGTCCAGTTGCGCCGGGCTGGCGCGGGCAGCTTCCTGATCGACCCCATTCCGCTGGCGGGTCGGTTCGAGCCACTCGCCGCGGCACTGGACGGCCCGGAGTGGGTGCTGCACGCGGCCTCCCAGGACCTGGCCTGCCTGGCTGAGCTGGGCCTGCGACCGGCCACGCTGTTCGACACCGAGCTGGCCGGACGGTTGGCCGGGCTGCCCAGGGTCGGCCTCGGGCCGATGGTGGAGCAGCTGCTCGGGCTGCGCCTGGAGAAGGGCCACGGCGCCGCTGACTGGTCCACCCGGCCACTGCCGCAGGATTGGCTGGTGTACGCCGCGCTCGACGTGGAAGTGCTGATCGAGCTGCGCGACGTGCTGGACGACATGCTGACCCAGCAGGGCAAGCGGGAGTGGGCGGCACAGGAGTTCGAGGCTGTGCGTACCGCTCCCCCGCCGCCACCGAGGGCCGATCCGTGGCGGCGGACCTCAGGTATCCACCGCATCCGCCGGCCACGCCAGCTGGCCGCCGTGCGTGAACTCTGGCGGGCTCGCGACGAGTTGGCCGAACAGCGCGACATCGCACCGGGTCGGGTGCTCCCTGACTCGGCCATCATCGAGGCCTCGGTCGGCGCGCCCACCTCGGCGGATGAACTCGCCCGGCTCCCGGTGTTCCGGGGCCGCGCCCAGCGCCGGCTGGCCGGCTACTGGTGGTCGGCGCTGCATCGCGCGGCCGCCCTGCCGAACCCGGAGCTGCCCCCCACCACGCTGGCTTCTGACGGGCCTCCCCCGGTCAGCCGCTGGGGCGACCGCGATCCGGAGGCCGCCGCCCGATTGGCCGCCGCCCGGGCAGCCGTCGCCGAGCTCGGCAAACGCTACGACCTGCCGGTGGAAAACCTGCTGCAGCCTGATCTGCTCCGTCGACTGTGCTGGCAGCCGCCGGCCACCTCGGTCGCCGAGGCGCTGCGCGCGGGGGGCGCCCGTCCCTGGCAGGTCGAGCTGACCGCCGAGCCCCTGGAGCGCGCCCTGCTCGCCGGCACCGACACCAGCACCGGCACCAGCACCGGCACCGGCTGAGACCGGCGGCCGGGTTCAGCTCGGCGCGACCCCGCTCGGCGGCGGCCGCAGCCCAACGGTGACGGTCAGGCCACCACCCTCCACCGGCGCCGCGACGACAGTGCCCCGGTGGGCCGACACCACCGCGCGCACGATGGACAGCCCGAGACCGGAACCGGTACCGGAGGCCCGGGAGGTGCCCCGGCGGAACGGCTCGAACAGCTCCTCCACCCTGGCCGAGGTGACCGGCGCTCCGCTGGACGAAACCCGCAGCCGCGCCCAGCCGTCCGCGCCGACCTCGGTGCCCACCTCCAGCCAGCCACCCTCCACGTTGTGCCGGACCGCGTTCTCCACCAGGTTCCCGACCACCCGCTCCAGCAGCGCGGGATCGCCCGTGGTCGGCGCGGATCCGGTCTGCACCCGCACCCGCAGCCGACGCTCATCCGCCTCAGCGCGCACCGCGGCGAGGGCAGGGCGAACCAGCTCGGCCAGGTCCACTTCCTTCGGCGGACCGGCCACGCCGGCGTCCGTGCGAGCCAGCAACAGCAGGCCCTGGACCAGCGCGTCCGCCCGGTAGGTCGCGCCGCGTACCACCTCGGCCATCCGGCGCAGCTCAGCCACGTCGGCGGCCGGGTCGGCCAGCGTCACATCCACCTCGGTGCGCATCACCGCCAGCGGGGTGCGCAGCTCGTGGCTGGCGTTCGCGACGAACCGCCGCTGCATCTCGAACGCCGCGTGCAACCGGTCCAGCATGGCGTCGAAGCTCTCCGCCAGCTCGGTCACCTCACCGTGCGAACCGCGCAGCGCGATGCGCTCGTCCAGGGACTCCGCGGACAGCCGGCGCGCGGTGCCGGTGACCTGGCGCAGCGGGCGCAACACGTGCCCAACCGCGAGGTAGGACAGCACGGCGGCGGCCGCCACCACCAGCGGGAACGCCACCAGGCCGGCACGCAAGACTTCGGCGCGGGCGGCGTCGGAGAGGGCCCGACCGAGCGCCTCGGCCGCCACCGGCTGGTCGCCTACCCGCACCGTGGTCCCCGGCGGCAACGTCGGCACCGCGCTCACCACCCCACCGACCAGCAGCCAGCCCAGCCACAGCAGCAGCACGCTGACCAGCGCGGCCAGCGTGGTGCACAGCACGGTCAGCCGGATTCGCAGCTCGGGGCCGTGGCCCGCGCGGGTGGTCCACCGCCGGGTTTCCGCGCCCCCGCGCTCCGGCAGCGGCGTCCAGCCCCCGCGCGGCTGGCCGGTGGGGGCGGCGGCCCGAGGCGCAAGATCGACCGGCGCCCCACCAGCGGGCGCGGCGGCGGCACTGGACGCCGACGCACGCGGGCCGGACACAGCCGCCTGAGCGGAGCCGAGGGCGGCCCGCTGGATGCGTACCGGGCCGGTGGCGTCAGTCGCGCTGGAGCCGGCTGAGCCGCGCGGGGCCGCCTTGCCCGGGGCGCCTGGCGTGTTCGGGGTGGGATCACTCGGCACGGCGGCGGCACTCCGGGCTGTCGCGCTCGAACCGCCAGGCCCGGGCCCGCTGGACTCGGCATCCGACCGGGCCAGGGCGCCTTCGTCCCCAGGCTCGGCGCGCCATCGTCGGCGGGACAGTCCCACGCGAGGCTCCTAGCCGGCCAGCGGGACCCGGTAGCCCGAGCCGACCACGGTCTCGATGATGCCCGGTTCCCCCAGCTTCTTACGCAGTGTCATCACAGTGACACGCACCGTAGTGGTAAACGGGTCGGCGTGCTCGTCCCACACCCGTTCCAGCAGCTCCTCACTGCTGACCACCGCACCGCCCGCGCCG
>DATHIT010000308.1:0-5335 GCA_035489915.1 Pseudonocardia sp. | reverse complement strand
TTGAGGTTTTCAGTCATTGCAGGTTTCCGTTCGCTCACAGGGCAATTGCCGGTCCTCGGAGCAGGGTGTGTTGTGTGCACCCTGCTCCGAGCCGGGTAATGCCGGCTTCTTTGGGCGCCGGCGGGGCTCAGCGATTCAGTTGCGTCATCGCCTCAACCAGCTGCGGGTCATCAGACTGGAGGCGGCCGGCGAACCCGGCGTTCTCCAGCGGGTAGTGGTTCATCAGGATCAGCGTCTCAGCGGTGTTGGCGATGCCGTCGTAGGCCTGACCGATAGCGGTGAGGATCTTTTCGGCCATCTTTCGCTTCGCGTCGAGACTGGACAGTTCCGGTGCCTCGAGGAAGCACACGGGTCTGATGGCCTCGGCACCCAGCCGACCGTCCTGCGCGACGTTGCCGGGCTGGTATTCCCGCAGCCAGACTCGCACGTCGGGAATGTGGTAAGCCTCGTCGATCGCGGCGGTGAGGTCGTGCATCATCTTCTGCTTGGCGTCGTCGCGAATTCCTATCGGCGCTTCGACGAAAAACTGAGGCATGGCTGATCTCCTTGGTTTCGGTGTTCTTGGCGCGGGCTCTGGCGGTCGGTTTGATCACCTATCAGCTCGCCAGTCGGACTTTACTACTTTATAGTTGGAAATAACAATCTACAGATCGAACTGTCGTATCGCGGCTGGTAGGCTTGTTGTCATGGTGGGAAGGCGCACGTACGGCGAGGGATGCGCGGTCTCGCATGCCCTTGATGTGATCGGCGAGCGCTGGGCACTGGTGGTCGTCCGCGAGCTGCTGCTCGGCCCAAAACGGTTCACCGACCTGCGGGCGGGCATGCCAGGCGCGAGCCCCGACGTCCTCGCGCAGCGACTGCGTCAGCTGCAGGAGGCCGGCGTCGTGCACCAGCACAAGCTGCCACCACCCGCCGCCTCCCAGGTCTATGCGCTGACCGACTGGGGCGCCGAGCTGGAGCCGGTCATCACCCACCTCGGCCGCTGGGGCAGCCGCTCTCCGTCGATGCCCTACGACGCTGACCGCAGCATCGATTCCCTCGTCTTGTCCCTCAGGGCATTGTTTGACCCCGGAGCCGCGCACGGGTTCACCGCGACCATCGCGCTTCGCCTCGGCGAGAACCACTTCCGTGTCAAGGTTGCCGACGGCTTGCTCCACCTGACCCGCGGCGAGCCCGAACAGGCCACCGCGACACTGGAAACCGACCCACAGACCCTGGCCGCACTCCTCTATCGCGGTCGTCCCCTCCAAGACGTCCTGCGCACCGGCGAAGTGACGATCGCTGGCGACAGCGGCGTCCTGGCACGGTTTCTTCAGCTATTCCCGTTACCCGAACCAGCCGGCACTTCCTGAGCCTGTCCGTCTGACCCGCCGACCGGCCGACCCCTTGTGCAGTACCGGAGCCGAACATCGGCTAAGCCCACACGCCACCGTCCAGGTCAGACGAATACGAAGGATTCGAATACGGCGGGTTACCGGTAATTGAGGCGGTGAGGCGTTCACGGGTCTAATCCGGCTCCAAATCCGGGTGGACTCAGTATCGGGGACTCGCCAGCCCGTCGGCCAGGGTCATGCGAAGTGGTCCTTATAGATCTGCCCGTGAACGCCGACAGTGCGGTCGACGACCTGGGACACGCTGAAATTTGAAGCGGCCGAGAGGTAGGCGTAGGCGGTGGTCCGGTCCATGCCGCGGTCGTGCTCAAGGTAGTCCAGCGCGTTGACAACGGCTCGGCGCATGGCGACGTTCAGGTCGCTCACCTGTCCGCCCACGGCGCCGTCGGGATCAGATAATCCGATCGGGATCCAGGCATCCGCGGTCTCGGCGAATGGATAGCTGTAGGCGACGCTGGGGGCGTCCGACGAGCCCTTTTTGCACACCGTCAGTCTGAACGTTCCCCTCAGGGAGCCTTCCATGGCGGTCAAGGCGACCTCACCGTCCCCCATTCCCATGTGCGGGTCACCGACGTAGAACAGCGCGCCGGGGGCGAAGACGGGAAGGTAGAAGGTCGACCCCGGACCCAGGTGCCGGATGTCGATATTTCCGCCGCCGAGGGTCGGTGGAATCGAGTTCGAGTTGTCCGATGTCGGATTGGGGTCTCGGGAGAATGCGACTCCCATCATCCCCATGAACGGGCGTAGCGGGAACCGCACCTGGCCCGAACTGCCCACCGGCATCACACCTTTGCCGTCCTCGATCGCAGTGAACACCGACACGTTGCCGCGGTGGGTGGGATCGGGGTTATCCCGGTCGTCGGTGCTGATGGGGGGCATCACCTCCTCCAAAGTTATTCCCGCTGGCGGTCCGCCGTCCTTGGCGCGCGCCAGGGCACCTTTCCCGTGTCGGCTCGACACCACCCCGTAGGGCACCCGCGGAATCGCTTCGAGCGTCTCTATTTTAAGGACGTCTCCGGGTTCGGCACCCTCGACGAACACCGGGCCGGTCACCACATGTGGACCATCTTTGACGAAATCCCGCGGTGTCCGGTTGTATTCGGCGGCAATGACTTTGGCATCGTCAAGAACTCCGATTTCGGTGACGCCGTAGCTGCCGAAGTACTCGACGGGGTTACGCCCCTGATCCTCCAGGATTCCCTCATGGGACAGAGCATCGATGGTGATGGTCTGCCCCGAACGCATCCTCGTCACTGGCGCAGTATGCACATTGGGGACGTAACCCCAGAGCACCTGATCTGGTTGCGATGACAGATACACATCGCCAGTTCGTGTGCCCTGACCGGGCTGCAGCGCCGTGATGTCGGCCAATGCCGCAGAGGGCGACGAGGGTGCCGGCGATCCGGAGCTATGCGTGCACGCGGACCCCACGCCGGCGATACCGACGCCGGCGCCGACTGTCGCGGCAGCCTTAATGAAACCCCGACGCCCGAGCCGTCCGATGAGTTCTGAGGTCATCTCTCGCACAAATGGGTCTGTCACCGTTGCCTCTCGTCATTAGACATGGAGGGTCAAGCTACCGAAGGTGTGTAACGCAGATGTTGCGCGGAGCTTCGGGCTCGGTCGACCACTGCCGGCCGCCATCACAGACACGCGATCTGCCGGATGCCGGCCGCAGCGAGGACTGCCAGGCCGTCCGCAGCCACCCGTCCGACACATTCTTCGCCCACGCCAGCGTGCTTTCCTCTGTTGCTAACAGGGAGATCTACAAGGCATTGAGTTCTCGCCTTTGGTGACATCGGCGGCGCCACCTGACCTATGGCTTTCTCGGCTGTCTCACGGCGATTCCCGCCTTGTGAGCACTTCATCCAATCGCTGAAAGGGGTGCCCACAGTGCAAGCGGCGCACTACCTACTCAACTATTCGACCGGAACAGCGGAAATTTTGACACCACCTCTCGGATCCTGGCCCGTCTAGCGCAAGGCATCGCGGGTGACGTCGGAACTCGCAAACACTCAACTGCGCCGAATGAGTGTGCTCCTCACGATTCGCAAACAAACGACGCCGGGGCTCGGCACGGCCCGTTGGCCACCGGTCTACCTTCGCCCAGTCACAGAGATGACAGCCCCTCGTTCATCGTGGGATGCCCAATGCTGTTGAAGCAGCGGTAGTAATTCTTCTGCGCGGTAGTCGGGGAAGTGCATCCGTGCGCCGTTCACTGCAGGGGGAACGGCGGCTGCCACCACCACGGTTCGTCGATCACCTCGATGGACGTCACCCACTTCACCCACCAGAACCCGCGCCGCCCCGGCGCGACGATCCGCGCCGGGCCGCCGTGGCCGCTCGAGAGCGGACGGCCAGAGGCATGCGTCGCCAGCAGCAGCGTCTCGGCCTCGCGGGCGGGGAAACGGCGACGGTAGCCGGTCGTCGACACGATCTCGATCGACGCCCCCTCCGGCAAGCCGAGCGCCGAGAGCGGCACCCCGCGCCACTCCTGCTCGGTGAACCAGCCACCCGTGCAGTCGAGCACGGCGCGCACGGTGCCCTGCGGGAGCGCGGCGATGGCGGCCAGGTCAAACGATCTATCCGGGGTTCGGAGGCGCCAGGCCGCAGCCGCGATCTGGGGTACCGGGTCGAACATCCACTGCGTGACGGGAACGATCGCGATGTTCCCCGAGCCGACCTCGTGCGATCCGGTCTCGCGACGCGGCAACCCCGGCGCGATGACCCATAGCCCCGCCGAGCCCACGGCGACGCCGGTGCCGAGCAGCGCTCGCCGTCGCGTCAGGTCGGTGCGGCGCAGCAATGGCCGCCACCGGTGATGGGCGCTCCGGTGATGCATCACCACGTGCGCAACCAGCAGCACCATCGCCCCCACCGCCGCACCCACGTGGAGCTGCATCGGGAGCAGCCCAAGGTAGGGCCGCCATCCGCCGACCGCGTGCAGCAGCCCACTCCCAATCGCCGCGAGCACAAGTACGGTGAACGTCAGGCCGATCACCTTCCGCGATCGTCCGGTCCGCCGAAGGCCCCGCCGGGCGACGCGGATCTTGGCCGGGGCAAGCAGCAGCAGCCCCAATCCGGACGCCCCATGCACGGCGACGACCCACCGCGCCGGGCCCGGGAACCCCACCCCGAACGCCACGACGCCACTGATTGTGGCCGTCACCAGGAGCGTCAGCAGCGTGACGTTAAGCGGTCGAATCCCTCGATCCATGTCGGTCCGTCCCGAAACCCCCGACCAACAGTGACCATTAGGCATGTGCACCTCACCGAACCAGTGGCCCGGTACTCAGACTGTCACAGCGGCAGAGCTCGCCGCCGTCGTACCGTGACTACGAGGCGCTCGTCGAGCGGATAACGCGTCACATCCTGGTGGCGCCCACCTTCGGGGCTCGTGATCGTGGTAACCGGTTCATCAGCGCACCCCGTTGGATGTCGGGCAGTCTCCCGGTCTTGTGACGACCTCCGGTCGAAGCGTGAGGAATTGTTCGCTGGCCAGTTCCGTCGTCACATTGAGGTCGGTGCCAGACGCCCTAAACTCGTGTTCAGTTGGGCTTGGCCGCCCACGCCAGAGCGGTGGCGCGCAGCTCGTCGACGAAATCGCGCTTGTGATTCTGATATCCCAGCATGCTCGTCCCAGAAACTGCAGCGGCATCCAACTTGACCTGCCCATAGCGTTCAACCCACCCCGGATGGGTACGAAGAAAGTCACGGACCGCGAGACTGCTCTCCCACAACGCCCCGAGGTAGGGAACGGCGCTCACATTGAACGCGTTGATGCCTCGCTTGCGCCAGAAGTATCGTCCTGGACGGCGACCGTCTTCACCCAGGTACTCATACCCGAGGCCACCCAGACCGTCAATCGCTGTGTGCGGTTCACCGCCCGCCTGCGCGCCGACGAGGATGTCGATGATCGGCTTGGCGATCAGCCCGGGCACTGC
>DATHIT010000307.1:0-4246 GCA_035489915.1 Pseudonocardia sp. | reverse complement strand
GAGGCGGATCCGCGCCCCGTTCGCCCCGCCGCGCTTGTCGCTGCCGCGGAACGTCGAGGCCGACGCCCATGCGGTGGAGACGAGATCGGAGATCGACAGGCCCGAGTCGAGGATCTGGCCCTTGAGCGCGGCGATGTCCTCCGCGCCGACGAGCTCGTGGTCGACGGCGGGGACGGGGTCCTGCCAGAGCAGCCCCTCCTCAGGGACCAGCGGCCCGAGGTAGCGCTGGATCGGGCCCATGTCGAGGTGCGTCAGCTTGAACCAGGCCCGGGCGAACGCATCCGCCAGCTGGTCCGGGTTCTCCAGGAAGCGCCGCGAAATCGGCTCGTAGACCGGGTCGAACCGAAGCGCGAGGTCCGTCGTCAGGATCGTCGGGTGGTGTGTCTTCGATGGGTCGTGGGCATCCGGCACGGTGCCGGCTCCGCCGCCGTCCCTCGGGATCCACTGCCACAGACCGGCGGGGCTCAGTTCCAGGTCCCACTCGTAGCTGAACAGGGTCTCGAAGAAGCTGTTGTCCCAGTGCGTGGGGGTGGGTGTCCATGTTCCCTCGAGCCCACTGGAGATCGTGTCCGTGCCCTTTCCAGTGGCGTAGCTGCTCTTCCAGCCCAGGCCCTGTTCGGCGAGCGGGGCGCCCTCGGGCTCGGGGCCGAGGTGCTCCTCCGGGTTGGCGGCACCGTGGGTCTTGCCGAACGTGTGCCCGCCGGCGATCAGCGCGACGGTCTCCTCGTCGTTCATCGCCATCCGCCGGAACGTCTCGCGCATGTCCCGGGCCGAGGTGAACGGGTCCGGGACGGTGTTCGGGCCCTCCGGGTTGACGTAGATGAGGCCCATCTGGTCGGCCGCCAGCGCGCTGTCCAGCGCCCGGACGCCGTTGTGCCGCTCGTCGCCCAGCCAGGCCCGCTCGGGACCCCAGTAGACGTCCTCGTCGGGCTCCCAGACGTCTGCCCGGCCGCCGGCGAAGCCGAAGGTCGCGAAGCCCATCGTCTCCAGGGCGCGGTTGGCCGCGAAGATCATCAGGTCGGCCCAGGAGATCTTGCGGCCATACTTCTTCTTCACCGGCCAGAGCAAGCGGCGAGCCTTGTCGAGATTGCGGTTGTCCGGCCAGCTGTTCAGCGGCGCGAAGCGCTGCATGCCGGCGCCCGCGCCACCGCGGCCGTCGTGGATGCGGTACGTGCCGGCGCAGTGCCACGCCATCCGGATCACGAGCGGCCCGTAGTGGCCGAAGTCGGCCGGCCACCAGTCCCGCGAGGTCGTCAGCATCTCGTCGACGTCCTTCGCCAGCGCGTCGAGGTCGACTGTGTTGAACGCCGCGGCGTAGTCGACGTCCTCGCTCATGGGGTTGGACGCGGTGGAGTGCTTCCGGAGGATCTTCAGGTTGAGCTGGTTCGGCCACCAGTCGCGGTTGCTCGCGCCCTCGGTCGGGTGGCCGCGGCGCCCGCCCGCGCTCCCACCGGCGGCTGCCCGGAGGGTCTCGCTGTACGGGGCGCCGCGAGGCCGGACACCGAGCGCACCCGCACCCGGGGCTCGGTTGGTCTGACCGACACCGGCGTCAGGGCTGTCAGACACGGGAATCCTTCCGGCAACAGAGGTTGTGCTGAGGAACTCAGATGTCCAGCGCCCGGCGCACAGCTGGCGCGTTCCGCCGGGAAACCGGCACCATCGTGTTGGCCCGGTCGTCCATGACCAGAAACATCTCGCCCTTGAACCCCTTCTCGATCTCCCGGATGCGGCTGAGATTGACCACATACCGGCGGTGCACCCGCAGGAAGTCGGCATCCGCCAGCTCACTGTCGAGCTTCTCCAGGCCCTGGGAGGCGGCTCGCAATCGCCCCTGATCGGTGGATAGCCACACGTCGTTGCCCTCCGATTCAGCGAAGGAAACCTCGGACAGCCGCAGCAGCACCATCCGGTTGTCGCGCATCGCAACCAGTCTGCGCGGCTGCACTCGAGGGTGTGCGGACCGCTCCGGCTCGGGCAACGGCTCCCCGTCGGAGAGACCGAACGAGATCAGGTTCCCGATCAGGTGTCCGGACAGAAAGACGGGTCGGATGCTGATCGATGTCGGCTCGTCGGCGAGGTGGGTGAAGATCTGCGTCGAGCCGACCCAGTCAGGATTGTGGGCTGCCTGCTTGCTGGCATACCGGGCGGCTCCGATCAGTTCCGGCAGCCCGGGGTTCCATCGCAGTGAGGCGTCGACCGCCGGCGTGGAGGCTGGGACGCCCATGAGCACGCTTGCCGTCTCGTCGGCGATCACCACCTTGCCCGCGGTGTCCACCGCGGCGAGCGCCGCACTGGAGCGGCCCCTGGCCTGGGTGTATGCGGCGACCAACTCCGCGCCGCTGTCCCGGGCGCGCCTTCTCAGCGTGCACTGGGTCTTGGTGACCGCGTTTGCCAGCCAGCTTCCCGCGGACCCGGGAAGCTGGTTGCGCCAGCAGGAGATGTTCAGCACCGCGATCGGCTCCCTGGTCACCACGTCACGCACCGCGACGCCCGCGCAGACCCAGTTGTGGAACGCCTGACACCAGTGCTCCGCGCCTCTGATCAGTACCGGGCCGTGTGCCTCGAGCGCCGTACCCATGCCGTTCGTGCCGGCCGCGCACTCGGACCAGCAGAACCAGGGCGCCAGATTGGCGTCGGTGGCGATGGTGAGCGTGGCTTGGTCGCCCCACTCGGCCAGGATCCGCCCGGTCGCATCGGTGACGGTGACGATGCCACTGTGGTCGCCCACTTCATGTGCTATGGAGGCGGCACGAAAACCCAGCTCAGCGAACACGACGTCGTGTTCGAGCGTGTGGTCGATCTCGGCGACAGCTACCGGAGCTTCAGTGAGGTGTGGGTCAACCCGGTATTGCTCCCGGCAGCGATGCCAGGAAATCGCCACCTCGGGCCGGACACCACGAACATGGTCCTCGCCCCGCACGAACTGCTCCCACGCCGCCAGCACCGAGCCCCTACCCGGGCTCCTCGACGTGGGCTCAAACCGGTGTACATCCTTCATGGTGGAGAACCGCCCTTGGTCCATCCCCAACGCCGGACGGCATGGCCCGGTCCGCGCTGATGGCCGTTCGCTACGGCCATTTCGACACTGCTTCCTGTGTCTACCCCGCCGCAAAGGGGCAGGCAATCGTTTCATCCCGGACCACCCACTTGCACTCGAGCAGCCGCAGCCTCCAGGTGGGGAACACCGCTCCACCTGTTGCCGTGGCGAGGCGCACTGCTGACGGTCTTGCCGGGGAAAACCCCACCAGCCCACTGGGGAGACCCGGTTCGTAGTTGGGGTGGGTGCCCCGCCGGTTCGGGGGATCACACCATCGTTCCTGACCTGCGATTTCGGCAACCTTCTTGGCAACACGCCAGCCAGCAAGGGGTCATCATGCCGATCATCTCCGCTCCCGAGCAGCACAACGAGGACCAGCTCTACGTCGACCTCCACCCGGTCGTCGGGCACTCGCTGTATCTGAAGTGTGAGGGCTTCAACTTCGCCGGCTCGATCAAGCTCAAGGCCGCCACCGAGATGGTCGAGGCCGCCGAGCGGGACGGAACGCTGGTGCCAGGCTCGATCCTGGTCGAGTCCTCCTCCGGGAACCTGGGCGTGGCGCTGAGCATGATCGCCGCAAGCCGGGGCTACGGGTTCGTGTGTGTGACCGACAGCCGCTGCAACCTGGCCACCCGCCAGATGATGGAGGCCCTCGGCGCCCAGGTCCACACCATCACCGAGCCACATCCCACTGGCGGCCTGCTCGGTGCCCGCTTCAATCACGTCCGCGCGCTGGTCGCCTCCGACCCCCGCTACGTGTGGCTCGACCAGCACACCAACCCCAACAACTGGAAGTCCCACTACAACCGGACCGCCCCCGCGATCGCCAAGGAGTTCCCGAACCTGGACGTGCTGTTCGTCGGCGCCGGCACCACCGGCACCCTGATGGGCTGCGCCCGCTGGTTCAAGCAGCACCGCCCCGACGTGCGCATCGTCGCCATCGACACCGTCGGCTCAGTCACCTTCGGCACCCCCGCCGCCCGACGCATGATCCCCGGCCTGGGCACCAGCGTCCGCCCAGCCCACCTAGACGAGTCCTACATCGACGAGGTCATCCACGTCGAAGAAGCCGACACCATCCGCACCTGCCACCAGCTCGCCCGCACCGGCTTCCTGTTCGGCGGCTCCACCGGCACCGTGGTCAGCGGCGCCAAGGCCTGGCTCGACCAGCACGACATGGGCACCATCACCGCCGCCGCCCTCGCCCCC
>DATHIT010000306.1:0-3250 GCA_035489915.1 Pseudonocardia sp. | reverse complement strand
GTGGGCGCTGGCCCTCGCGGCGACCGTGGCGGCGGTGGTCGGGAACCAGGTCGGCTTCCTGGTCGGTCGACGCACCGGGGTCCGGATCCTGGCTCGCAAGGACGGACGGATCCTGAACCGGACCAACCTGGACCGGGCGGCCGCGTTCTTCGAACGGTGGGGATTCTGGTCGATCGTGGTGGCCCGCTGGCTGCCCTGGGTGCGCACCCTGGCCCCGATGATCGCCGGGGCGGCCGGGATGGACAACCGGCGCTACATCCTGGCCAACTCGCTGGGCGCGCTCACCTGGGTGCCCATCCTGCTCCTGCTCGGGTACTACGGCGCCGGCCTGCTGGACACGATGCCCTGGGTCAAGCAGGCCACCACGATCGGCTCCATCGCGTTCTTCGTGCTGGGCACCGGATACGGCCTGTACCGCTACCGCCAGGAGATGCGCCGCCCCGTCGACGAAGACCCAGTCCCCGCCGAGTCCCACTAACCCGCCCGTCCACTACTGCCCGCGAGTCGGCGCTCTCAGCACACTGAGTCGGCGCTCTCAGCACACCTGTGGCGGGCCCGCCCTCGGGTCGTCAGGCGCTCAGGATCGTCTTGATGTCGCCGGTGCGGTAGTGCGCGGCAAGTAGCCGGGGCGCATCGTCCAGCGAACCGAGTGTGCTGATCACCTGCTCGGGGCGGAACCGGCCGTCCGCGATCAGTGCGAGGGCCGTCGGCATCACCGCCCTGGCGTCGGTGCGAGCCACCCGCAGCGAGACGTTGCGTCCGTAGAGCAGGCCGGCCGGAATCCGTGCCACCCGGTGCAGCCCGCCGACGCTGCTGCACATCCCGTCCGACGCGGTTTTACTCAACGCCGCCCACAGCCCTCGGGACGTTGCCGTGGCGGCCACCACGAGCGCCGCGGTGGGCGTTCGTCGCAGCTCGGCGGGCCGCAGCGGCTGGATGCCGAGCCGGGAGGCGGCCGCGCGGACGTGCGCCCGGCTGTCCACCAACCGCACCCGGCGGGCACCCAGCGCCAGCGCCACCTGCCCGGCGTAGAGCGGCACGCTCCCGCTGAAGATCGTCCGGGGAGTCAGGCCGGCGATGATCAAAACCTCGGTGTCCGGGTCCCGCTCCAGCAGCGCGGGCAGGTACGGGCCGATGTGCCGATACCCGTCGCAGATGGTGTCCGAGAGGCTGGCCGCGGCGACCGGGTCCACGCCGTCGGGCAGCGGCACCAGCATGGCGTCGGCAAACGGCACCGCGAGCTGGTCGGCCAGTGCACCGCCCCAGTGACCGCCGCCCACCCCGAAGCCGTACATCGAGATCGGCGGCACACTGGCGCAGTTCGAGGTCGCCCCGGCGCGGCACGGCGCACAGTCGCCGCAGCTGATCTGAAACGGCACGGCCACCCGTTGGCCCGGCCGCACGGTGGTCACCCGCTCGCCGACGGCAAGCACCTCGGCGACACATTCGTGCCCGATGTTCAGCGGCAGCGGGAACGGCGTGGCGCCGAGCGCGACCGCCCGGTCCAGGTCGCAGGTGGCCACGGCGATCGGGCGGACCACCGCCGCGTCCGGCCCCGGGGGCGGCGGCGCCGGAACGTCCCGCCAGCGCAGCCGGCCACCGCCGGAGGCGATCAGCGCCCGCATCCTCGGCCGGCTGGGACGGCGTCGCTGCTGGACGCGGTCGCGTGCGGCATCCATCAGCCGCGCGCGGCGGACGTCCACGCCGCGTTCCAGGAGGACGCGCCCCACGGCGGCTGTCACCGGAGTCAGCATCGTTGCCACCTGACGCGGCGTAGGCCGGGGTCGGAAGCGCGGTCCGCCGGCCGTCGGCTCCGTCATGCCGGCACTCCTCTCGCTCGGTGTCCGCACCGTACCGCGATTAGATAGAACGTTCTAGTTAGAACCTTGGGATGCGGACTTCCGAGGCGACTCCGATGGAACGGCGGCGGGTTGCCATGTGTGCTGTGAGCGCCGACTCAGTGTGCTGAGAGCGCCGACTCGCGGGTGGTGGAGGGGGGCCGGACGAGCGGTGAGGGGGCGGCGGCGGGTTACCAGGCGGTGTTCAGGTCGGCGTGTTGGCGGATCCAGGCGTGCATGGCTACGCCGGCGGCGACCCCGGCGTTGATCGAACGGGTGGAGCCGAACTGTGCGATGGACACGGTCAACGCCGCCCCGTCCCGCCCCTCGACGGACACCCCGGGCCCCTCCTGGCCGAACAGCAGCAGGCAATGGCGGGGCAGCGACGCGCGCTCCAGCCGCACCGAGCCCGGCGAGTTGTCCACCGCCACCACGGTCAGCTCCTGCTCGGCCGCGAACTCCAGCAGCGAGGCGACCGTGGGATGGTGGCGCAGGTGCTGGTAGCGGTCGGTGACCATGGCGCCCCGGCGATTCCACCTGGCCCGGCCGACGATGTGTACGGCGGACGCCGCGAACGCATTGGCGGTGCGCACCACGGTGCCGATGTTGTGGTCGTGCCCGAAGTTCTCGATGGCCACGTGGAACGGGTGCCGGCGGGCGTCGATGTCGGCCACGATCGCCTCGCGCCGCCAGTACCGGTAGGCGTCGACCACGTTGCGGCGGTCACCGTCGCGCAGCAGGTCGGGGTCGTAGCGCGGTTCGCTCGGCCAGGTGCCGGCGTCACCCGGCCACGGGCCGACGCCCACCGGCTCGCCGGCGGTCCATTCAGTCGGCCCGGGCACATCGTCGGAAAGCACGGTCAGGACGGCAGGTCCAGGTCGGCCGGGCCGAGCACCGCGCGGTAGGTCAACCCCTCCGCCTCGATGGCCTGCCGGGCGCCGGTGTCCCGGTCCACCACGGTGGCCACGCCGACGATCGAGGCGCCGGTGGCGAGCACGGACCGGACCGCGGTCAGCACCGAGCCCCCGGTGGTCGAGGTGTCCTCCACCACCAGCACCTGCCGCCCGGTGATGTCCGGCCCCTCGACCAGCCGCTGCATGCCGTGCTTCTTGGTCTCCTTGCGCACCACGAACGCGTCGATTGCCGCCCCGTCGGCGGCCGCGGAGTGCAGCACCGAGGTGGCCACCGGGTCCGCGCCCAGGGTCAGCCCGCCCACCGCGTCGTACTCCCAATCCGCCGTCAGCACCCGCAGCAGCCGCCCGATCAACGGCGCCGCGCGGTGATGCAGGGTGACCCGGCGCAGGTCGATGTAGTAGTCCGACTCCGCGCCCGAGGACAACGTCACCTTGCCGTGCACCACCGCCAGGTCCCGGACCAGACCGGCCAACTCCTCCCGGTCCCGATCCGCCCGG
>DATHIT010000305.1:0-2946 GCA_035489915.1 Pseudonocardia sp. | reverse complement strand
CCTCAACTCGCTCTACGAGCTGCGGCCGCTGCCGTACGCCGAGGCCGGCTACGGCTACCCCGAGTCCGGGCAGAGCGTGATCAACGTGACGAACGGCAAGCTGATCCGGCTGCTGCTGGACGACGAGCCGTTCGACATCCGGTACGGAGAGCTGCACCGGCACGAGCGCACCCTGGACTTCCGGGACGGGGTGCTGCGCCGTGAGGTGGAGTGGAGCAGCCCGGTCGGGCAACGCGTCATCGTGCGTTCCACCAGGCTGGTGTCGTTCGTGCAGCGTTCGATCGCGGCCATCCAGTACGAGGTCATCCCGGTGGACGAGCCGGCGCGGATCGTGCTGCAGTCCGAGCTGATCGCGAACGAGCAGCTCCCGCCGCCGGGCAACGACCCCAGGGTGGCCGCCGTGCTGGAGGCCCCGCTGGTGGCCGAGGAAGCGGACGCCAACCACACCGGCGCCTGGATGGTGCACCGGACCCGGGCGAGCGGGCTGCGCATGGCCGCCGGCATGGAGCACTGCTGGGAGGGCAGCGACGACGTACTGGTCAGCATCGACTGCCACCCCGATGTGGCCCGGCTGACCCTGAGTACCACCCTGCAGCCCGGCCAGCGCTTTGTGTTGACCAAGTTCCTCGGCTACGGCTGGTCCAGCCAGCGCACCCGGCCGGCTTTGAGCGGTCAGGTGGCCGCCGCACTGACCGCCGCCCGGCACTCCGGGTGGTCCGGCCTGCTCGCCGAGCAGCGCGAATACCTGGACGACTACTGGGTGCGCGCGGATGTGCGGCTGGACGGTGACGAGCGGCTGCAGCAGGCCATCCGGTTCGCCCTGTTCCACGTGCTGCAGGCAGGCGCGCGAGCCGAGCAGCGGGCCATTCCGGCCAAGGGGCTGACCGGCTCCGGTTATGACGGGCACACCTTCTGGGACACCGAGACATTCCTGCTGCCGGTGCTCACCTACACCACGCCGCACGCCGCCAGGGACGCGCTGCGCTGGCGGCACAGCACGCTGGACCTGGCCAGGGAGCGGGCCGCCCAGCTGGGCCTGGCCGGCGCGACCTTCCCCTGGCGCACCATCCGAGGCCAGGAGTGCTCGGCGTACTGGCCGGCCGGCACGGCGGCCTACCACATAAACGCCGACATTTCCGACGCGGCGCTGCGCTACGTCAACGCCACCGGGGACATGGAGTTCGAGCGCGACTTCGGGCTGGAGATCCTGGTCGAGACCGCCCGGCTGTGGATCTCCCTCGGCCACGCCGACGCGGCCGGCAGGTTCCGCATCGACGGGGTGACCGGGCCGGACGAGTACAGCGCCATCGCGGACAACAACGTCTACACCAACCTGATGGCCCAGCGGAACCTGCGCGGCGCGGTGGATGTGGTCAAGGCGCACTCGGAGCAGGCCGCCGAGCTGGGCGTCCACCCTTCCGAGGTGGAGCGGTGGCGGCGCGCCGCCGAATCGATGTACGTGCCCTACGACGAGCGCCTCGGCGTGCATCCGCAGGCCACCGGCTTCACCGACCACGAGCGGTGGGACTTCGAGAACACCCCACCGGATAAGTACCCGCTGCTGCTGCACTTCCCCTACGGCGACATCTACCGCCGCCAGGTGATCAAGCAGGCGGATCTGGTGCTGGCCCTGCACCTGCGCGGGGACGCGTTCACACCGGAGCAGAAGGCCCGCGACTTCGCCTACTACGAGCCGCTCACCGTGCGCGATTCGTCCCTCTCCGCGTGCACCCAGGCGATCATGGCCGCCGAGATCGGACACCTGCGGCTGGCCCAGGACTACCTGCTCGAGGTGGCCCTGACCGACCTGGACGACCTGCACCACAACACCGGCAGCGGGTTGCACATGGCCAACCTGGCCGGCGTCTGGCTGGGCCTGGTGGCCGGCTTCGGCGGCATGCGCGACCACGACGGGGTGCTCACCTTCGCCCCCAGGCTGCCTCCCGGCTGGACCAAGCTGCGGTTCGGGATGGCCTGGCAGGGCTGCCAGCTGCGGGTGGACATCTCCCGCGAGGAGGCGAGCTACAAGCTGCTCGAGGGCGAGTCGCTGACGCTGCGCCACCACGGACAGAAGCTCACCGTGCGGCCCGGCAAGGCATTGAGCAAACCGATCCCGGCGGCGATCACCCCGGCGCCGGTGCACCAGCCGCCGGGACGGCCGCCACTGACCGCAAAGCAGCCCGGCGGTCCGATGGGCGGGGGCTGACCCCTTCCCCGCGGTTAGAGCAGCGGTGGGAGCACCGCGTCGATCAGGTGTGGGCCGGGTTCGGCGAGCGCTTTGCGCAGCGCGGCGGCGAGCTCCTCGGCGGTGGTGGCGCGCACGGCGGGCACGCCCATGCCGGTGGCCAGCGCGACGAAGTCCAGGTTGGGATTGGACAGGTCGAGCAGCTCCTGTGCCTTCGGCCCCGGCTTGCCGTCTCCGCCGGTGGTCTGCGCGCCCACCTTCTGCAGCTCCAGCCGCAGGATCGCGTAGGCGCTGTTGTTGTAGATCACCGTGGTGACGTTCAGGTTCTCCCTGGCCTGGGTCCACAGCGCGGAGATGGTGTACATCGCCGAGCCGTCCGCCTGCAGGCACAGCACCGGCCGGTCCGGCGCGGCCACCGCCGCCCCGGTGGCCGCCGGCAGCCCGTAGCCGATCGCCCCGCCGGTCAGGGTCAGCCAGTCGTGCCGGGGGCAGCCCTCGGTGGCCGCCGGCAGGGTCAGCCCGGAGGTGTTGGCCTCGTCCACCACGATCGCGCCCTCCGGCAGCAGCGCACCCACCACGGCCGCGGCTGACTCGGTGTTCAGCGCGCCGGTGGGCAGCTCCGGGCGGTTCGCCGGCGCGGTGGGCGCCACGGTGCCCGGGGCGAGTTCGTCGGCCAGCTGGCCCAGCGCGGCGCTCGGACCGTTCTCCGGCTCGGCCAGCACGTGCACCTGGCAACCCTCCGGGACCAGGTCGCTGGGCTG
>DATHIT010000304.1:0-9560 GCA_035489915.1 Pseudonocardia sp. | reverse complement strand
GTCCTCGGCGCACCCGAGGGCCATCGCGTCGGGACGGTGATCCGCGTGGTGGGCAACCCAGTCGTGCGCGCTGAACCCCATCCGGGTGCTCCGATCGTTGAGCCGGCCAGACGACTATTCAAACATTATTTGGTTATTGGCCGTCGCACAACGGTCCGGGCGCATGCTCTCACCCGCTCAGCCGTCCAGCTTGTCTTCCATGCCGCGCTCCTTCAGGAACGTGCGGTACATGGCGAAGGCCGGCTGCAGTGCCGGCAGCAGCTTGAGCAGCGTGCCGATCGGACCGTCCACCCGAACCTTGCGGCGGGCCAACGCCATCGGGATGTTCAGCTCGCCGAGCCAGAACCGGTGGCCGTCGTCGGTGGACATGAACATGTCCACCTCGACCTCCTCGGCCATCGCCGCGTCCCCGCGCTTGACCACGGGCGGATCGACCGTGGTGACCAGGCTGACCGCGCAGTCCGGATCGGTGTAGTTGGCGCGGAACGAGGTGGCCGCCGCGACGAACTTGGGGCGCAGCTCGGGGTCCGATGTGACGTGCTCCATGAACGCGCCGAAGACCTCTTCGGCCTCCTGCTGGGAACTGAACACAGCCACGTTTTGGTCCCTTCGCCGCTGACCCCGGCGTCCTTGACCGGGTCACCAAATGCCGTTAGGTTAACGTGGCGCCGGCACCGCCGCAACGGGCCCCAGACGAGCGGTGGTCTCCGCCCGGCGAGACGGAAGGTGATTGCCGCATGACCCACGTGACGATCAACGGCGACAGGTGTCAGGGCCACGGCCGGTGCGCGCTGATCGCCCCGCACCTGTTCGACGTCGACGACTCGGGCCTGGGCTTGGTGCAGGTCGACTCGGTGGCCAGCACCGACCTGTCGGACGTCGAGGAGGCGATCCTCAGCTGCCCGGAGAACGCCATCGTGCTCGCGGACTGAGCAGCCCCCGGCCCCGAACGACCCCGGCCCCGAACGACGAGGGAACGCATGAAGACGAAGGCCGCCATTCTGTGGGAGCAGGGCCAGCCGTGGAGCGTCGAGGAGATCGAGCTCGATGCGCCCAAGGAGAACGAGGTCCTCATCAAGCTGATCGCCACCGGGCTCTGCCATTCCGACGACCACGCCCGAACAGGCGACATGCAGATCGCCACGCCGGTCATCGGTGGTCATGAGGGCGCCGGCATCATCGAAGAGGTCGGCCCCGGGGTGGCGCACCTGGCGCCGGGTGACCACGTGGTGCTGTCCTTCATCCCGGCCTGCGGACGCTGCCGGTGGTGCGCCATCGGCCGACAGAACCTGTGCGACTACGGCCAGTTCCTGATGCAGGGCTTCATGATCTCCGACGGCAGCTACCGGGCGCACGCGCGGGGCCAGGACCTGGGCACCATGTCGCTGCTGGGCACCTTCGCCGAGCACTGCGTGGTGCACGAGACGTCCGTGGTGAAGATCGATGACGACATCCCGCTGGACAAGGCGGCGTTGGTCGGCTGCGGGGTCACCACCGGCTGGGGCTCCGCGGTGCACATCGCCAAGGTGCAGCCAGGCGAAACCGTCGTGGTAGTCGGCGTCGGTGGCCTGGGCGTGAACGCCATCCAGGGCGCCAAGCTGGCCGGCGCGCGGACCATCGTGGCGGTCGATCCGGTGCCGGCCAAGCGGGAGTGGGCCGAGCAGTTCGGCGCCACCCACAGTGTGCACAGCATGTCCAGGGCGCAGGCGCTGCTCACCGAGCTGACCCGGGGTGTGATGGCGGACGCGGCGATCCTGACCGTCGGCGTCGCGCAGGGCTCGCACATCGCTGAGCTGAACGCGCTGATCTCCAAGGGCGGCCGGGCCGTGGTGACCTCGGTGTCGCCGTGGACCACGGTGGACGTGGAGCTCCCGCTGCAGGAGTTCACCCTGTTCCAGAAGGAGCTCAAGGGCAACGTGTTCGGCGGCGCCAACCCGCGCGCGGACATCCCGAAGCTGCTGGACCTGTACCGCGCCGGGCTGCTCAAGCTGGACGAGCTGGTCACCACGACCTACAAGCTCGAGGACGTCAACCAGGGCTACCAGGACATGCTGGACGGCAAGAACATCCGCGGCGTGATCATTCACGACCACCAGGAGGGTCCTGAATGATGCCGCTCGTCGCGAGCGGTGATCCAGTTGGTGCGTCGCAAGGCGGAGGAGTGGCCGATACCGGGGTTGTATCGGCCGCGACGACAACGCAGCGAGGCGCCGACTGGGCGCCGCGCAGCAGAGCATGCATCGTTCAGGGCGCTCCTAGCCGGTCCGCTCCCCGCGATCCGTCGCCGCCGCCCTCGGGTCAGGTGGCGGCGACGAATCGGCCCAGTCCGGTGGCGAACACGGCGTTGTCGTCGCCGGTGACCATGTGCCCGGCGTCGGCCACATCGAACACCGTCGCGCCCGGGATGAGCGCGCGGGTGGCTTCGGCGTCGGCCCTGGTCACCACGTCGGAGAGCTGTCCCCGGACGAGCAGCGTGGGAACGGTGAGCGCGGCGGCCGCGGCTACCAGCCGGGGGCGGGGGAAGTCCGGTGGGCGCTCGATGAAGGCCGGGTCCCAGTGCCAGTACCAGCGGCCATCGGGGCGGCGGCGGGCGTGCCGGCGCATCCGGTCCGGCGCGGCGGGTGGCGAGCCGGTGTAGCCGGCGACCGCGGTGGCGAACTCCGCCAGGGTGTCGAAGCCGTCCCGGCTGGTCGCCATGAACTCGTGAACCCGGCCCACCCCGGCCGGCTGGGTGTCGATCGCGATGTCCACCATCACCAGGCCGCGCACCGACCCGGGCGCCTGGGCCGCCGCCAGCAGGCCGGTCAACCCGCTGAGCGAGGCGCCGACCAGCACCGGCGGCTCCGGCAGCGCCCGACAGCAGGCCACCGCGTCGGCCACCAGCGCGTCGACGCCGTATTCGCCCGAGGCCGACCAGTCGCTCCCGCCGTGGCCCCGGAGGTCTACCGCGGCCGCCCCCAGCCCCTCGGCGGCCAGCGAGCGCGCGGCGCGGGCCCAGGACGCCCTGGTCTGACCGCCGCCGGGCAGCAGCAGCGCGAGCGGCCGACCCGGGTGCAGCTCGCCGCGCAGCACCAGGTCGCCCCGGGGGATCTCCAGCGGGATCAGAGCGCACCTGGCCCTGGTACACCCCGGTTGCCGTGCAGCCCCCGGATGTCGGTGTTCGTGGGCATGGCGGACTCCTTTGCTCGGCGCGGGCAGCGTGAACCCGCGGTGTCACGCCTTGTCATACCAAACGCTGTTAGATATCGTCGAGAGGGAACCGGCCGAACCCTCCGAACGGAGTCGCGGTGGCACAGTTCGATCACCACACCGAGCACTTCGCCCAGCGTTGGCGGGAGACCTATGCCGAGCTGCGCGGCGGTTGCCCGGTCGCGCACACCGACGCGCACGGGGGTTTCTCCGTGGTCACCCGGTACGAGGACGTGCGACGCGTGCTGCACGACCCGAAGACCTTCGCGTGCGGCCGGGAGCTGGAGTTCAGCAACGCCCCTGGGGAGCGCACCGGCGGAGTGACCGTGCCGGTGAATCCGGTGCGGATGGGCATGATGGAGATGGACCCGCCGGACTCGCAGGCCTACCGCCGCCTGCTCGCGCCGTACTTCTCGCCCAAGGCGATCAAGGACTACCGCCCTCGGCTGGCCGAGATCGTCAGCTGGATGGTGGACCGGGTCATCGGGTCGGGGCGGATCGACTTCGTGGACGACCTGTCCAACCCGCTGCCCGCGCTGGTCTCCCTGGACTACTTCGGGCTCCCATTGGAGCGCTGGGAGGCCTACGCCAGCGCGCTGCACAAGGCCGCCTACCGGGAGAAGGGCTCGGCGCGGGCGGTCGGCGAGGTGCTCGCCGACCTGCGCGCCACCGTTGCGCATCGGCGCGCGCTGGTGGCTCGAGGGGATTCCGAGCAACCGGAGACCGTGTTGGACCGGTTGCTCGGCGCCGAGGTGAACGGGGTTCCGCTCACCGACGAGCTCGTCACCGAGATGATGTTCATGCTGCTCAACGGCGGTATCGATACCTCCACGGCACTCATCGCCAGCATGTTCGGCTACCTCGGCGCACACCCGGAGCGGCGCGCCGAGCTGGCCGCCGACCAGAGCCTGGTCCCGACGGCGGTGGACGAGATGTTGCGCTACTTCACCCCTGGCACCGGAGTGGCCCGGACCGTGACGGCGCCGGTGGAGCTGGGCGGGGTGTCGCTGCGGCCCGGTGACCGGGTGTTGCTGGCGCTCGGTTCGGCCAACAACGACCCGGACGTGTTCCCCGAGCCCGACGAGATCCGGCTGGACCGGGACAACAACAGCAAGCACCTGGCGTTCGGCAGTGGAATTCACCGCTGCCTGGGTGCCTTCCTCGCGCCGGCGGAGATGACCGTGTTGCTGGAGGAGGTGCTGCGCCGGATGCCGGACTTCGCCATCGACGAGTCGAAAGTGATCCGGTACCCCACCATCCCCCTGGTGAACGGCTACATCGCGATGCCGGCCAGCTTCACACCGGGCCCTACCGTGTTGACCGGCTTCGACGCCCGCCTCCCGGTACGCGCCGCCACCCCCGCCACCGAGCTGGTCAGCTAACCCCTCCCGGCCGTCGCACTGGTGCAGGTGGCCGCCGTCCTGGGCGAGGCTGGCCGCCGCTCTGGCGTCGCCCGCGCAGACCTGGTGCGGGCGGCACAGGGGTTGCGATCCCTGTGCGAGGTGTAGCCGGTCTGTGCGGGTGGAAGCGGGGCGGCGGCCGGTGCTTGTGGGTGCTTGCCCGATCTGGCGTCGCCCGTACAGACCTGGTGCGGGCGGCACAGGGGTTGCGATCCCTGTGCGAGGTGTAGCCGGTCTGTGCGAGTGGATAGGCGGGCTGTACGCACGCGGTCGTCGGTGCGCTGGTTGCGGGTCAGTCGGCGGTGTGGATGGTGCCGGCGGCGGAGAGTTCGGTGAGTTCGGCGGCGCTGAAGCCGGCCTCGGTGAGCACCGCCCGGGTGTCGGCGCCGCGCCGTGCCGGCGCCGGCCGCGGCTGGCTGGGGCTGCGGGACAGCCGCGGCGCGGGGGCGGCGGAGAGTCCGTCGCCGTCGGAGCGGATGGTGGCCCGCTCACGCAGGTGGGGGTCGTGCGCCAGTTCGTCGAGTTCGAGCACCGGGCTGCCACAGCCGTCGATCTCGGCGAACACCTCGACCCAGTGTGCGCGGGGCTTGTTGCGGAAGATCTCGGCGACGCGCTGGCGTAGCTCCGGCCACCCAGCGGGGTCCAGTTGGTCGCCGACTGGCAGGTCGTCCAGATCGAGTGCGGCAATGAACTGCGCGTAGAACTTCGACTCGAGCGCACCCACCGCGAAGTAGCCGCCGTCGGCGCATTCGTACACGCCGTAGAACGGGGCGTTCCCGGACAGCAGGTGCTGGCCCCGGCCGGCCCACCGTCCGGTGTTCAGCTCGGCCAGCTGCGGGGTGTTCAGCAGCGCGGCGCCGTCGACGATCGCCGAGTCGATCACCTGGCCGAGCCCGGTGCGACCGCGTTGCAGCAGTGCCATGGTGATGCCGTACGCGGCGAACAATGAGCCGCCGGCGATGTCGCCGAGCAGCGCCAATGGCGGCACCGGCGCTGCCGAGGCGGCGTCCCCGACGACGCTCAGAACTCCGGCGATGCCGATGTAGTTGATGTCGTGGCCGGCGCGGTCGCGGTACGGGCCGTGCTGCCCCCACCCGGTCAGTCGGGTGTAGATCAGCCGAGGGTTGCGGGCGCAGAGCACGTCTGGTCCGAGGCCTCGGCGCTCCATCGTGCCCGGCCGGTTGCTCTCCAGCAGTACGTCCACGTGGTCGGCCAGCCGGGAGATGACCTCGGTCCCGCCGGGCGCACGCAGGTCCACCACGGCGGAACGCTTGCCCCTGGCGAAGAACGGGGAGACGTCGAACGGCGGCGGCTGTGGCCGCTCGACGGCAATGACCTCGGCGCCGAAGTCGGCCAGCAGCATTGAGCAGAACGGGCCGGGGCCCAGTGCGCTCATGTCCAGCACTCGGACCCCGTGCAGCGGGCCACCCGCGTCTGGCTCCGGGGTCGCCGGCGATGTGGTGACCATGTGCCCCCTGTCCGACTGCTCTCGGTGACACAATACCAAGCAAAGTTCGGTTTACCCGCCTTGACTCGTAATTCGAACGACGTTAGTTTTTGGTTGAGTTCGACTCACCGCGGAGGCTGCATGGTTGCGAGACTGGCCGGTCGAGTCGCCCTGGTCACCGGTGCAGGTTCCGGGATCGGGGCGGCGAGCGCGGCGGCATTGGCCGCGGCCGGCGCGGCGGTGGCGGTGACCGACGTCGACCTCCCCGCCGCCGAGGCGGTAGCCAAGGATCTCGCGGACCGCGGCCACCAGGCGCTGGCCCTGCGGTTGGACGTAGCCAGTGAGCCGGCCTGGCGTGATGCCGTGGCTGCCGCGGCGGACCAGCTCGGCCCGGTCACCATCCTGCACAGCAACGCCGCGCTGACCTCACCCGCCGACTATGCCGCCGACCTGGGCGTGGTGGATCTGTCGGTGGAGGTGTTCGACCGGGTGATCGCGGTCAACCTGCGCGGTGCTGTGCTCGGCTGCAAGCATGTGGTGCCCGGCATGCTGGCCGCCGGCGGTGGCTCGATCGTGCTCACCTCGTCGGTCAAGGGCAGCACCGGCAGCGCGCACCGCACCGCGTACTCGATCTCCAAAGCCGGGCTCGACGCGCTGGCCAGGGCGGTGGCCACCGGGTACGGCAAGGCCGGCGTGCGGTGCAACGCGATCGCCCCGGGCATCGTGCTCACCGACGCGCTCGCCGCGGTACCCGCCGCGCAGCGCGCCGCGCTGGAGGATGCGCACCTCACCCCGGCGCTGGGCGCGGCGGCGGACATCGCGCACGCCGTGGTGTTCCTGGCTTCCGACGAGGCCGCGTTCATCACCGGGCAGGTGCTGTGTGTGGACGGCGGCCTGACCGCGCACACCGCCGCTCTCTCCCCACCCGGGTCGCGGGTGGCGCCGGGCGAATCGCCAGGGAAGGACCGGGGATGAACGTCGTGCTGCTGGGCGCCACGGGCAAGGTCGGCGCGCCCGTCCTGACCGAGTTGCTGGACCGTGGGCACCGGGTGACGGCGGTGGCCCGCGACCTGTCCCGACTGCCCGCCGAGGCAGCCGCGCTGAGGCACCGAGCTGGCGACGTGTTCGATCCGGCCTTTCTGGCGGAGATAGTGGCCGGTGCGGACACCGTCGTCTGCTCGGTGGCACTGCGCGACCCCGCTCAACGCGAGCGCACCCCCGTGCTGCTGGTGCGCGGCGTCGCGGCCGCGGCGGCCGGTGCCGGCGTCCGTCTGCTGGCCATGGGCGGCGCGGGCAGCCTGCGGACCGGCGCCGGGGTAGACCTGGTGGACACCCCCGGCTTCCCCGAGGTGGCCAAGCCCGAGTCGCTCGGGTTCCGGGCCGCGCTGCACGAGCTCCTGGAGCGTGCCCCGGCGGGGCTGGTCTGGACGATGCTCTCCCCGCCGGCCTCGATCGAGGTGGCCGGCCCGCGCACCGGTGAGTATCGGACCGCCGACGACTCGCTGATCACCGACGAGCACGGGGCTTCCCGGATCTCCGCCGCCGACCTCGCCGTCGCGCTGGTCGACGAGCTGGAGAACCCCAAGCACCCGGGGCGCCGGTTCACCGTCGGCTACTGAGCCACCGCACACCCTGTTCCTACCCAGCACACCTGCTGCAGCGGGTGTGCGGCGCCGAGAGAGGGTGTGCGGCGGAACCGCTCAGACCAGGTCGAAGGTGAGGTCTAGGCGCTCCGGGCCGTTGGCGATGCCTGGGGCCCACGGCACGTCGTCCGGGCCGCCGGAGGCGAAGCGCAGGGCGGTGACCCGTTTGAGCAGCTCGTCGAATGCGACGGTGATCTGGATCCGGGCCAGGTGGGCGCCCAGGCAGCGGTGGATGCCCAGGCCGAAGGCGGCGTGTCCGCTGCGCGGGGTGTCGAACACCAGCTCGTCGGCGTCCGGGAACTTGGCCGGATCCCGGTTGGCCGAGTCGTACCGGACCAGCAGCTGCTCGCCCTTCTTGATCTCGGTGCCGGCCAGCTCGACGTCCCGGGTCGCGGTCCGCCCCAGGCAGCCCACCGGCGACTCCAGCCGGATGAACTCGTCCATGTCCTGGCGGATCCACTTCGGGTCGCGCAGCCGCGGCTCCAGCCTCGGGTCGCGGGTCAGGTGGTAGGCGATCGAGCCGATGGCGCCGCGGGTGGTGTCCAGGCCGCCGAGGAACAGCACGGTCATCACGCCGAGGCGCTCGTCCTCGGTGAGCGGGCGCCCGCCCAACACGGTGCCGGTGGTGATCGCATTGAGCACGTCGTTGCGCTGCACGGGATGGTCCTCGCGGGCCGCGATGTACTCACCGGCGAGCACAGCGAGGGTGAAGAACGCCTCGTCGCTGGCCTCCAGGGCGACCGCGGTCACGATGTCGATGGCCCGCTCCATCTTGCTGGCGTCCTGCTCGTCGAAAGCGATCTGGGCCAGCACGGTGCCGACGAACGGCGCGACGTACTCGCTGATCAGTTCCACCCGGCCGCGGTCGATCCAGCCGTCCACCAGGTCGGCGGCGCTCTTGCGCATCTGTGGCTCGAACTTCATCAGGAAGCTGCGGGAGAACAGCGGGTTGAGGATCTTGCGCAGGTCCGGATGGAACGGCGGATCGGCGTCCAGCGGGTTCAGCGTGACCGGGGAGGGCCGGGGCGCGACACCGGTGGAGGAGAAGGTCTCCGGATCCTCCAGCACCCGGCGCACGTCCTCGTAGCGGGTGACCATGTACTGCCCGCCGCCGTCCGCGCTGGTGTGTGCCACCGGGCAGGACTGCCTGGCATGCTGGAACACCGCCCACTTGATCTTCTCGTGCTCCGGGTCAAACAGGTTGAAGTGGCCCAGGATCGCGGCGGGGTCTGGTTCGAGGGGGGAGGACACCAGGCACGCTCCTCTGCGTCGGCAACACGCTGAGCTAAAGCTAGTGTCGTGGACCGGCTATATCAAGCACTGTTAGTTTTAGCCCTGGCGCACTCCACGAGCTTCGCCGTTGTTGCCTCAGCCAAATGCTGTTAGATTAACGCCAGGATGGCGGAGACCGTGAGCGATCAGAGCGAGCGCGCCGGGTTCGCGGACCTGGTGCGTATCAAGGAGATCGGTGCCGACAGGTGGAGCGCGGCCACCACGGGGCCGGGTGGGCTACCGCTCGGGCTAATGGGTGCGCGCGCCCTCGTCGCCGCCGGTCACACTCTGGATACCGATTGGCGCTGGGTGCACTCGGTGCACCTGAGCCAGGCGGCCGAGGCCGGCCGGGCAGACCAGGAGTGCTACCTGGTCGATCGCACCCGCGACGACGAGTACCTGTCCACCCGGGTGGTGCGGGTCAAGCGGGACCGAGCGGGGGAAGCCGCTGCGCTGGCCACCGCGACGGTGTCTTTTCAGGTGCCCCGGCGCGGCACCGGGCCGAGCTACCAGGCGGCACAACCGGCCGAGCTGCCCGACCCGCACGGGCTCCCCCGGGAACGACCGGTCGGGCCCGTTGAGATGCGCCGCCTCGGCCCCGGCCGCCAG
>DATHIT010000303.1:0-2854 GCA_035489915.1 Pseudonocardia sp. | reverse complement strand
GTACAACCGCTCCAGCCGCCCGGCCGCCGCGTCCAGGTCCTCCGGCCGGTAGTCCCAGGCCTGCCGCCAGTCGCGGTCCAGCAACAGCAGCCGGATGGCGGCCGGCGAGTGGTCCCGCAGCAGGTCACCGACGAGCACCAGGTTGCCGGTGGACTTGGCCATCTTCTCCTCGCCGATCCGCACCGTGCCGACGGCCAGCCGGGCCCGGGCGAACGGCCGCACACCGGTGGCCGCCTCGACCATCGCGGCCTGGTACGCGTGGTGCGGGAACGCCAGGTCCGCGCCGCCGGCCACCAGGTCCACCGAGGCGCCCAGCACGCTCACCGCGATCGCCGCGCACTCGGCGTGCCAGCCGGGACGCCCTGGCCCCCATGGACTCGGCCAGGCAGGGTCACCTGGGCCGGAGGTGCGCCAGACCGCCACGTCGTACGGCTCGGCCCGCGCCGGGCCCTCGGTCAGCTCGCCGTGCTCGTCGCCGCGCGCCGGAGCGCCGCCGGGTATGGAGGGGTAGCCGCGGAAGTAGACCTGGCCATCCCGGTGATAGCCGTGGCCGGATTCCAGCAGCGCCAACGCCAGCTCAATCACCCGGTCCACATAGCGCCGCGCCCTCGGCGCGTGCGTGGGACGGCGCACCCGCAGCGCCATCATGTCCTGCTCGAACAGGTACTCCTGGGTGACCGCGAACTCGTCGTAGGGCCGATCCCGCTCGGCGGCGGCCCGGGTGAGCACGTCGTCGATGTCGGTGACATTCCGGCACACCACCACCTCGACGCCGGCCAGGCGCATGATCGACGTGGCCGCGTCGGCCCAGACGAAGGTCGCGGCGTGGCCGAGGTGGGTGACGTCGTACGGGGTGATACCGCACAGGTAGACCCGGGCCGGGCTGATCAGTGGCAGCTCCCGGCCGCCCAGGGTGACCGAGCGGAGAGCGGGTGACGGAGCCATGCCAGCCAGCTTGCCAGGCGGGCTGGCGGAACGCCGTCTCGGCGCCCGCCCGGCCGACCTGAGGGCACGAGTCAAATGGCTGCCGCCCCGATGATCCGGTAAGACTGTGACTGTCCCCGAGGAGGTGGGCATGACGGGTACGGGCGGGGTCGCCTACGTGGTCGGCACCTTCGACACCAAGGGCGCCGAGCTCGACTACGTCGCCGACCTGATCCGGGCGGCCGGCGTCCCGGTGCGCACCGTGGACCTGTCCACCCTGGGTGCGGGCGGCCCGGCCGACGTCGCGGCGGGAGAGGTCGCCGCCGCCCACCCCGGCGGCGTCGACGCGGTCTTCACCGGCGACCGGGGCACCGCTGTAGCCGCCATGGCCGCCGCCTTCGAGACCTTCCTGGCTAGCCGCGATGACATCGGCGGGGTGCTCGGGCTGGGCGGCTCCGGCGGCACCGCGCTGATCAGCCCGGCGCTGCGCGCGCTGCCCGTCGGGGTGCCCAAGCTGATGGTCAGCACGGTCGCCGGCGGGGACGTGTCCGGCTACGTGGGCGCCAGCGACATCGCCATGCTGCACTCGGTGACCGACGTCGCCGGGCTGAACCGGATCTCCCGGCGGGTACTGGGCAACGCCGCGCACGCGCTGGCCGGCATGCTCACCCACCCGGTTCCGTCCGCCGCCGACAAGCCGGCCGTCGCGCTGACCATGTTCGGGGTGACCACGCCGTGCGTCACCGCGGTGGCCGAGCAGCTGGCCGACCGGTACGACCCGCTGGTCTTCCACGCCGTCGGCACCGGCGGCCGGGCAATGGAGAAGCTGGTGGATGACGGGCAGATCGGCGCCGTGCTGGACATCACCACCACGGAGATCTGCGACCTGGTCGCCGGCGGGGTGTTCAGCGCGGGGCCGGAGCGGCTGGACGCGATCGCCCGCACCGGGGTGCCCTACGTCGGCTCCTGCGGCGCCCTCGACATGGTCAACTTCGGCGCCCCGGACACGGTCCCGGCGCGCTACGCCGACCGACTGTTCTACCAGCACAACTCGCAGGTCACCCTGATGCGCACGAACCGGGAGGAGTGCCAACGGATCGGCGAGTTCCTGGCCGGCAAGCTGAACGCCTGTGCCGGTCCGGTCCGCTTCCTGCTTCCCGAGGGCGGGGTGTCCCTGCTGGACGCGCCCGGCCAGCCGTTCCACGACCCGAGCGCGGACCAGGCGCTGTTCGCCACCCTGGAGCGTCTGGTCACCCAGACCGCCGACCGCCGGCTGATCCGACTGCCGCACAACATCAACGACCCGAGGTTCGCCGACGCGCTGGTCGCGGCGTTCGAGGAGGTGACCCGGTGACCCGCAGCAGGGCCGAGCTGGTCGAACACTTCACCGAGATGGCCCGGCGGGGTGAGCCGATCGTCGGCGGTGGCGCCGGCACCGGGCTGTCCGCGAAGTGCGAGGAGGCCGGCGGCATCGACCTCATCGTGATCTACAACTCGGGTCGGTACCGGATGGCCGGGCGGGGCTCGCTGGCCGGGTTGCTGGCCTACGGCAACGCCAACGAGATCGTCGTGGAGATGGCCGCCGAGGTGCTGCCGGTGGTGAAGCACACTCCGGTGCTGGCCGGGGTGAACGGCACCGATCCGTTCCTGCTGCGCGACCGGTTCCTGCGCGAGCTGGCTGACCTGGGGTTCGCCGGCATCCAGAACTTCCCCACCGTGGGGCTGATCGACGGGGTCTTCCGGGCAAACCTGGAGGAGACCGGGATGGGCTTCGGCCTGGAGGTGGAGCTGATCGAGGCCGCCCGCCGGGCCGACCTGCTCACCACGCCCTACGTGTTCTCCGCCGCTGACGCCCGCGCGATGACCAGGGCCGGCGCCGACCTGATCGTCTGCCACATGGGGCTGACCACCGGCGGCGCCATCGGGGCCG
>DATHIT010000302.1:0-19214 GCA_035489915.1 Pseudonocardia sp. | reverse complement strand
CCTGTCGGGACGACAGGATTTGAACCTGCGACCCCTTGACCCCCAGTCAAGTGCGCTACCAAGCTGCGCCACGTCCCGATTGCCCCCGCGGGGCAACGGTAGCCTACCGCAGGCTGCGGCGGGCCGAGACAACCGGTCGTGGCGACCCCTCGTGCACCTAGTAGCGCTCGATCAGTGTGCTCGGACGCCTTCCACCGCACTACCGTCCTTGGTCGCCTCGCCCGTGGCTACTTTGGTATCCCTAAGTCCGGGCTGCGATTGCGCCGGCATGATGGGAGGTGGCGCCGGGGCGGGTGCCGCCAGGGGCAGCACCGCGGGTGTGGCTGAGGGCGAGAGCATGCCGGTCTGCGCCACGGTGGGTGGCTCGACGGCCTGGAAGTCGGGTGCGGTCAGCGCGGCGCGCCGGGCGGCGTCCGCCCAGTCCTGGTCCCGATCCCGGTCCAACGCCGGCGTGGGGAGCCGGCCCTGCACCGCGAACCCGCCCTTCGACGTGGGCCGCGCCCGCAGCCGGCCGCCCATCATGCCGATCCGCTCCGCCAACCCCGCCAGGCCGCCGCCGGGGTGACCGCTGGGCAACGCCATGGTCGGCCGCCGGGGCCTTCCGTTGGTCACGGTCACCCGCAGCTCGGTCGCCCAGCGCTCGAGTCGTACCTCAACGTCCGCCCCCTCGGCGTGCTTGGCGGCGTTGGTCAGCGACTCCTGGATGAGCCGGTACACGGTGCGCTCCACGCCCAGCGGGATGTCGTCGCCGAGGCTGTCCACCCCGATGAGCTCGACCTTCATGCCGGTATCCCTGGCCCTGGCGACCAGCTCGGGCAGCGCGTCGATCCCGGCACGCAGCTCGGAGTCGGTGTCCAGCAGGCCCAACGCGGCGCGCATCTCGGCCAGCGCCCGCTTGGCCAGCACCCGCAGCCGCTCGGCGGTCTCCCGGGTCTGCTCGTCCTTGCTGGTGGCGGCCAGTGCGGCGGCGCTGACCGCGATGAGGGTGGCGTGGTGGCCGACGGCGTCGTGGATCTCCCGGCCGATCCGGTCCCGCTCGGCGGCCCTGGCCACCTCCTCGCGGGCGGCCATGGTGGCCTCCCGGGCGGCGGACAGGTCGCGCAGGCTGGCCTGGAGCTGCTCGCGGGTGGTGGTCAGCATGCCCAGTACCGCCGGCGCCCCGCTGTACAGGGACGCGGCCAGCACGGTGAGCACCATTTGGCTCCAGCGCAGTTGCTCGGTGAGCAGTACCGGGACGACCGAGGCCGCGCAGGCCACCGCCACCCACGGCACGGTGAGCAGCCGACGCCCGGTGAACCGACCGAGGGTGTACAACGCCACCATCGCGGCCGGCCAACCCAACCCCCCGACGAGCGCGGGCAGGCAGGCGAACACCATCAGCCGGGGATACCGGTAGCGCAGCGGGAGCAGCGCGCACGCCACCAGCGCGGCGGCCAGAGACCAGTGGAACGGCCCGGGGGCGGCCAACAGCACTACGGCGGCGGTGACGCCCACCCCGAGCGCCTGCGTCCACCATGGGCCTTGTTTCGGCACGCCAACCCGTGCGTCAGTCATCCGACCCCGAGCCCCTGAGCAAGTAGCGCGGCCTGTACCCGGTTCTGCGCGCCGAGCTTGGCCAGCACCGCCGAAACGTACTTCTTCACCGTGGCCTCGGCCAGGCCAAGGCTGTCGCCGATCGCCGCGTTGGAATGCCCGGCGGCGATCAGCCCGAGCACCTGGCGCTCCCGCAGGGTCAGCTCGTCCAGGCTGGGCGGTACCCGCTCCGGCCCGCCGGCGACCAGCCGGGGCAGCAGCCGAGCGGTGATCCGTGGATCCAGCACCGCGCCGCCGGCGGCCAGGTCCAGCACCGCCCGGATCAGCGCGGCCGGCTCGGCGTCCTTGAGCAGAAAGCCCTGGACGCCGATGCGCAGCGCCTCACTGATGTAGCCGTCCAGGTCGAAGGTGGTCAGCACGGCGGCTGGCGGTGAATCCGGCTCCTTGGCCAGCGCACGGAGCGCGGCGAACCCGTCCACCCCCGGCATCTGTACATCCACCAGGACCACCTGCGGCCGGTGCCGGCGAACCGCTTCCAGTAGCTCGGCGCCGTCGGCCGCTTCCGCCACGACCTGCACGGTACCTTCCGCCTCCAGAACGACCCGGAGACCCGCGCGGAGCAGCGATTCGTCGTCGGCCAGCACAATCCGTACCGGCGCGTCAAGCGGCCGGACAGTCATGCGGACCTCCTGCCGGACGGGTAAGCCGTCCTGACATCCTACTGTCTACGTCTCCGCTCACGGACCCGTACCGAGATCCTGATCGGACTGCCGGTGAAATCAAAGTCCTCGCGCAGCCGGCGTTCCAGGAAACGCCGGTAGGACGCTTCCAGAAAACCCGTCGCGAACAGCACAAACGTCGGCGGCCGCGCCTGCGCCTGGGTAGCGAACAGCACCTTGGGCTGCTTGCCGCCACGCACCGGCGGGGGTGTCGCGCTGATCACGTCGGAGAGCCAGCCGTTGAGCAGCCCGGTGGGAATTCGACGGTCCCAGGACTCCAGCGCGGTGCGCAGCGCGGGCGCCAGCTTGGTCACCGACCGGCCGGTCCGCGCGGAGACGTTCACCCGCTCCGCCCATTGCACCTGGACCAGGTCCCGCTCCAGCTCGCGGCGCATGGCCAGCCGCCGGTCCTCGTCCACCAGGTCCCACTTGTTGAACACCAGGACCAGCGCGCGGCCGGATTCCTCCACCATGTTGATCACGCGCAGGTCCTGCTCGGCCAGCGGCTCGGACGCATCGACCAGCACCACCGCCACCTCGGCCGATTCGATGGCCGACCGGGTGCGCAGGCTGGCGTAGTACTCCGTGCCGCTCGCCGTGCGCACCCGCTTGCGCAGCCCGGCGGTGTCCACGAATCGCCAGGTCTGCCCGTCCAGCTCGACCAGGGAGTCGACCGGGTCCACCGTGGTGCCGGCCACCGAGTCGACGACCGAGCGCACCTCGCCGGTGACCCGGTTGAGCAGGCTGGACTTGCCGACGTTGGGCTTACCCACCAGCGCGACCCGCCTCGGCCCGCCGATCCCCACCCCGATCCGGTCCCTCGGGGTTTCCGGCAGCACCTCCAGGATGGCGTCCAGCAGGTCGCCGGAGCCGCGCCCGTGCAGCCCGCTGATCGGCAGCGGCTCGCCCAGCCCGAGTCTCCACAGGGCCGCCACGTCGGGCATCAGCCGATCGTCGTCCACCTTGGTGGCGGCGAGCAGCACCGGGCGGTCCGAGCGGCGCAGCGCCCGGGCCACCGCCTCCTCGGTGGCGGTGGCACCGACCTGCGCGTCGACCACCAGCAGGATCGCGTCAGCGGTGGCCATGGCCAGCTCGGCCTGCGCGGTGATGGACGCCTGCAGCCCTTCCGCGCCCGGTTCCCAGCCACCGGTGTCGACCAGGGTGAACCGCCGGCCGTTCCACAGGGCGTCGTAGGCCACCCGGTCCCTGGTCACCCCGGGGACGTCCTGGACCACCGCCTCACGGCGCCCGAGCAGCCGGTTGACCAGCGTGGACTTGCCCACGTTCGGCCGGCCGACCACGGCCAGCACCGGAGTCGGCGGCACCGCCTCGGCGCCGTCCTCCATCTCATCCTCGGAGGCCGCGTCGAGGGCGACCGCGGCGGCCAACTCCGCGTCGTCCGACCACGGTCCTTCGGTACTCACTTATTCGCCTCCGTGCTCACCGGGTCCGACGCGGTCGGTCATATCGCCGCGCAACCCATCAAGTTCTCCTACCAGGCCGGCCAGTGCCACCCTGACTTGCTCGGTCGCCGCCGCCAGCCCGGCTCGACCACGTTCCGTACTCACCGCGAACGGCTCCCCCACCATGATGTCCACCCTGGGCCGGAAGCGCCGGCCGGAGCCCGCCGGGCGGCGGGTGCCCCGGCACACCACCGGCACCACCAGCGCCCCGGTGGACCGGGCCAACCAGGCCGCCCCGTTGCGGGCCTCGGTCGCGTCACCCACGCCCCGGGTGCCTTCCGGGAACACCGCCACCAGACCACCGCCGCGAAGCACCCGCTGCGCGGCCAGCAGTGGAGCCCGGTCCGGCTCGCCCCGGCGCACCGGCAGCTGGCCGATCCTGGGCAACGCCCACCCCGCCGCGCCGCGGAACATCTCCTGCTTGACCAGGAACACCGCGCGCCGGCCGAGCATGCCGAACAGCATCGGCCCGTCCACAAACGCGCTGTGGTTGGCCACCAGCACTACCGGGCCCTGCGCCGGCACCTGCCGCTCGCCGTGCCAGTGCAACCGGTACGCCGGCCGGAACAGCCACGACCCCACCCAGCGAGCCAGGTCGTGGAACGCCGGCGAGCTGCCCACCGGCAGGTCCGGCGCGCCGTCCCGGGCACTCACCGCGGACCCCCTCCGGCCAGCTCGACCAAGCCGCGCTCGGTGGCCAGCCGGCGCAGCGCGGTGAGCACCCCGGGCACGTCCAGCTCGGTGGTGTCCAGCACGACCGCATCCTCCGCCGGCCGCAGCGGCGAGGTGACCCGGCCCGAGTCCAGCTCATCTCGGCGCTGCACCGCGACCAGCGTGCTCGCCTGGTCGCCGCCGCGCCCGGCGCGGCGATCCTGATTGCCCCGCCGGCGTGCCCGCACCTGCGCGGACGCGGTCAGATACACCTTGAGCGGGGCTTCCGGAGCGACCACGGTGCCGATGTCTCGGCCCTCCACCACGATACCTTGCCGGCCGCTGGCCAGCACCGAGGCGATGATCCGCCGCTGCTGGTCGACCAGCCGCTGGCGGACTTCCGGGTGCGCCGACACGGCACTGACCGCCGAGGTCACCGGCTCACCTCGGATCTCCACCGCCACGTCTTCGCCGGCCAGCTGGACCGCCGGGCTGGCCGGGTCGGTACCCACCTCGACCACCGCGCGCACCGCCACCGGGACCGCCTCCGGGTCGGCCGGGTCCACTCCGGCGCGCAGCACCGCCAGCGTGGCGGCCCGGTACATCGCACCGGTGTCCAGGTAACCCGCCGCCAACTGGCGCGCCAACCGGCGGGCCACCGTCGACTTCCCGGTGCCTGACGGACCATCCAGCGCGACGACCCCGCGCAACCGCTCAGCACCCACGGATGTCCATTGTGCCGTGTCGCGCGGCGGGAGGCGGCAGCGGCGTCCTCACCACGCCTTTTGCCTTAAGCCTTGGGCAAAGGGCCGGGCGCGCTCAGCGGGGCAGGTCGGTGCGCAGCATGGCCGCGCCGCGCAGGTACACGTGCCGGATGTCCGCCCGGGTCAGCTCGGTGTCCACGTGCGCCAGCAGCCGCAGCACCCTCGGCATGGCGCCGGGCACCGCGATCTCTGAGGCGCAGAGCAGCGGCACGTCGGTCAGGCCCATCTTGCGCGCCGCGTAGGCCGGGAACTCCGCGGTCAGGTCAGGGGTGGCGGTGAACACCATCGAGATCACCTCGTCCGGGGCGAGCTTGTTGCGATAGAGCACCTCGGCCACCAGCTCGGCGGTGGCCTCCAGGATCTCGTCCCGGTCGTTGTGATCTACCTGGGTCGCCCCGCGAACAGCCCTCACCGACATGCCGACACGATACGTCGCGGATCGTCCGACAGCCCGCCGAGCGCGCGGGTGAGTACCCTCATCGAGCACGCCGTCCCGATCACCAGACCGGCGCGGAGCCACACCAGCCAACCGGCGATGCAGCCGACCCGAAGGGATCCTCCATGAAGCCCGGCGACCAGGTCAGCGACTTCGAGTTGCCGGACGAAACGGGCCAGCCGCGCAGCCTGAGCGGGCTGCTCGCCGGGGGCCCGGTGGTGCTCTTCTTCTACCCGATCGCGTCCAGCACAGGCTGTACCCAAGAGGCGTGCCACTTCCGCGACCTGGCCGCCGAGTTCGCCTCGGTCGGCGCCCAACCGATCGGCATCAGCCCGGACTCGGTGGCCAAGCAGCAGAAGTTCGCCGCCAGGCACTCGCTCGGCTACCCGCTGCTCTCCGACGAAGGCGGCACGGTGGCCAAGGAGTTCGGCGTGTGGCGCAAGCTGCTGCCGATCCACACCAAGCGGGTCACCTTCGTGATCGGCCCGGACCGCCGGGTCATCGAGGCGATCCGGAGCGAGATCCAGTTCGATCGGCACGCCGACGAGGCGCTGCGCATCCTCAAGGAGCGCCAGGCCGCCGTGTGACCGCCCTCAGAGGCCGACGGATTGGTAGAGCGAGCCCAGCTCCGGTCGGGTCAGCGGGCGCAGCGTGCCGGGGCGCTGCGGGCCCAGCTTGACCTCGGCGATGGCGGTGCGCACCAGCCGGCGCACCGGGTGACCCACCTCGTCGAGCAGCCGGCGCACCACGTGTTTGCGGCCCTCGTGCAGCGTCAGTTCAACCATTGCCTTGCCGGCGTGTGCGTCGATCACCCGGAACGAGTCCACCCGCACCGGGCCGTCGGCCAGCTCAACGCCGTCCCGCAGCCGGCGCCCGAGGTCGCGCGGGATCGGGCCGGGCACCTCGGCCAGGTACGTCTTGGGCACCTCGAAGGATGGGTGCATCAGCCGGTGGCCGAGCTCGCCGTCGTTGGTGAGCAGCAGCAGGCCCTCGGTGTCGGCGTCCAGCCGGCCGACGTGGAAGAGCCGGTCGTCCTTGCCCGCCACCAGGTCCCCGACGCAGGGCCGGCCCCGGTCGTCGGACATCGCGGAGAGCATGCCGCGCGGCTTGTTCAACGCCAGGTGCACCACGTCGTCGCGCAGTTCGATCCGACCGCCGTCCACCCGGACGATCGCGACGGAGGGGTCGATGCGCCGACCCATCTGGCGCACCACCTCGCCGTCGACGCTCACCCGGCCCTCGGCGATCATCTCCTCGGCCGCTCGCCGGGATGCGACGCCGGCCTGGGAGAGCACCTTCTGCAATCGGATACCGCTCGGCTCGTCGGTCGGCTCAGCCGTCCGCTCGGCAGAGAAACGCTGGTCAGACATCGTCGATTGCGTCCACCTCAGGTAGCAATGGGGCCAGTGGGGGCAGCTCAGCCAGCGAGGACAGACCCAACCGCTCGAGGAAAAGCTCCGACGTGCGGTAGAGGATGCCCTGCGTCTGTGGGTCGATCCCGAACTCTTCGACCAGCCCCCTGGTCACCAGGGTACGCAACACCCCATCGCAGTTGACGCCCCGTACCGCCGAGACCCTGGCTCTGGTCACCGGCTGCCGGTACGCGACCACCGCGAGGGTCTCCAGCGCGGCCCTGGTCAGCTTGGCGCGCTGGCCGTCGCGGAGCATGCGTTCGACGTAGGGGGCGTACCGGTCGCGGGTGTAGAACCGCCACCCGGCGCCGACCTGGCGCAGGTCGATGCCCCGCTCCTGGTCCCGGTAGTGCTGGGCCAGCCGACGCAGCGCGGCCGCCACCCGCTCGGTCGGTTGGGCCACCGCGGCGGCCAGCTGCGCCTCGTCCACCGGCTCGTCGACGACCAGCAGCAACGCCTCCAGCGCGCTGTCCAGTACGGCGTCCTCGGCCAGCTCGGCATCATCCAGCTCGGTATCGCTCGCCTCGGTCTCGGCTGCCTCGTTGTCGGTCAGCTCGGTGTCCGTCGGCTCGGCGTCGGTCTGCTCGGTGTCGATCGCCTCGATGTCGGCCAGCTCGATGTCGGCCAGTTCGGCGTCCGCCAGCTCGAGGTCAGCCAGCTCCGCGTCGGTCAGCGCGCCGTTGGTGCGCGCTCCGTTGCTCGGTCCGGGGTCGGTCACGCGGCCACTTTCGAGGGCACCCAGCTGACCATCAGCTCGCCGAACGCCTCATCCTGGTCCAGCAGCACGCTCGCCTCCCGGTACAGCTCGAGCACGGCGAGGAACCGGGCGACCACCTCGATCGGCTGGTCACAGTCGGCGGTGAGCTGGTGGAAGCTGGCCCGGCCGAGCTCCATCAGCCGCTCGCGCAGCACCGCCATGTGCTCGGGTACCGAGACCGTGCCGGTGTGCAGGTGGTCCAGCGAGACGGTGGGTGGCGGTTTGGGCCGGAACACGGCCGCGGCCAGCTCGGCGAACCGCTGCGCGTCCATGCCGAGCATGACCTCGGGCAGCATCTCGGCGTAGCGGGGTTCCAGGGACACCGAACGGGGGTAGCGGTGCTGCGCGGACTCCTCGAGCTCCACGAACAGCGCGGCGGCCTGCTTGTAGGCCCGGTACTGCAGCAATCGGGCGAACAGCAGGTCGCGGGCTTCCAGCAGGGCGAGGTCCTCAACGTCCTCGACGTCGGCGCCGGGCAGCAGTCGGGCCGCCTTGAGGTCCAGCAGGGTGGCCGCGATGACCAGGAACTCGGTGATCTCGTCCAGGTCGGCGTCCGCGCCGGAGGCGGCCAGCGCCCTGGTGTGCGCGATGAAGTCGTCGGTGACCTGGTGCAGCGCCACCTCGGTGACGTCCAACTCGTGCCGGTTGATCAGCTGCAGCAGCAGGTCGAACGGGCCGCTGAAGTTCTCCAGCTGCACGGTGAACCGCACCGAGGGCAGTTCTCCGGACCGCTCTGGCGCTACTGCCTGCCCATTTCGGGGCGCGCGCTCCGGCGTGACGACAAGGCTCACCTGGCGGCCGCCTCGCGCGCGATCACTTCACGGGCCAGCTGCCGGTAGGCCTTGGCGCCCGCCGAGTTCGGCGCCCAGCGGGTGATCGGCTCACCGGCCACCGTGGTTTCCGGGAAGCGCACCGTCCGGTTGATGGTGGCGTCGAACACCAGCTCGCCGAACGCCTCCACCAGCCGGGCCCGGACCTCGCGGGTGTGCAACGTGCGTGGGTCGTACATGGTGGCCAGGATGCCGCTGATGGCCAGGTCGGGGTTCAACCGGTCCCGCACCTTGTCGATCGTGTCAATCAGCAGGGCCACCCCGCGCAGCGCGAAGTACTCGCACTCCAGCGGGATCAGCACACTGTGTGCGCAGGCCAGCGCGTTGATGGTGAGCAGGCCGAGGGACGGCTGGCAGTCCACCAGGATCATGTCGTAGTCGGCCAGCACCGGCCGGATGGCCCGGCCCAGGGCCTGCTCCCGGCCGACCTCGCTGACCAGCTGGACCTCCGCGGCGGACAGGTCGATGTTGCTGGGCAGCAGGTCCATCCCGGGCACTCTGGTCGGAATGATCACCTCATCGGCCTTCGCGTCGGCGCCGATGAGCAGGTTGTGGATGGTCCGGTCGAGCTGATGCGGCTGCACGCCGAGACCGACGGAGAGCGCGCCCTGCGGATCGAAATCCACCAGCAGCACCCGCCGGCCGTACTCGGCCAGGGTGGCGCCCAGATTGATGGTGGACGTGGTCTTGCCGACGCCGCCCTTCTGGTTGGCCACCGCGATCACCCTGGCCGGGCCGTGGAAGCTCAGCGGGGCCGGTTCCGGAGCGCCCCGACGGTCGCCGATGTACTCCTCCGGCGCGTCCTGCTCATCGAGCGGCGCCGGCCCCGGATCCATCGGCCGGGGTGTCGACATGCGGGGCTCCGTGGGGTCGGTCGCCTCAGGCGAGGTGCGGATCGTCCAGTCCATCGGTGTTCCGACAGTCCTCCTGATACAGCAACCTCAGAGTAAGCGGCGCGTCGATACCAACCAAAACGCCCCGCCGCGTGTTGCCAATGAGTTTTACGAGTTTCGTGGTACTGCAGTGACTCAGCCCATCGCCCGGGGATGGGCCAGGGTGTACACCTCACGTAACGAATCGACGGTCACGAGGGTGTACACCTGCGTGGTGGTCACCGAGGCGTGTCCCAGCAGCTCCTGGACCACGCGCACGTCGGCCCCGCCTTCCAGCAGGTGGGTGGCGAACGAGTGGCGCAGGGTGTGCGGGGACACCGGCTCGGTGATCCCGGCCCGCTCGGCGGCGGTGCGCAGCGCCTGCCACGCGCTCTGCCGGGACAGCCGGCCACCCCGGGCGTTCAGGAACACCGCGGGCGTACCCCGGCCCCGGATGGCCAGCCCGGGCCGGGAACGCACCTGGTAGGCCTCCAGCGCGGCGACGGCGGGACGCCCGATCGGCACCAGCCGCTGCTTGCCGCCCTTGCCGGCGAGCAACACGGCGCGGTCCGCCAGGTCGACGTCGTCCACGTCCAGCCCGACCGCCTCGGAGATGCGGGCGCCGGTGGAGTAGAGCAGCTCGAGCAACGCCCGATCCCGCAGGCCTAGGGGCTCGTCCATCCGGCACGCCTCGAGCAGCCGTTCCACCCGGTCCAGCGGGAGCGCCTTGGGCAGCCGCCGGGGCGGGGCCGGCGGGTGCACCTCCCGGGCCGCGTCGGTGGGCAGCAGCCCGTCGCGGACCGCGAACCGGTGCAGCCCGCGCACCGCAACCAGCGTGCGAGCCGCCGAGGACGCGGCCAGCGGCGGGTGGTCGGCGTCCCCCTCGCGCAACACCGCGAGGAACTCGGCGACCACCGCCTCGGTCACCTCGGCCAGGTCGGTGATTCCCCGCCGGTGCAGGTACTCGGCGTATCGACGCAGGTCACGGCCGTAGGAGCGGTGCGTGTTGTCGGCGATGCCGCGTTCAACCACGAGATGGTCGAGGTAGCCGCGCAGCATCCCGGCCAGCCGGGCGGGCACCTCGGCGGGCCCGGCGCCGACCGCCGCGCCGACCTGGGTCGGCGTGGTCGCGCTGGCTCCCCGCACCGTCATGAGGTGGCTATCGTACGGACGGGTGCATTCGCCTCGGCGAACAGCCGTACCGAAGCCGACAACCGTCACGCGACGACCGGTCACGCGACGCCGTCCGGGGAACGACCCAGCCGAGGCGTCAGTCGGCGCCCGAGGCGAACGCGGTCGGCCGGTCCGGCCATGGAGCGTCCAGTGGGCGGGGCCGCACTACCCCGGTGCGCACCGCGTACACGGCCAGGATGCCGGCGACCGTCGTGGAGTTGACGATCTCACCGGCGAGCACCTGGCGCACCGCCTCGTCCAGCGGCAACCAGCCCACCTGGAGGTCGGCCTCCTCGTCGTCGCCGAGGTCCGGCCTGGGCACCTCGGAGAGCCCGCTGGCCAGGTACACCCGCACGCTCTCGTCGGTGAACCCGGGCGAGGCCACCAGGTCCACCAGCACCGACCACTCGGTGGCAGCCAACCCGGCTTCCTCGGCCAGCTCCCTGGCGGCGGTCTTGGCCGGGTCCTCCCCCTCGACGTCCAGCAGGCCGGCGGGCAGCTCGCACAGCCTGCGGCCCACCGCGTGCCGGTACTGCTCGATCACCGCCAGCCGGTCCTGCTCGTCCACCGCCGCGATGGCCACCGCGCCGGGGTGCTCGACGATCTCCCGGGTGGCCACCCGCCCGCCGGGCATCTCCACCTGGTCGGCTCGCAACGCCATCACCCGGCCCCGGTAGATCCGCCGGGACTCCCGGACCGGGAACGCGTGGCGGACCGGTTCCGGCGCCGCCGAGGGCGGGGTCACCGGCGGACCCCGGCCCGCTCCGGCTCGAGGCTGGGCAACTCCACCGGCAGCCGGTCGGCGGCCCGATAGCGCAGCGCGGCGGCCACGAACGCCTTGAACAGCGGATGCGGCCGGGTCGGGCGGCTCTTCAGCTCCGGGTGCGCCTGGGTGCCGACAAAAAACGGGTGCGTCTCGGCGGGCAGCTCCACGAACTCCACCAGCCGCCCGTCCGGCGAGGTCCCGGACACCACCAGCCCGGCCTCGGCCAGCTTGTCCCGGTACTGGTTGGCCACCTCGTAGCGGTGCCGGTGCCGCTCGGAGACCTGGGTGCCGCCGTAGGCCCGCGCGGTCACCGTGCCCTCGGCCAGCACCGCCGGGTAGGCGCCCAGCCGCATGGTGCCGCCCATGTCCCGCTCGCCGGCCACCACGTCCTCCTGGTCGGGCATGGTGGAGATCACCGCGTGCGGGGTGTCCGGGTTGAACTCGGCGGAGCTCGCCCCGTCCAACCCGGCCAGCGACCGGGCCACCTCGATCACCATGCACTGCAGCCCCAGGCACAGGCCGAGCACCGGGATGCCGTTCTGCCGGGCGTACCGGATCGCGCCGATCTTGCCCTCGATACCCCGGATGCCGAAGCCGCCGGGGATCAGCACGCCGTCCACCCCGGCCAGCGCGGTGGCCGCGCCGGACGCCTCACAGTCGTCCGAGGTCACCCAGACGACCTCCACCTTCGCCCGGTGCGCGAAGCCGCCGGCACGCAGCGCCTCGGTCACCGAGAGGTAGGCGTCCGGCAGGTCCACGTACTTGCCGACCAGCGCGATGCGCACGGTCTCCTTCGGGTGGTGCACCCGGTCCAGCAGGTCGCCCCAGACCGTCCAGTCCACGTCCCGGAACGGCAGCCCGAGCCGGCGCACCACGTAGGCGTCCAGCCCCTCGGTGTGCAGCACCTTGGGGATGTCGTAGATGGACGGCGCGTCCGGCGCGGCCACCACCCCGTCGGTCTCCACGTCGCACATCAGGCTGATCTTGCGTTTCATCCCGTCCGGGATCTCCCGGTCAGCGCGCAGCACCAGGGCGTCCGGCTGGATACCGATGTTGCGCAGCGCGGCAACCGAGTGCTGGGTGGGCTTGGTCTTCAGCTCGCCGGACGGTGCCAGGTAGGGCACCAGGGAGACGTGCAGGAAGAAGCAGTTGTCCCGCCCCACGTCGTGGCGCACCTGGCGGACCGCCTCCAGGAAGGGCAGCGACTCGATGTCGCCAACGGTGCCGCCGACCTCGGTGATCACTACGTCGGGCACCGCGCCGGAGCTGTCCGGCGCGCCCATCGCGAGGATCCGGTCTTTGATCTCGTTGGTGATGTGCGGGATGACCTGGACGGTGTCGCCCAGATACTCACCGCGCCGCTCCTTGGCGATCACACTGGAGTAGATCTGCCCGGTGGTGACGTTCGCCCGCCCGAACAGATCGCGGTCCAGGAACCGCTCGTAGTGGCCGATGTCCAGGTCGGTCTCGGCGCCGTCCTCGGTGACGAACACCTCGCCATGTTGGAACGGATTCATCGTGCCGGGATCGACATTGAGGTAAGGGTCCAGCTTCTGCATGATCACCCGTAGACCACGGGCGGTCAGCAACTGGCCGAGACTGGAGGCGGTCAACCCCTTGCCGAGCGAGGAAGCCACACCGCCGGTGACAAAGACATGCCTGGTAGCGCGGGTCTGCACGGACACTCACGGTAACACCGCGGCGGGCCCAGCGACGACTTAACCCGCCGATCCGCCTGGGATTGCCGCCTGAGCGTTGGCCGCGTCCCCGTACCGACCGGCCCGTCCCTGGGCCTGTTCGCGCAGCGCAAGCACGGTAGCGACGCGTCCCATCGAGGTCTGCACATCGTCGACGGTGGACAGCGCGGAAGAAGTTGAGGTGTCCGCCCGGACCACCCCGACCGCCCCGGTGGCGTCCGCCGCGCCGGAGCGCCCGGCGAGCACCGCGCCACTGCCGGCGTGGTCCAGCTCGGTAGCCAGCCGGGCCAGCGTGGCGGCCCGCTCGGCGGCGTCCTGGCCGGCCTGCGCGCCGCCGGTGAGGATGACCGCGAGCTGCGCGGGTGCCGGCCGGGGGCCGGGTCGGATGAAGCCCGCCTCGGTCAGCCCGGCCAGCGCGGCGCCCGCCTGGTCCGGCGCGGCCTGGCCGTTCTGGCCGTTCTGGCCGTTCTGGCCGTTCTGGCCGCGCAGCAGCAGCACGCTGCCGAGCAGCCCGCCGGCCAGGCCGCCGGCGTCGGTGGCGCTGGGCAGCTGCGCGCCGGCGGGCAACAGCCGGGTGGTCAGGTCGCGGATCTGGTCCGCCCTGGCCGGGTCCACGATGGCGTCGGTGAGATCCAGCTCACCGGTGATGGTGCCGCCGGCGTGGCTGATGAGTTCGCGCACCGCGTCCCGGTCGGCCGGGTCGGCGTCCGACGCGAGCACCAGGACCACCTTCCGCTGGTCCAGCTGCCCGCTCACCACGGCGGGCGCCACCGACGCGGCGAAGGAGTTGGCGGCGCGCTGGCTGGCCTCCAGGTCGCCGCGCTGGGCGGTCAGCTGGTCGATCTGCTGGGTGAGGTTGTCCCGGTCGCCGGCGACCACGGACAGCAGCCGCTGGCTCACGCTGGTGGAGCCGAGGGCGATGCCCAGGGCCAGCGCCAGGAACACCGCCACCAGCGAGACGAGGTGATAGCGCAGGGTTACCACCTATCACCACCCGCCCACGGAGTGCGTTACCCAGGACATGACCCGTTCCAGATAGCCGAGCAGCGCCGGCCCGGCGTCGGAGACCAGCAGCGCGGTCAACGTGGCCAGCAGCACCGCGCCAACCAGCACCAGGACCGCACCGGCGGACACCGGGCTGCGGTACAGCGCGGCCACCGCCTTGCCGTCCACCAGCAGATTGCCCACCCGCAGCCGGGTCAGGAAGGTGGAGGCGTTGCTGCTCGAGCGGCCGCGGTCGAGGAACTCCGCCAGGGACGCCTGGAAGCCCACCGTGATGATCAGCGCCGCGCCGTGGTGGTGGGCCAGCAGCAGCGCGAGGTCCTCCGGGTTGCCGGACGCGGGGAAGGTCACCGCGCTGGCGCCCAGGTCCTGCACCCGCAGCAGCCCCGGCGCGTGGCCGTCCGCGAAGGCCGGAACCACCACGTCGGCGCCGCAGGTCAGCGCCCGGTCGGAGACATCGGCCGGGTCACCCACGATCAGGTCAGGGCGGTATCCGCCTTCCCAGAGCGCATCCGCGCCGGCTCCCACGCCGACCAGCACCGGGTGGTACTCCTTGATGTAGCGCCGCAGACCGGCCAGGTCGGCGGCGTGGTCGGTGCCGCCGGCCACCACCACCACGTGGTGACCCTCCAGCGGCACCCGCACGTCAGGCACGCCGACGCCGTCCAGCAGCAGCGCCCGGTCCTGGTGCATGAACTCGATGGTGTTCGCGGAGAACGCCTCCAGCTGGTTGGCCAGCCCTCGCTTGGCGCCCTCCATCGCGTCGGCCACCGAGTCCTCGGACTGCGGTACGCCCTCGGCCACCAGATGCTCGCCCAGGAACACGCCGCCGTCATAGAGCCGCAGCTTCGAGCCGTCCCGCACCCGCCGGAACACGTCGTCCCCGACGGCGTCGACCAGCGGGATGCCGGCCGCGAGCAGCGCTTCGGGGCCTAAGTTGGGAAAACGTCCGGAGATCGACGGCGATGCGTTGACCACCGCGCGGACCCCGACGGCGATCAGCGCGTCGGCGGTGGTCCGGTCCAGGTCGATCTGGTCCAGCACGGCGATCTCGTGCGCGCCGACCCGGCGCAGCAGCGCGTCGGTGTCGCGGTCCACCCTGGCCACGCCGGACAACCCCGGCAACTCACGGCGGTCTCGCAGAGTGACGGCAGAGAGCAAGCCGGGCTTCTTCATAGCGCGATGGTGTCAAGAGCTTCACCGCACCAGCGGGATTTCGCTCCCGCGAGTCGCGATTCCATCACCCGATCGGGGCGCCAGTTCCTCAGCTGACGCGTCTGCGCACGGCTCAGCTTGTGTAGTGCGCCTGGTACCGCTCGCGGACGACGTTCTTCTGGATCTTGCCGGTGGACGTGCGGGGTAGCTCGTCGGTGATGATGACCGACTTCGGCACCTTGTAGCCATCGAGCCGGTCTTTGAGCAGGGTGATCAGCTCGGCCCCGTCCAGGGTCTCCCCCGGCTTCGGCACCACGACCGCGGTGATCGCCTCGCTCCACCGCTCGTGCGGAAGCCCGACCACGACGACCTCCGCGACTCGCGGCTCGGCGGCGTAGACCGCCTTCTCCACCTCGATCGAGGCCACGTTCTCGCCACCGGTCTTGATCACGTCCTTGTACCGGTCGGCGAACCAGAGCACGCCGTCCTCGCCGAAATGACCGATGTCGCCGGAGTGGAACCAACCGTGCGCGAAGGCCTCCCGGGTGGCCTCCGGGTTGCTCAGATAGCCGCTCATCGTCGAAGGCCCTCGGTAGACGATCTCGCCCTGCTGGCCCGGCGGCAACAGCTCGCCATCCGGATCCATGATCGCCACCTGCACCCCGGTGATCGGCGTGCCGACCGCCCCGATGTGACTCAGCTGGTGCTCAGGGCGGAACAGCGTGGTGACCGGGCTCATCTCGGTCTGGCCGAACAGCAGGGCGAACTCGCAGCCGAACCCGTCCAGGCAGGCCCGGATCAGCGCGTCGGGCATCGGCGCCATCGCGTACACGCAGCGGCGCAAGCTGGACAGATCGCGCTCGGCGAACGACGGGTGGTCGAGCATCGCCCGGTACATCATCGGCAGACCGAACACCTGCGTGATCCGCTCGCGTTCGATCAGCTCCAGTAGCGCGACCGGGTCGAACCCGCGCAGCACGTGGACGGTCGCTCCGACCAGAACCGCCGGTGTGCAGAAGGCGTTGAGCTGCGCGGTGTGGAACATCGGCATCATCGCGGCGAACCGGTCCGTCCGGTTCCACCCGGAGTCCAGCGCGCTGGACATCGACTCGAGGTAGATCGCCAGGTGCGAGCCGACCACGCCCTTAGGGAAGGACGTGGTGCCGGAGGTGTAGAGGTAGCTCAGCGGGTCGCGGTCGGCGACCAGGAACTCGGGCTCGGCGTCCCGGTCGGCGGCCAGCTCGTCCAACGTGGTCCACCGCCGCCCGGCCGGCTCGGTTCGGTATTCGGCGCCGGTCCCGGGCGCCACGACCACGTCCGCGACGTCGGACACCTTAGCGACCGCGTCGGTCATCAGCCCGACCAGCTGACTCTCCACCACCAGGCCGCGCGCCTGGGAGTGTCCGAGCACGTAGGCCGCCTCTTCCGGACGCCAACTGAGGTTGATCGGCACGCAGACCACGCCCAGCTTGGCGCACGCGTAGTAGACGGCGAGGAACTCGGCGCTGTTGCCGGACGCCAGCCCGAGGGCATCGCCTCTGGTGTAGCCGAGCCCGGCGAGTCCGTGCGCGACACGATTCACCCGCTTGTTGAACCCCGAGTAGGTCCACCGCCGGTCGCCGTCCACCACGGCGAGCTGGCCGGGGCGGGCGGCGGTGGCGCGGGTCAGCGAGTCGCCGATGTTGACCCGCTGAATGAGGTTCTCCGCCAACGCCATACCAGCCCTCCGTTCCGGTCAGCGTGCGGCCGCGGCCCGGCTGGTCGACTTCTCCCGGGTTGCTGTGGCCAGTAGCTCCTCGGCGTGCGCCCGCCCGGTGCTGGTGTCATCCAATCCGGCCAGCATCCGGGCCAGCTCGACGATGCGGTCCGTCTCGTCCAGCGTGCGCACCCTGCCCCGGGTGACGCCGTTCGACGCGGCGCCGCGCTTGTCCACCACCACGTGCCGATCGGCGTAGGCCGCCACCTGCGGCAAGTGTGTCACCACGATCACCTGGTGAGACACCGCCAGCCGAGCCAGCCGGCGCCCGATCTCCACGGCGGCCCGACCACCCACCCCGGCGTCCACCTCGTCGAACACCATCGTGGGCACCGGATCGGCATCGGCCAGTACGACCTCCAGCGCGAGCATCACCCGGGACAGCTCACCGCCGGAAGCGCCCTTGTGCAGCGGCACCGGCCCGGACCCGGCGTGCGGCACCAGCCGGACCTCCACCTCGTCCACCCCGTCGGGACCAGCGGCCACCCAACGGCGGCCCAGCTCCACGCCGACGCCGTCGGTGCCGGGCTCACCCAGCTCGCGGCGGCTCAGCTGGACGAGCAGCCGGGCGTCCGGCATGGCCAACCCGGTGAGTTCCTCGGTGACCGCCGCCGCCAGCCGGGTGGCGGCCTCCCGCCGCGCCGCCGAGACCGCCTCCGCGTGCCGAGCCAGCTCGGTGGCCAACTTGTCGCGGCGGGCCTGCAGCGCGGCGATCGCCTCGTCGCTGGTGTCGATCCCGGCCAGCCGGGTGTTGGCCTGCTCGGCCCAGAGCAGCACGCCGTCGCTGTCGGCGGCGTACTTGCGGGTGAGGGCGCGCAGCTCGGCCTGCCGCACCAGCACCGACTGCAGCCGCTCCGGGTCGGCGTCCAGCGCGTCGAGGAAACCGGTGAGCTCCCCGGCCACATCGTCGAGCAACATCGACATCTCGGCCAGCCTGGGTTCCAACCCCTCCAACGCCGGATCGCCCGAGCCGGCCAGCAGCCGCCGCGCCTCCCCGACCAGCCCGAGCGCGCCGGGCTGCTCGGCGCCGTCGGAGACATCGGCACCGTCCCCGCCGGCCAGCGCCAGCCGCGCGCCCCCGGCGGCGGAGCGCAGGTCGTCCGCGGCGGCCAGCCGACGGGCCTCCGCCACCAGCGCGGTGTCCTCCCCCGGCTGGGGGTTGACCGAGGCGATCTCGGCCAGCCCGTGGCGCAGCAGGTCAGCCTCGCGGGCCAGCTGGCGGGCCCCGTCCCGGCGCTCGACCAGCTCCGCGCACGCCTCGCGCCAGTCGCCGCGCACCGCGCGGTACCGCTCGAGCGGGACGGCCACCGCGTCGCCGGCGAAGCGGTCCAGCACGGCGCGCTGCTCGACCGGACGCAGCAGCCGCAGCTGATCGTTCTGCCCGTGCACCGCGAGGACCGACTCGGCCAGCCGGGCCAGCACGCCGACCGGCACCGATCGGCCGCCCAGGTGCGCCCGGGACCGCCCGTCGGCGTTGATGGTGCGCACCGCGATCAAGGTGCCGTCCTCGTCGACCTCCGCGCCGACCTCCTCGGCGATGCGCAGCGCCGGTGCGCCGGCCTCGAACCGCCCCTCCACCAGCGCCCGGCCGGCGCCCTCGGCAACCCGGGAGGACTCGGCCCGGCCACCGCCGAGCAGCGTCAGGCCGGTGACCACCATGGTCTTGCCCGCCCCGGTTTCCCCGGTGAGCACGGTCAGCCCACGGTGCGGCTCGAGCGTGGCGTCGTCGATGACACCAAGGCCCTGGATCCGCATCTCGGCCAGCATGGCGGCAGTGTAGGGGCCGACCCCGACGACCCATGCCAGGACCGGCCGCGCACTCTGGTAGGCGTCCGTTCTGGTTGACCGCCGTATCCGTCGCTCTGGGATTGCTGGTCATTGAGAAAAGATGCTTTGGACGGGAGAACAGCCAGTTACCACAGTCTGGCTTCCGCCATTTGTTTCTGGGGTCGGGGACCCTGGTCGGGGACGGCAGGCGAGGCGCCCAAAATATTTCGGGAAAACTTACGTGACCAGGTTCCAGTGAGCGTCAGAAAATGTCAGACCCCGCTGCCGCAATGTGAGTATGTCGGAGAGCTCCCTTTCCCCGTCGCGCGAATCCGTGGATGCGGGTTTGGCTGTGATGCGGGTGAAGGTGCGCTCGGTGTCCAGACAGGAACGGCACTGGCCTGGCAACTCCGGGGTGATCAACGCCCAGATCGGGCCAACCGGATTTATCCAGTGGAACA
>DATHIT010000301.1:0-6733 GCA_035489915.1 Pseudonocardia sp. | reverse complement strand
GAGGGGTTCGCGACGGCGAGTTCGGGGAGGCGCTCGTAGAACGTCCTGGTCAGCACACATGCCACCGCCGGATCCATGCTGGTGGGCACCAGGATCAGGTTGGGCGCCACGATGGTCGGGGTGTCCCGCGCACCGGGGTAGGTGCTACCGGGGATGGTGGCCACGTCGTACACCGGGTTGGTGCGTCGCATGGTGTCCAGCAGCGCCGACATGTCCACCAGCTTCGCGCGCGCGCCCATCGAGGTGAACAGGTCGGTGATGTTCGGCGTGGGCAGCCCGCCGGAGAAGAACAGTGCGTCCACGGTGCCGCCCTTCATGCCGTCCACGCTGGTCCCGAGATCCAGCCGCTGGGCCGCCACGTCCGTTTCCGGGTTCAGCCCGGCGGCCTCCAGCACCCGATTGGCGAGCAACTCGGTGCCCGACCTCGGCGAGCCGGTGGAGACCCGCTTGCCGCGCAGGTCGGCGACCGAGTTGATGCCGGCGTCGGTGCGCGCCACCAGCTGGGTGTAGTTGGGGTACATCTGGCCGAGCGCCGCGATCTGCTGCGGCTTGCCCTCGAACGGACCCTTGCCGTTGAGCGCGTCGGTGGCGCTGTCCGCCAGTGACATGGCGACCTGGTGGGTGCCGGCGCCCAGCTGCTGGATGTTCTGCACCGAACCGCCGGTCTCGGCGGCGGTGGCCTTCAGCTTCCCGCCGGTGGCCTGGGTGACCAGCTCGCCGAAGCGGCCGCCCAGCACGTAGTACACCCCGCCGGTATTGCCGGTCGCGATGCTCAGCCGGGTGTCGTTCTGGACCTCGCAGCCCGAGCCGCCGGCCGCGCCGGACGGAGCCGGTGCGCTCGCCTGGCGACCACCGCATCCGGCCAGTCCGGCCAGCGCCGCGGTGAGCAGCATCGCCAGCAGTACACGTGAGGTTGGCACCTACAACGCCTCCTTGGGTTGTCGGCTGGGTTGTCGGCTGGGTTGTCGGCGGTCCCTGGAACGCAACAACAGGTGGACCGCGAGCGCGGCGGCCAGCAGCGCGATGCCGACCGCGATGGTGGCCGGCGCCAGGTAGAGCAGCAGCAGCGCGGCCGGCAGGCACAGCACCCGCTCCACCGGTCCGGCCCGGTCGATCATCCAGCCGCCGGTGACCACCGCCAACGCGGCGACCGCCAGGCCGGCCACCACGGCTGTCCACAGGATGGTCAGCGCGGGACCCTCGGTGAGCAGCGCCGCGCCGTTGTCGGTGAGCACGAAGGCGAACGGCACCAGGAAGGCCGGCAGGGTGTACTTGGCGGTCTGCCACATGGTCGGCAACACCCGCCCGCCGGTGATCGCGGCGGCGGCCACGGCGGCGAGCGCGGTCGGCGGGGTTACCTCGGAGAGCACCGCGAAGTAGAAGATGAACATGGCCGCTTCGGGCGCGGCCACCCCGAGGTCGGTCAGCGACGGGGCGATGATCACCCAGGCGATGATGAACGACGCGGTCACCGGCACCGCCAGCCCGAGCACCGCGATGGCCAGCGCGGCCAGTACCGAGGTGACCACCAGCACCCCGATCGGATGCTCGGTGATCGCCCGCGCGGTACCCACCAGGATCGAGGCCATCTGCAGGCCCAGCCCGGTCTTGGTGATCGTGGAGGTGATCACCCCGGCCGCCGCGCAGACCGCGGCGACGGCGAGCACGCTGCGCAGTCCATTGGCCAGCGCGTGGAACAGCCGGGTCGGGGTGAGCGCGTTGCGCCGGTCCAGGAAGGAGAGCACCAGCTGGATGCCGATCGCGTACACCACGGCGGCGAACGCCGGGATGTCCAGCGCCAGGAAGACGACGATCACCACCAGGGAGATCAGGTGGTAGCCGTACCGGGCGAGCAGCCGCCAGGCCGGCGGCGTGCGCATCTCCACCGCGCGGGTGCCGTAGCGGCGCGCGTCGATCTCCACCGCGAGCACGATGCCCAGGTAGTAGAGCACCGTGGGGAGCACTGCCCAGAGCAGTACCTGCAGGTAGGAGACCCGTAGGTACTCGGCGATGATGAACGCCGCCGCGCCGAGCGTGGGCGGGGAGAGGATCGCGCCAACCCCCGCGGCGGCCAGCACCCCGCCGGCGTTCTCCGCTGGATAGCCGGCCCGGCGCAGGATCGGCCAGCACACCGAGCCGAGGCTGACCGTGGTCGCCGCCCCGGACCCGGACACCGTGCCGAGCAGGAAGCCGGACAGCGCGACGGTCCGGCCCGGCGCGGTGCGGGAGCGGCCGAACGCGGCGAAGGACAGCTCGATGAAGAACCGGCCGGCCCCGGACAGGTCCAGCACGGCGGCGTAGATGGCGAACAGCAGGATGTAGCTGGCCGCCACCGCGAGCGGCACCCCGTAGAAGCCGGACGCGTCGTTGTAGAGCCCGTTGATGATCTCGTCGAGGTTCAGTCCCTGGTGCGCGATCGACCAGTTCTGCGGCAGGAACCCGCCGTAGTAGGAGTAGCCGAGGGCGAGCAGACAGGCTCCCGGCAGCGCCCAGCCGGTGGTCCGCCGGCAGGCCTCCAGGACCAGCACCAGCAGCACCGCCCCGGCGATCACGTCCGTGCCGGCCAGCAGCCCCTGCCGATCCAGGAAGGCATTGAACCCACCGCCGCCGTCCCCCACCGGCACCGGCAGCAGCGGATACAGGCTGACCGCCAGCGCGACCGCGGCGAGTACCCAGTCGGCCGGCCCGGGATTGTCCGGCCGATCCGGGTGCCGGCGGGACGGCAGCCCGGAGCGGTAGCAGACGAACACCAGCGGCAGCACGCAGGCCAGGAAGAGGATCAGCGAGAACTGCCGACCTGGGGCCAGCGGGAAGAACACCTGGTACAACGCGAACGCCGCGACCAGGGCGGCCACCGTGTCCACCGCGAGCCTGGTCCGGCCGGACAGCGACCGGGACGGCCGCTCCTCGTCGAACCCGCCGAGCCCCTCCGGGTCCACCGCCGGCACTGGCGTGTCCCGAGGTCCAGCCGGGTCGAGGGGTGCCGGCTCGGTGCCCGTCGGCGGACCCTCGCGGTCGGACATGGGCTGACGGTAGCTCTGCGGGCGGTGGATGTCAGGACCTGTGAGTGGTTAGCGTTGCTATAGCAACGCTAACCACTCACCAGCCTTGCCTACGCGGGTATGGACAGTCCGCTCGAGGTGCGGCCCCAGGTGCCCAGCGCGTTCGGTTTCGGCGCGCCGGCTCCGGCGGTGCGGGCCAGGGTCACCGCGTCGATCTCCTGGCCGGTGTCGCTGATCGCCCGCACGGTCATGGTGGACTCCGCGCCGGGCTGGCCGGGGGCGACGTCCACCGAGAGCACGGCGTAGTCCAGGTAGCGGGCCTGCGACCAGTCCACCTGCTCGGGCTGCTTGACGCTGCCGGCCTGGGCGATGTAGCTGGTGACCTGGGTGCCGCTGTCCGGCCCGGTGCTGCCCCGGTAGCGGTCCGTCTCGCCGGGCTGCCAGGTGTAGCGGGGCCGCCCGCCGGAGCCGACGCAGATGTAGGTGGTGCCGTCGGCGAGCGGGTGCACGGTGGCGCCGTCCGGAGCCTGCCGCCCGGTGCGGCCGGCCTTGATCGGGTTGGTCCGCTCGTACTGGTGATTGTGGCCCTGCACCACCAGGTCCACGCTGAACTCGTCGTACAGCGGGGACATCAGCGAACGCACCCCGCCGTCGGAGGCGTGCGAGGCGCTGGTCGCGTAGGCGCAGTGGTGGTGGAACACCACGATGAAGTCGATGTTCGGGTCGGCCCGCAGCGCGCTGAGCGTCTGCCGCGCCCAGCTGACCTGCGCCCCGCCGCTGTAGCCGGCGTTGGTGGGGATCTCGGTGGACAGGTCGTTCCCGTCCAGGCTCACCACGCCCACGTTGGAGTACTTGAAGGTGTACACCGACGGGCAGTTGCTGGGACCGTTCTTCGGCAGGTCCAGCCGGGCCGCGTGGCCACCGTAGCCGTGCGTGGCGCCCGGCACCTTGTTGTCGTCGTAGACCGCTTCCATGTCGTGGTTGCCGGTGGCGAACATCCACGGAGTGGTGGCGGCGGTGGACTCGATGCTGTGGAAGTACGCGGTCCAGGTGGTCGGGTCGAAGTTGTCGAAGCCGGTGCTGGTCGCGGGAGCCGGCACGGTGTTCTTGACCGGCTTGCCGTAGCCGGTCGGGTCGGCGTAACAGATGTCCCCGGCGAGCAGGTGGAACGCCGGCTGCCGCTTGGCGATCATGGCGACCAGCGAGGAGGCCGGCTGCGGCGTGCGCCGGCTGTCGTCCGGCTTGTAGTAGTCGTCGGTGAACGCCTCGATGACCGTGGTCGGCCCGTTCACCCCCTGGTCGCCGAACGCGGTGAAGGTGAACGGGGCACGCCCGGTCGGCGCGGTGCTGAACACCGAATCCGGGGTGGTCCCGCCGCCCGGCAGCCGGAACCGGTAGTGGTAGCGCTGGCCGGCGCTGAGCTGGTCGGCCAGCCCGTGCACGAAGAACTGGTCGGCCGACCGGATCGAGCCGTCCTGCTGCGGCACGTGGCTGATCAGCTCGCGTACCTCGGCCGCGATGGTGCTGCCGTAGTTCGCGTCGGTGCCGATGTCGATCAGGACCTGGCCACTGGGTTTCGCGGTGAGCTCGCCGCCAATGGCCATCTGCCGCGTCGGGTCCGCGCCGAAGGACAGGTGCCGCCCACTCAGTGCCAACGGCGCCGGCGCGCCGGCGACCGTGCCGCCGGTGCTCGGCGAACCGCAGGCGGCCAACACCGAGCCGATCCCGCCCACCACGCCCAACCCGGCCAGCGCCCCGACCGCCCCGCGCAGCGCGCTGCGTCGGCTCACTGGGCGGGCCTTCAGGAACCCGCGCAGCCAGTCGTTCTGCTCGCCGATGCTCATCTGTGCGGCCAGGGCGGCCGGTATCCCGACGTCCGGGGTTTCGCCTGGTGGGTTCAACGATCGCGTCATGGCTGCAAATCCACCAGGCGTTCGTCACGGTGTCAGGCCATCCGACGTGAAGGATGGGTGAACGCGCGCTGTCCGATCGGTGCTGGGGGTCCGATTTCGTGCTGGCCCCGCGCGTTGTGTAGCATCGTTGGGGCTTCGCGGGGGTTCCTCCCCGGGCAGCTGACCCGCCCCTTTAGCTCAGTCGGCAGAGCGTCTCCATGGTAAGGAGAAGGTCTACGGTTCGATTCCGTAAAGGGGCTCGACACCTTCGGGTGCCCGGGGAAAGTGTGACCTGTACAGCGGTGTAGCTCAGTCGGTAGAGCAAGCGGCTCATAATCGCTGTGTCGCCGGTTCAAGTCCGGCCACCGCTACCAGTGCCAACCGACATGATGTGAGCAGGAGATTCAAGTGGCCGCCACCGACGTTCGTCCGAAAATCACAATGGCGTGCGAGGTGTGCAAGCACCGCAACTACATCACCAAGAAGAACCGGCGTAACGACCCGGACCGGATGACCCTGAAGAAGTACTGCCCGAACTGCAAGGTCCACCGGGCGCACCGCGAGACCCGCTGACCCGGGTGGTCGACGAGTCCTACGTAGGTCGCACGCTCCCGCCTTCGCCGCCGTACCAGGTTGGGCGGGAGCGCATTCGCGAGTTCGCCACGGCGGTCGGTGAGCGCAGCCCGCTGTGCCACGACGTCGAGGCGGCGCGTGCCGCGGGGTATCCCGACCTGGTCGCCCCGCCCAGCTTCCCGGTGGTGTTCACCATGCCCCGGATCGAGCTGTTTCTGCGCGATCCCGGATTCGGCTGGCGGTTCGAGGGCACCGTGCACGGCGATCAGAAGATCGAGTTCCAGCGCCCGATCCACGCCGGCGACGAGTTGGTCACCGTGGTCCGGGTGGACGGCCTGCGCACCCGTGCCGGCACCCACATGCTGACCCTGCACTGCGCGGTGTCCACCATCGATGGCGAGCCGGTCTGTGCCACCGAGGCGCTGCTGCTGAGCCAGGAGGACGCGGGATGAGCGCCACAGCGGGCAGCGAGCGAGCACGGACCGATCTCACGGACATCGTCGAGGGCAGCGAGCTGCCGTCGCTGTCCGTGCGGCTGACCCGGACGGACCTGATCCGCTACGCCGGCGCATCCGGCGACTTCAACCCGATCCACTGGAATGACCGGGTCGCCGAATCGGTCGAGCTGCCCGGCGTGGTGGCGCACGGCATGCTCACCATGGCGTTGGGCGGCCGGTTGGTCACCGAGTGGCTCGGCGATCCCGGAGCCGTGCTGTCCTACCAGGCCCGATTCACCCGCCCCGTGCCGGTGCCGGATGTGGTGGACGGCGTGGACGATCCCACGCTCGGAGCTGTCCTCGAGCTGACCGGCACGGTCAAGTCGATCTCGGTCGCGGACGACGGAGCGCGCACCGCCCGGGTGGACATCTCAGCCAAGTTCGACGGCAAGGCGGTGCTCGGCCGGGCCGCCGCGGTGGTCCGGCTACCCGCCTGATCCGAACGAGCGGCCCCGCCGCGCTGGCGGGTGAACACTGTGCGCGTGCCGCGCGGCGGCGTTGCGGGACGGCGCGCTAGGGACAATGCTGCCGGCGTCCCAGATCCGTACCGAAAGGACCCGGCAGTGAACTTCGGCAAGCTGGTGGACAAGGCGTGGGAAGACAAGACGGCGGACGAGATTCTCGCCGCGCCGCCTTCGGCGCTGGAGGGGCTCACCCCCGCGCATGACGAGAAGCTCGCCGAGTTCGGCATCAAGACCATTGGCCAGCTGGCGAACTGGAAGTACGCGAAGCGGGCCCGGGCGCTGGCCGACCTGGCCGAGACCGACAA